>DASXTQ010000035.1:0-37072 GCA_036505295.1 Candidatus Eiseniibacteriota bacterium
GAAGTCCACGGTCACGAGGCTGAACGACCCTCCGATGGGTTCGATGTTCCCGCACCACTGCGGCTTGCCCGAGCCCAACCGGATGCTGCGGTTCCCGCTCGCGGTGAACGCACGGGCCTGGAACACTCCGACGATGTTGGCCGTCGTGGTGGCGAGGGAAGACGCCAACCCATCCGACGCGGTCACCGCAACGCCGTAGAGCCCGATCGACGCATAGGTGTGGACCGGGGTGGCCCCGGTTCCCGTTGCGCCATCCCCGAACACCCATAGGTATGACAGCGGGTCGCCATCCGGGTCGGAGGATCCGGTGCCGTCCAGGGTGAGCGGCGATCCCGCGAAGGCCGTATACGGTCCGCCCGCGTTGGCAGTCGGGGCCCTGTTGATATCGGTGACCGTGATCTTGGTCGTCGCCGAGCCCGACAGCACGTTCGCCGCCGTGAAGGTCACCTGGTAGGGCGTGGGCCGCGAGTTCTGGTAGGTGGGCGTCCAACGGAACACGCCGGTTGTATTGCCGGGTCCCGGCGTCAACGTGGCGTTGTGTCCGATCGGAAGCCCGGAGAAATCAGGGGTCAGACTCGAGATGGCCGGGCCGTCCGGGTCGTTCGCGCTGATGCTGAACGTGATCTCGGAGCCCTCCGGCCCCGAGGCTGTCTTCGGCGCTGTCACGACAGGGGGATGGTCCGGCCGCGGGGCGCAACCGTTCAGGAGGACCGTGACGCTGCCGTCGAGGTAGTTCGCGACCACCAGATCGTTCCGAAGGTCGTCGTCAAAGTCACCCCAGGCTATCCCGTAAGGGCCCCGCTGCGTCGGCACGTCCGCGTGCGGACCGAACGCCCCCGAACCGTCTCCCAGAAGGATCGAGACGTCGTCGGACCCCAGATTTGGGATTGCGAGATCGAGGTGGTGATCGCCGTTGAGGTCCAGGATAGCGATCTGACGGGGTCCGAAGTGGGTCGTGAAATTTCGCCTCGGGTTCAGCGTGCCGTTACCAACTCCGAGAAACACGGAGACATAGTTCGAGCTGGCGCTCGTCACGGCTAGGTCAGCCTTGCCATCCTCGTTCAGGTCCGCGGCGGTAACTGCCAAAGGGTCGAAGCCTACGGAATAGTCCGTTCTCGATCCGTACGCTCCCGAACCATTGTTGAGATAGACCGAGATGTCGTAGGAGCTCGGGTTGACCGTGACCAGATCGGGCGCTCCGTCGCCGTTCAAATCGGGCGCCGCGAGATGCCACGGCGACTTCGCCGAAATCGTGGTCGCGGTGAGGAAGGTTCCGTTTCCCACGCCACGGAGGAGCGAGACGCTGCTCGATCCTCGATTCGCGGTCATGAGATCCATCTTGCCGTCGCGATTCACGTCCGCCGCGACGATGGATCGCGGTGAGAAACCTACCGTGAAATCATGCTTCGGACCGAATGCTCCCGTTCCATCTCCGAGGTAGACAGAGACGTTGTTCGAACTGAAGTTCGCGGCCGCGATGTCCGGAATTCCGTCCTGGTTGAAATCCGCGATGGCGCCCGAGGCGGGAGTGCTCCCCGGCTCCAGATCGGTGGGCGGTCCAAACGTGCCATCCCCTACGCCCAGCACCACGATGAGCCGACCGGCCTCCGCCATCTCGACGACCAAGTCGAGCTTGGCATCCCCGTTCAGGTCCGCGGTCTCGACCTCGATAGTGCTATATCCGAAGCTGGTCGTGAGGGGTGTGAACGCCTCCGCCCCGCAGGGAGGCGGGAAGTTCCCGGCGAGGGCGGTTATCGTGAACGACTTCGTGTCGGACAGCTGGTAGTCCGACGCCTGGATTGTGACGGTGGCCACCCCCGCGTCGAACGCCCCCGGGGCAGCTTGAATGGTCCCGGTCGCCTGTCCGTAGCCGTATCCAAAGACGGTCACGTACGCCGGTCCCGACACCTTCGAAAAGCTGATGAAGTCTCCGTTGGGGTCGGTCGCTGTGACCATCTGCTCCGCCAAGTCGCCTAGGGTGACCGTCATGTCGGCCGGCTGGCTTAGGACCGGCGGGGCGTTCACAGGGTTGACGATGATGCCGAAGAAGCTCTGCGCGCTGAGCGCTCCGTCGCTGACGGCGACCGCGGCGTTGTAGCTGCCCACCTGCGAGGGCCCAGGGGCCAGGTGGATGTTCCCGTATGCGAAGCCCTCCCCCGAACTCGGCGTCGTGACGGTCATGAAGTTCGGGCCGAATGCTTTCGAAAAGACGACCGAATCCCCTTCCGCGTCGAAGGAGTACAGCGATTGGTCGAACGTTGCCCCCGCGGTCACGAAGAGCGTAGGGATGAATTCGATCGACGGGGGCGTGTTGACCCGGATTGTGATCGAAAAGGATTTCTGATCCGTCAGCTGCCCGTCGCTCGCACTCACCGTGCCGGTGCTCGCGCCAGAGTCCGACGCCGTCGTGGACAGACGAACGAGGCCTTGCGTTGCTCCGAGCGTCTGGACCGACATGAACGCAGGACCCGATACCTTGGAAAAGGACAGCGGATCCCCGTCAGGATCGCTCGCCGAAACCACCTGGTCGATGGTCTGGCCCGCCCGCCCGCTCATCGGAGACGGTTGCGTCATGACCGGCGGTCGGTCGGGGCCCGTCACGGTGATCTCCAGCGTCGCCGCCGTAAGGAAGGTCCCGTCGCCCGCCAGGATCCCGCCGTTTACGACGCCCTGGTCAGCGAGCGAGGGGGCGAGGTGCACATTCCCTGTCGCGGAGCCGGTGCCAGGATCGGTGGTGGTTACGGTCATGAACGCAGGGCCGAACGACTTCGAAAACGTGATCGGGTCCCCGTCCCCGTCCGTCGCGTGGAGGACCTGGTCCGCGGTCGTACCGCCTGGGAGGGTCATCGGCGCGGGCTGGACCACGACCGGAGCGACACCGCTCATGGCCTCGGCACGCTCGGAGGGGGCCTGCGCGAGCGTGCCGTCCTGCGTGCGATCCGCGGCCGACGAAGCTGCGTCAGAATTCGTGGCCCCGGCGACGAGGAGGAGAGAAAGAATTGCGAGAACGACCGGAATTCGAGCGCACATTGGAAAGCCCCCCGTGAAATGTGCTTCGTTTCCTGAGAAAGGGTCGAGCCGGAGGGATGGCCACCGGCGATCCTTCCCGAGCGAGACAACGAGGAAACCGAGGAATATGGAACGATTGCGAATCGGTGCGCGATGGGCCGCAGAACAGCGCAAGACTCCGCCCCTGGCGCGGCACTGTCAAGGGGAAATGGAGGTGGGCCAAGCCGCGGTCATTTCAGAAACCGCTGCCGGGGGTAAGGTAAGATGATCCCGAAGAAAGGGCCATGACAGTTTCCATGGAAGGCGGACGTGTGGCGGATTCTCGACCCATCATGCAACATCCTTGAGCTTCAGTCGGGGCGCGCACCATGAAGAGGGGCCCAGCCAAGACCTCCCTAAAGAAGCACGGCATCCCGCCACAACGGCCGCGCCGCGCGCGGCTCATATGGCTCGCGGCCATCCTGTTCCTGACATTCGTCGCATACATTCCCAGTTTGGACAACGAATTCACCAACTGGGACGACAACACCTATGTGACGGATAACCCGCTCGTCTCGAATCCAAACGCGCGCGCCGTGCTGATCACCCCTGTCTCGGGAAACTACCATCCGCTGACCATTTGGTCCCTGGCGCTGAACTACCGCCTCTCCGGACTGAATCCCGCTTCCTATCACTGGCTGAACCTGCTGCTCCACTTGGCCAATACGTGCCTCGTGTTTGTGCTCATGGGGCGGCTCTCCAAGGGCAGGCTCTGGGCCCCGGTCGTCACGAGCCTCTTCTTCGGCATCCATCCGATGCACGTGGAGTCCGTTGCTTGGGTCGCCGAGCGCAAGGACGTACTCTATGCCTTCTTCTACCTGCTTGGCCTCATCACGTATCTTCGCTATCTCGATCGGCGCCAGCCTGCATGGCTGCTCGCCACCCTGTTGGCGTATGTTCTATCCGCCTTGTCGAAGCCAGCTGCGGTCGTGTTCCCGCTGACCCTCCTCGCCGTCGACTTTTATCAAAGGCGTGCGTACGGTGTGCGGCTTCTTCTGGAAAAGATCCCCTTCTTCGTCTTCTCTGTCGTGATCGGAATTCTGACCCTGCATGCTCAGCGTGTCAGCGGTGCCATCGATCCGCATCAATGGGGTCCGTTCCAGAAGGCGTTGCTTGCCTCCTACGGCCTCTCGACGTACCTGGTGAAGCTCATCGCACCTGTTCATCTCTCCGCGATCCATCCCTATCCCCCCAACGTGGAGGGGACGGGTCTGGGCACGGAGTTTTACCTCGCCTTCGTGATTGTCGCGATTCTTCTCCCTACGGCCATCTATCTGAATCGTCGCAACCGAACGATCCTGTTTGGCCTGGCGTTCTTTTGCATAAACATCATGCTCGTGCTTCAGGTCTTCACATTGGGACGGGCCGTAACGGCCGAGCGCTACACCTACTTGCCTTATATCGGCCTATTCCTCGCGCTCGCATGGTGGATTGACGAGCGCCCGGCACCAAGGTCAACCGGCGCCGTCCTGAAGGCATTGGTGGCGGCGGTCCTGCTCCTATTGGTTCCCGTATCGCTGTTCCAGACATGGAAGCGCTGCGACGTCTGGCAGAATTCCGGGGTCCTTTGGAGCGACACGATCCAGGAGTATCCGCGTCGGATCGTCGACGCCTACGTCAACCGTGGGCACTACTATATGTATGGGAAGGAAAAGCGATTCGACGCCGCGCTGGCGGATTTCGATCAAGCCATCGCGCTCAACCCGAGGGTTGCCAAAGTTTGGTTCAACAAGGCTGTCCTTCTGGCCACTATGGACCGGATCGACTCCGCTCTGGTCTGCTACGATCGCGCGGTGGAGATCAAGCACGACTACTCCACCGCGCTGAACAACAGGGGCGCATTGAAGCTACAGAAAGGAGATCTGGCGGGAGCGGCCGCCGACTACTCGCAGTCGATCGCGGCGGCTCCCGGATATCGGGATGCCTACGCGAATCGGGCGATGGTCTACAGCATGATGCAGCAATACGAAAAGTCCGTAGCCGACAGCCGCCGTGCCATTGAGCTGAATCCGAAGAGCCCGGACAATTACCTTCAGTACGGGTCAATGGGCGAGGCCCTGCAGCAAATGAAGCGCGATCGAGAGGCGATCGTGGCCTTCGATGAGGCAATTGGACGCGCCCCGAAAGGAGAGCCGCGCTTAGGGGAATACTATCTCAGCCGCAGCCACGCGTGGTGGACCCTGGGCGTCCGAAGTAGCGCGCTGAACGACGCGTTGCAGTCACAGCGCCTGGGCTCCAATGTCGACCCGTCATACATGAAGCAGATAGGCGGCTAGGATGCTCTACGGAAGAATCTGAATCCACCTGAACTACGGGGCATGCGCGAACAGTGGCAGAGTGCCGCGCCTCACTTCCTCTGGGGCGTGATCAGAAAGACGTGGTACTGCTCGGGAGGCACTCTCCCCACCGCGAAGGGGAGCGGGCCGATGCCGTCGAAGTAAAAGCCGGCGCCAAGATCCGACCGCATCGTGGCGATCCACCTGCTGGACGGAACTTCGATGGTCTCCACAAGTACCGACGAGTCTTCATTCGGCCGGTACACGTTCGTGTTGTTTCCGGGAACGATCAAAATGTCCCCTATATCCAGGTAGGCGGCGGACACATCGACCGGCTTGGCACCCAGAGCTTCCATGTAGTACTGGAAACCCCAGTGGCCTTCGAATCGCAGGGTGTGTGTCTTGCCTGTATATTTTTCATGAATTCTCCTTGCCGCTACTCGAGCGCTGTTCGCGTATGCCAAATCCGCCCAGGCGACCCCGACGGCCAGCACTGCCGAGAGCACGCCGACCGCCGCCGTCCGGCGCATGTTCAGCGCCTCGTTTCTTCGCCCTGCCTCCACCCGTCGGGCGATCAGGATGGCGGCGGCGGGAACCATCGGCAGGACCGACCGACCGCTCGTCGTCCAGTTCACCCCGGCGGCGAACGCGAACGTACCGAGAACCCATAGGCCGAGCAGCCACGATTCCGGGTCCCGCCGCCCCACGAGGTTCTGCACGCCGAGCACGAGCACGCCGAGCCCGCCTGTCGTGAACACCCCGAGCAGCGCGGCGGCCATCCAGACATTTTCCCCTCCCACCCGCATGGCCCTACCGCCGATGGTGTGGGTGGCGACCACCGTCACCAACACGGTACCCGCGATCGCCGCACCCACGAGCCATGTCCACCGCGGCCATGTCCAGAGCGTGAAAACCCATACGGCTCCGAGGCATCCACCGGTGAAGGCCAGACCTATCAGGAGCTTCGCAATCGACCACTTCCCCCATTGGGACGGCAGATTGGTGGCGTAGGACGCCGCGTCAAGAAGCAACCCTCGCCCGTACAACTCGTGCGTCGCCCATTGATAGGCGGCTAGAACACAGATCGGCACGAGCAAATAGGCCAAGGCCCATGTCGGCCGGCGCTTCTTGAATAGCGAGTAGAGGAAAAGCAGCGGGATCAAGGCCATCCCGTAGTATTTCGCCAGCGCGCTCAATGCGATCAAGACTCCCGAAGCGAGCAATCGCCACGCGGAGTTTTTCATCATCCCCGTGATCCAGAGATAGACCGCGGACACCCAGAAGGCGAGCATCAGCATGTCCGACATCACATTGGTGCTCGATACTAGAAATACGGGAGTGAGGAGCGTGCAGAAACCCGCGAGGAGCGGCCGCCGGCACAGTCGTTCCGCAAGAAGGTAGGTCCCGATGATGACGACGACGGCCGGAATGAGAAACGCGAGATGCAGGGCACGCTCCCCCCAACCGAACACCCGGGCGACACCGGCGATATAGTAGGAGGTCAGAGGCGGGTTCTTGTTGACGTCGGACATTCGCATCGGAGACCCGTACCAGTTCACCTCAAGCCCATACGGGTCGAGCGGCTTGCTCTGGATCTGCTTCGCGGCCCAGAGGTACATCGGATCGTCGATGTGAAACGCCTTTCCCGTGAAGGGAAGAAGCGTGAGAAAGGTAAGGGTTCCGAGCAGGAGCAACCCGCGGCGGCCGACGAGGAGGGCTTCGGGGGCCGGTCCGCCGGAAGATGGAGGCTTGCCCGGCATCGCGCGCGACCGCTCGACGCGTCGTTGTTTCGCGCTAGCCACGTGCGTCGGTGATGGCTCGGAGACCTGAGCCTTCCAAATATTCCGTCCGCGTTGCCATGCTTGCGGTAAGCCTCACTGCCCGGTAGCGTCGTTGGATGCTCAAGATCATCCTACACCTGCTCTGCTCGGCATTTCGATCCCGACAAAGCCTTGCCCTCGAGAATCTCGCTCTTCGTCACCAACTCTATGTGCTGCAACGCCCTCGCTCCAGGATCCGCCTGAAGAAACGCGACCGCGTCGTATGGGTCGTCCGTTCCCGCATCTGGAGGGACTGGCGCAGTCCGCTCACAATCGTTCAGCCGGACACGGTCGTCCGCTGGCATCTTCCACCTCCAATAGAGACGGAGCCCCTGGTTCATGCCCCGCGAAAGGAGACCACCGTCCCAGACTTGGCGGACGTTCCTGAAGAACCACCACTCGAAACCTCTCGCGCCTTCTCGCCCGAATAACCCTCCGCCTCCTTCCCTTCCTTCCGGGGCCGGGTCGGGCTTACACTTCGCAATTCCATGATCCCAACAGCAAACGAGACGGGTTCCCGCGGGAAGCGAAAGGTCTATGTGGTTCTCCCGGTCTACAACGAGGAGGGCCGGATCGAGAGCCTCCTGATCCACATCGACGAGGCGATGGAAGACGCCGCCATCCCGTACGAGGTCGTTCTTGTCGATGACGGCAGCCGCGACAGGACCCAGGAGATCGTGCGCGCCTGCGCGGCCCGGATGCCCATCCGCCTCATGAATCACGAAGTCAATCGGGGCCTGGGCGCGACGATTCGCGACGGACTGGTCGCCGCGGTCGAACTGTCGGGAGACCGGGACATCATCGTGACCATGGACGCGGACGACACACACGCCCCAGGGCTGATTCTGAGAATGGTCCGCATGATCTCGGAAGGGCACGACGTCGTGATCGCCTCCCGATACCGTCAGGGATCCCGCACCGTCGGGGTCCCCTTTCTCAGACTCGTCCTGAGCCACGCGTCGTCCTGGCTGTTCCGCATCGTCTTCCCGATCCGCGGGGTCCGGGACTTTACATGTGGCTACCGGGCCTATCGCGCCCGTGTGATCCGGGATTCGCTCGCGCGTTACGGCGAAAACTTTTTCGACCAGGATGGCTTCCAATGCATGGTCGACATCCTGCTCAAGTTGCGCCGGATGAATATTGTTTTCGGCGAGGTGCCGTTCATCCTTCGATACGACTGGAAGGAGGGCGGCAGCAAGATGAACGTTTGGAAGACGGTCCGGGACACGCTCCTCCTGGCCTGGAAACGACGGCTCGGAGCATGACCGTAGCCAGCGAAGGCAAGTTCGAGCGGGATTACTTCGAGAAGACCTATCGGAACTATTCGCGACAAAATCCGAGGCGAAAGCTGTGTTTTTATCGCGGGCTCGTGGAACGGGCCGCCCCACGCGATCGCGCCCCGCGCATCCTCGATATCGGCTGCGCCTTCGGGGCGTTCCTCTCGGAGCTGGATCCTCAGTGGAAGCGATTCGGGATCGACGTGAGCGAATTCGCGATCGAGCGCGCGGCTCAGGTGTTGCCCGACGCGACCTTCGCGCGAGCAGGTGCCACGGACATTCCCTTCCCGGGCCCCTTCGACGTCATCACGGCCCTCGACGTCATCGAGCACGTTCCGTCCCTGGAGCAGGTGGCGTCGAGCATCAAAGCGAAGCTCTCCCCCGAGGGATGCTTTCTCTTCGTCGTCCCGGTCTATGACGGTGTAACGGGCCCCGCCGTGCATCTGCTGGACCGCGACGAGACGCACCTCCACAAGCGCTCGCGCGGATTCTGGCTACGCTGGGCGGAGGAGCACTTCGTTCCGGTGGAGTGGTTGGGCCTCCTCCGCTACCTCCTGCCCGGCGGGTACTACCTTCACGTTTCGACACGCGCCCTGCGTCGATTCACGCCGGCAATCGCAGTCGTGGCACGCAACCGACCGTCGTGACGAAAGGAAAGCAAGAGAAAGCGCCGGGCCGGAGCAGCACGCGCAGCGGGCTCCCGTGGGCGGAATGGGGCGTCGCAATCCTTCTCACCGGGGCGGCCCTCTTCTTTCACTTCGCGTTCTTCACACACGCTGGCGCCCTCTGGCGGGACGAGGTCAACAGCGTCGAGTTCGCCAGCATGCCTTCCGTGTCGAGCACGTTTGCGGCCCTCCAATACGATTCGTTTCCCCTCCTATCCACGCTGCTCCTGCGCGGCTGGGTCGCCAAGGGTTTGGGCACCGACCAGGGCCTCAGGGTTTTTGGGTTTCTCGTGGGCGTCCTTGTCCTGAGCGCGTTGTGGCTGACGTGCCGGCTCTTCGGCTGCCGCGTCCCGTTGATTTCGATGACTTTGGTCGGGCTCAACCCCTGGATGATTCGAACGACGGACTCCATCCGGCCGTATGGCATCGGGATCGCGTTGATCGTGGCAACGCTCGGGTGTGTGTGGAAGGCCGTCGAAACGTCGAAACGGAATTGGTTCGTCGCTGCGAGCATTCTCGCTGTCCTGAGCGTCCAGTGCATGTATCAGAACGCATTCTTGCTCCTTGCGATCTGCTTCGCGGGAGCGGTCGTTTCCCTGCGAAACTCACGGTTCAAGACGGCGATGGGATTGATGCTGGTAGGTCTCGTTGCCGCCGCCTCCCTCGTTCCGTACCTGCCGAGCATCGCCGCGGCGCATGGCTGGGGCATCCTGGTCCGCAGGCCGGTCTCCATGCAACGGCTCTGGGACGTGCTCGTCCAGGCTCTGGGATTTGGAAGCGTCCTGTCCGCGTGGCCGTGGATCGGCCTCGCGATTCTATGCGGCGTCGTAGGCCTCATCGGGCTGCTGTCTCGAAGAAAACAACACGCCGCGCGGGCGCGATCCAATCTCGCGCTTTTCTGCGCTACGGTTCTGGTTGTGGCCGCCGGGACGTATCTGGCAGCGCTCAAATCCGCTCAATTGCTCACGCAACCGTGGTATTACGCGCCGCTCATCGTGCTGGTCGCTCCCACCTTGGACGCGACGACATGGCTCATCGCCACGACCGACCAATGGAGAAGAATCGTACGAGTCGCCGGGGCTCTGGGGATCGCGTGCACGATGGCGATCCCCGGATGGCCGCAGGTGCACGAGCGTTGGACGAACATCGACGTGACGGCCTCGAAGATCGCGAAGAACGCGGCCCCCGGGGATCTCGTTGTCCTGTATCCGTTCTGGCTCGGAATCGCGTTCCAGCGCTACTACAAAGGGCCGGCCGAGGTGGTGACGGTCCCTCCCCTCGAGGACGTCCACATCGTCCGATACGATCTGGTCAAGGCGGCGATGGCCCGCTCCGGCGCGGTTGACCCGACCCTGGATGCGGCAGCCAAGACGCTCCAGTCCGGCCACCGAGTGTGGTGGGTCGCGGGGCTGCCGCTCAGGCAGGACCCGCCGCCCGTCCTGCCCCCGGCGCCCCTTCCGGGCAGCGGGTGGTACCTGGGACCCTATTTGTTCGGCTGGGGACGGCAGGCAGAATATTTTCTCGAGACGCACGGCACGAAGGTCGATTTCCTGGACGTTCGCGCCAAAGGTCCGGTTGACATCTACGAGAACGTGGCGGTGGCAACCGTATCGGGATGGCGCTGAAGCCGCGATCCCATGCTCGGAAGCGGGCGCCGGCTGCGGCCGCTGCGCGCGCGGGCTTTCACGCTTCGCCGGTCTTCGCAGTCACGCTCGGGCTCCTTCGTATAAAAGACAATCCTGGACGTTTGGATCTCGGAGCCGGGCGCAAGTCAAGCGGAGCACTTTGGGCACCGTTTGGGCACCATTTCCGTATCGGCCGCTGCATCGCGTCGCCGTAACTCAATGCCCGGGGCAGGGCTCGAACCTGCATGGGGTTTACACCCCAGGGGATTTTAAGTCCCCTGCGTCTGCCATTCCGCCACCCGGGCTGACTCCCCTAATGATCGCGCCGCTGCCCCCACGCCCACTTCGGCCGCTCGCCGCGCGTCGGCGACCGCACCGCGGCCGCCGCCTCCACGGCCTCGCGCACGCCCCGCACGTCGTGCTCGTCCTCGATGTCACCGACCAGCTCCTCGATGATGTCCTCGAGGGTGATGAGCCCAATGGGCTGCCCCGTAAGGTCCACCACAACGGCCATTTGGCGGCGAATCTTTCGGAACTCCTTGAGCTGCTCCGCGATCGAACGATCCGCGGGCGCCCACGTGGCCGGGTACATCGCGTCCGCGATCTGGATCAGCCCGGCTGTCGAGTAGATGTAGAAAAGATCCTTCGCGTTCACGATGCCGACGATCCGCGTGCGCTCGCCGTCGCAGACAGGAAACCGCGTATGCACGCTCTCCTGCACCGCGTGCAGGATTTGCTCCGGCGTGGAGCGCACGTCGAGGATCGCCGCGTCCTTCAACGGCACCATCGCCTCCCCCACTTTCTTGGCGGGGAGCCGGAACGCGTTCTTCAAGAGCTCCGCGTGCTCGGCGCTCATGCGTCCCGCCTCCGAAACGTCCTCCACCAGAAGCTGGAGCTCCTCGACGGAGTGCACGTGCTGGGCGTGCGAAGCGGGCGCGAAGCCCATGAGCCGGACCAGGGTCATCCCGGCCCAGTTCGTGACCCGGATGAAGGGCCGGCCGGCCCGCTCGAACGCCAGCAACGGGCCGGCGAGGGTCCGGACCACGGCGTCGGGGATGCGGATCGCGACCGTTCGCGGCGCAAGCTCACCCGCCACGATGTGGATGAAGGTGATGCCGCCGAAGGCGACGATCGTCGCGACCGTGTGCGACGCGTATGGTCCCCACGCGGCCGGGAGGAATCCGAACCAGGGCTCGATGAAGTGCGCGAGGCCGGGCTCCCCGAGCCAGCCCAGAGCGAGGCTGGCCATGGTGATTCCGAGCTGGGTCGCCGCGAGCATGTGGTCGAGGCGGTCGATCGCAATCATGGCGAGTGCCACGCCGGGAGCGCGCTTCGGTGCCAGCTCCTCGAGCCGGGTCCGACGCACGGTGACGAGCGAGAACTCCGCGGCGACGAAGAACGCGTTCAGAAGAACGAGGACGGGGATCAGGAGAACCTGACCCGCGTTGATCAGCTCGATTACGAAGTGGGGCATGGCCGGTCTCCGATCAGGAGACCGCGGCTACTAGTTCGGCGGAGGCTTCCCCGTTGCGGTCAAATGTCACGGGAACCCGCCAGCTTGGATTCGCGGGGACGCAGACTCCCTGCCCTTCGTTGCAGTAGGCGAACGAGACTTGGATGTGAAGGTCGGCGGCTCCCTCGGGCTGCGCCGGCAGCTCGAACGCAAGCGGCCACTTAGCACCCAGGATCGTGCGTTGGAGCATGACCTCCGAGCCTCGCGCGACGCGGACGCTCGCCGGCGCTTCCTCGCTTACGTGCGCGCCCTCGGGAAGATTCACGGCGACCCGCCAGGCCGTGGCTTCCCCGGCGCGCAGCCGCGCGGTGGTCAAGAACGCGGGCGCGCCTGCCGAGCGCGCCTCCTTATCTTCCAATTCAGGGGCCTGGAGACCCTCGATCACGACCTCGCGCCACCCGGCATCGATGAGCGAGAGGCGCACGACCCGGTGGTTGTTGGTGTCGGCAATGTAGAGGACGTCATCAGCCGCATGGAGGCCGCCCGGCTCGAACAGGGCGAGATGCCCCTCGCGCTCCGTGCCGGGACGCCCGTCCCCGGCCATCGTCCGCACCGTGCGCTGCTCCACGTCGATTTCCTTGATCTTGTGATTGTAGGTGTCCGCGACGAGGACCCGCTTTCTCCAGGCCGCGACCCCGAGCGGATGCTGCAGGCGGGCGGAACCGAAATCCCCGTCTCGATCGCCGAAATCGAAGAGGCCGCGGCCGATCAGGGTCTCCACCCTCTCTTCCGCGAGATCGACCCTCCGAACCGCGCTCACTTCTGAATCCGCGAAGTAGAGATAGTTTCCGAGCAACGCGAGGCCGGAGGGCTGCGCGAGCGCGGCGGCTTCCACGGGGCCATCGACGATGTTCTCCCGGCCGCTTCCCACGAACGCGCGGCAGAGGCCCATCGGAAGATCGAGCCGCCAGAGCTGATGCGGGCCCGCCATCGCGATGTAGAGGGTGCTCCCCTCGATCGCGAGATCCCACGGGGAATTCAGCGCCTGCTTCGTTCCCAGATTGCCGCCGGAGCGGTCGAAGCCCTGCGCGCCGGTTCCCGCCACGGTCGTGACGGTCCACGAGGTCACATCCACCGCACGGATCAGGTGATTCTCGGTATCGGCGACGTAGAGCACCTCTCCCGACAGCGCGAGCCCCTGCGGATGATGGAAGCCCGCGCCGTCGGCCGGCCCGTCCTCACGGCCCACGCGGCCATGCCCGATGGTGCGGATAAGGCGGGACCGCCCTTCTTCATCGGGGAGCGTCGCGACCACGATGCGGTTGTGGTTCGAATCCGCGATGAAGAGGCGCCCTCCTACCGGATCAGCCAGGACCTTCCCGGGGAACGCGAGCCCCGAAGCCGCGCGAACGGATCGCTCCCGCGCCAGACGAAGCGGAGCTTGGGCCAGGATGCCCTTCCCCCGCGCCTCCTCGAGCGCGGTCGCGATCGCGGCGTCCAGCGAGTCACGGTTCCCCTCGCCCGCCACGCCGCCGATGATCCGGCGATCGGCGCCGACCAGGACGAGCGTGGGCCACGAGCGCACGGCATACTCGCTCCAGATCCGCATGTTCTCATCGATGATCACCGGGTGCTCGATCTCGTAGCGACCCACCGCGGCCCGCACGGTTTGGCGCTGCCCCTCGTTCGTGAACTTGGCGCTGTGAACGCCGATGACCAAGAAGGGCTGATCGCGATACTTCAGCTCCAGGTACGCGAGGTCGGGGAGGACGTGCATGCAGTTGATACAGCAGTACGTCCAGAAATCGAGGAGCACGACCTGCCCCTGAAGCTCTCTTGCGAACGTGAGGGGCCGGTCGGTGTTCAACCAGGCGAAGCCTTGGGGCAGCTCGGGGGCACGGGGCCGGTCGTTCATGGCGGAGAGAATACCCTATTTGGGTACCACGCGGGCGCGTGGCATACTCAGGGGACGATGCACGTGACGAGCATGCGGGAATGAGAGCGACCATAAGCGGGACAAACCGCACGATGAGACGTATGGGCGGCGCGATCGGGGTGCTTGGGGCCCTGATCGCGTTTGCCGCATTCGCGCTTGCCGCTCCGCCCGCGGCTTCGCCGCCAACCGCGCAACCCCAGAAGCCCGCCGCACGCCCACCCGCCCCGCGTCCGATTGGGACCTATGAAAAGATGATGTATGACTCACAGCTCTCGGTCAACGACCGGTGCGCTGTTCGCCATGGCCAGCTCAATCCAGCCATCCGGCCCATGTACGTGAACCGACAACCGGTAGGATTCTGCTGACGCACCTGCCCCGCGGTCTTCGGCGAAGACCCTTCCCCGTGGCTCAAGAACATGGAGGTGACGCTGAGGGATCCGGTCTACCCGGGGCGGGTGGCATCCTACGACGCGGGCCTTCGGGTCTTCATGAACCAAGAGGCGTACTTCTTCTCGAGCAAGGAATCGAAGAAGCGTTTCCTCGCCGATCCGACCCGGTACTCGGGGCCGCTCACGGATCCCGTCACCCAGAAGCGATTCCAGCCCACGCCTCGCTCCCCGCGGGTCGATTTCCGAGGGCGCACGTACTTCTTCGAATCGGACCTGACGAAACGCCAGTTCCAGACCGCGCCGACCACCTACTACGTCCGGCGTGAGACCTGACCCGCTCAGGCGAGGGCGAGCGCCTCGGAGCGCTCCTCGGGCGGTTTGATTTTCCTGAAGCCTCGATAGAGAAGCAGGTCGTAGCCGATCTTGAGCGCGGCCCCCGCAGCGAGCGGCGACCAGAGCGCGACCCCTTGCATGGCGGCTCCGGCAAACGCGGGCGCCACGGCCCAGCCAGCCGTGCGCACGAGATTCGTCGCGCCCGCCGCGGCCGCCCGCTCTCCTGGCCCCACGACGGCGACGACGTAGGACTGCCTCGTGGGCACGTCCATCTCCACGAGGCACTCTCGCACCAGGAAGAGGAGCGCGGCCAAGGGGAAGCTCGGCGCGATCGGAACCGTGAGGAGGAGAAGGCTCGAGGGCAGATGCGTGAGGACCATGGTGCGCAGAAGACCGATTCGGCGCGCCAGCCACGCGGCGGCGAGATGGGAAAGCCCGTTGGCTATCCGCGCGAGGAGAAACAAGGGGGCGAGCGTTTCCTCCCCCACACCAAATCGGCGGAAGAACCAGTAGGAGAGGAGCGCGGTCGTCAGAAAGCCGCCGCCGAGACTGTCCATCGCGAACAAGCCCGCGAGCCGTGCGATGCGGCGCTTGGACTCCGGACCGATCGGCGGGGGCTTCACGGCGCTTGCGCGCCGCGACCGCGCATGGGCGCTCAGCCCGGCGTATGCGGCCGCACCCACCAGGCTCAGCGCTGCGACGGTGAGGAATCCGACCCGGTAGGACGCGAGAGGGGCGAGACCGGCGTGGCGGGCGAGGCTCGGCAGGAGCCCGGCGAGCGCCCCCGTCGCGTGTCCGAGGTCCAGGACGACGTTGTACCAGGCGAAGGCGCGTGTTCTCCCGCCCTCGTCGGTCAGATCGGGGAGGATGGCCTGCTCGAGCGAGAACGCGGCTCCGCGATCGCGCCCCATCCCGTTGACCATGCCGAGCGCCGCGGCGGGGGCGAGCATCCACGCCGCGGGAGCGAGCGCGAATGCGGCGGTTCCAACGGCGGCCAGAACCGCGAGCGCGACCAGGCAGCGCGTCCGGCCAAGGCGCTCCGCGTAGAGCGTGATCGCCAGCGTGCCGAGCGCGACCCCGAGGAGCCCTGCGGACACGGTGGCGCCCACGCCGGGAGCCGAGAGCCCCAGCTCCGCGGCGTAGAGTCCAACCAAGACGCCGGACATCCCCACGCCGGTCGCGCGCGCGAAAGCGGCGGCGTAAAGGAGGCTCCGGTCCCGCGTCATCGCTGTGGTAGCATAGCGCCGGTGACGGTGCTTCGCCGCTTTCTTGTCACGAGCCCGGTGTTCCAAGGAGGGTCTGTGCGCTTGGCCAAACTTCGAATCCCATCGATATGGTCCGCGGTCCTACTCACCGGATCCCTGCTCGGGGCCGCGCTCGGGACGTCCGCCGCCGCCTTCGCAGAGGTCACTCCCGTCGCGCCCCCCTTCTGGACGGGACGGCCCGACTCGGCGGGATTTCGCGCCCTTGCGGACGCAGAGCTGAAAACCGCCGAGCAAGCGCTCTCGCGCTTGCTCGCGGGCAAGAGTCCGCGCACGATCGAGAACACGCTCGCTCCCTACAACGAAGCGCTGCTCCACGGCAACAACGCCGCCTACGCCGCCAACCTCATCGAGTCGGTCCACCCCGACTCGACCGTGCGCACGGTGGCCGAGGAGGAGACCCGAATCGCCAACAAGTTCCTGAGCGACCTGGGTCTCAACCGCGCGGTGTATGACGCTCTCTCCGCGATCGAGCTCAAGGGAACGGACGAGCCCACCCACTATTGTGTCGCCAAGACGCTCCGCGATTTCCGCCTTTCCGGCGTCGACAAGGACGAGGCGACACGGAAGAAGATCACGGCGCTCCGCGAGGAGCTGGTCGCGATCGGACAAGAGTTCGACAAGAACATCCGGAACGACTCGCGCACGATCACCCTGTCGAGTGTCGCCGAGCTGGATGGTCTCCCGGAGGATTACATCAAGTCGCATCCGCCCGGCGCGGATGGAAAAATCCCGATCAGCATCGAATACCCGGATTTCTTTCCGGTCATGAGCTACGCCAAGAGGGCGGACGTGCGTCAGCGCCTGCTCCACGAATTCTTGAACCGGGCCTACCCCGCCAACATGTCGGTCCTCGACAGGATGATCGCGAAGCGCTACCAGCTGGCCCGCCTCCTCGGCTTCAAGACCTGGGCGGAGTACGCGACGCGGGACAAGATGATCGAGAGCGACAAGAACGTGGCATCGTTCATCGAGCGGCTTCGGGGTCTGACCCTGAAGCGCGCGCAGGAAGAATACGAAATCTATCTCAAGCGAAAGAAGGAAGACGAGCCGGCCGCAACGGTGGTGAACCAGTGGGATCGCCGCTACTACGGCGAGTTGATCCGGAAACGCGATTACAGCTTCGACGCGCAGCAGGCACGTCCCTACTTCCCCTTCGAGGAGGTGAAGCAAGGCGTCCTGAGCTCAACGTCCAAGCTGTTCGGCGTCACGTACAAGCGGATCGCGAACGCGGACGTCTGGGACCCGAGCGTCGAAGCCTACGAGGTGTGGGAAAAGGGCACGATGATCGGCCGTTTCTATCTGGACCTCCATCCGCGGCCCGGAAAGTACAACCATGCCGCGAATTTCGGCATTCGGAACGGCGTCGATGGCGTCCAGATTCCCGAGGCGGCGCTCGTGTGCAACTTCCCCGGTGGGAAGGAGGGAGATCCCGGGCTCATGGAGCACGGTGACGTGGTGACCTTCTTCCATGAGTTCGGGCACCTGCTTCACGCGGTCTTCGGCGGGCACCAGCGGTGGGAGCCGATCTCGGGTATCGCGACCGAATGGGACTTCGTCGAAGCGCCTTCTCAAATGCTCGAGGAGTGGTGCTGGAATCCCGGAGTCCTCCAGACCTTCGCCAAGCAATACCAGACCGGCGAGCCGATCCCGACCGAGATGGTGGAACGGATGAGGCGCGCGGACTGGTTCGGGCGCGCCACCTCGATCGCCTACCAGAATTTGTACTCGGCGATTTCGCTCCACTATTACGACCGGCCTCCCCAGCAAATCAACACCGACAAGATTCGGGGAGACCTTGAGCCCAAGTACACGCCGTACCCGCCGATGCCCGACACCCACTTCCAGACCGCGTTCGGCCACCTCGACGGGTACTCGGCGGTCTACTACACGTACATGTGGTCGCTCGTTATTTCCAAGGACATGTTCAGCAAATTCGATAAATCGGACCTGCTCAATCCCGTGATCGCGCGGCGTTACCGCGACACGGTGTTGGCAGCAGGCGGGTCGGCGCCGGCGGCAAAGCTGGTGCACGCCTTCCTGGGCCGTGATTACGATTTCCACTCCTTCGACGAGTGGCTGGCGGGAAAGAACTGAGAGGCGGCTGGATCATGCCGGTTTCAACCGGCGCCCGGAGGCGAATCTACCGTTTCGCCCCGCGCTCGGCCCTGAGCGGAGTCAGGACTTCCTTTTCGAAACGGGCTCCGTCGAACTTCTTGTCGAGGTAAGGAAGCAGCACTTCTTCAGTCGCGGCGAAGTGGGCCTCGATGATCCCGAGGATTGCGTAGCAAAGGCGCATGAGCTTCCCCGCGGGGACCCCGGTCTGAATCGCCTTGTCGAGCGCGTCGCAGCTGCGGGTTACGAGCTGGTGCTCGAAGCGCGGCACTTCGGTCAGGTGGGAGCCCTCCCCCGCGGCCCAATCCGCGGCCGGGTAGAGCGTGTACTCTTCCGCGCGCGCATGCGGCGCGACTTGCTTCCTCACGTACTCGAGCAGCTCACGGGCAATGGCCATCTGTTGCGGCGTCGGCTGCTCGTGAAGTTTCTCCACTCGCTCGGCGTGGGCCCGGACGCTCGCTAGAATCTTCTGATGCTCGGCGCGCAGTGCGCTTGTGCTTTGCTGGCTCGGTTGACCCGTGGTCATGCACGCGCAGTTTCGCCCGTAAATTGGTCCGTGTCAACTCGGCTATTGCGCGGCTTCGACGCCATGCTCTAGCCTCGCCGTGCGGTCCGCCATCCCATGCCAAAACCTCGTGCCATCCCGGGAGCAGCCATGAACATCGCGATCGGTGCCGACCACGCGGGCTTCGAGATGAAGGAGCGCGTCAAGAAGTACCTCAAGGGTCGCGGCCACGTTTTGAATGACGCAGGCACCTATTCCCCCGAATCGACCGACTATCCTCCCTACGCGTTTCGGGTCGCGGAGGCCGTGCGCGACGGAAAGGCGGAGCGCGGGGTGCTCCTCTGCGACTCCGGGAACGGCATCGCGATCGCGGCGAACAAAGTCGGCGGGATCCGCGCCACGATCTGCATGAATCTCAAACAGGCGGAGCTCGCCCGGCGCCACAACGACGCAAACGTTCTGGTGCTGGCTTCCGCGTTCACGGCTCCCGACGACTTGATCCCGATTCTCGACGCATGGTTCCAAACCCCTTTCGACGGTGGACGCCACACGCGGCGCGTGGCCCAGATCACCGAATATGAGCGCACCCACCAGCATCAGTGAGTTCCCGGGTGGGATCGAAGCGGCCTACCGGGCCGCCCTCGAGTCGCTCGTCGGGGAGGGGGCGATCGCGCGTCTCCTCAGCCGGGACGCCTCGCTCTGGAAACGGGACCCCGAGCACCAGAAAACCATCGCCAACCGTCTGGGGTGGCTGGACTCCCCGCGGTGGCTCCAGGAGAGAATCGGAGAGCTGACCGCGTTCGCCTCGGAGATACGATCCGAGGGATTCACGCGCGTGCTTCTCCTGGGAATGGGGGGCTCGAGCCTCGCCCCCCAAGTGCTCGCAGAGGTCATGGCTCCATCACCCGGGGCACCGACCCTCGAGGTCCTGGACTCGACCGACCCTGGTTCCATCCGCACGGCCGAGACGTCGCACCGGCTCGATCGCACGTTCTTCCTGATTTCGAGCAAGTCGGGACGCACGATCGAGACTCTCTCCCAGTACCGGTACTTCCGCGCGCGCCTCGAGGAAGCGGGGGTGCCGGATCCGGGACGGCGCTTCACAGCGATCACCGACCAGAACTCGGCGTTGGACCGGCTCGCGCGCGACGAGGGGATTCGGCGCGTGTTCTTGAATCCTGCCGACATCGGCGGGCGCTACTCCGCGCTTTCCTACTTCGGGATGGTCCCGGCCGCGCTCCTGGGCCTCGACCTCAAAGCGTTCGGTGAGAGCGCCGCGCGGGCAGCCGAGGCGTGCGCGGCTTCGGATCCCGCGCGAAACGACGCGCTTCGTTTGGGCGCGTTCCTGGGGGCGGCGGCGCGCGCCGGACGCGATAAGCTGACGCTCCTCACGTCCCCTTCCCTACGCCCGCTCGGGTATTGGATCGAGCAGCTCGTCGCCGAGACGACCGGCAAGGAAGGTCTCGGCATCATCCCCGTCGAGGGGGAGCCGCCTGGGTTCGCCCGATATTACTCCGATGACCGCTGCTTCGCGAGCGTCACGCTGGCCTCCGAGCCGTCGGTCGAGCTGGCCCGGCTGGGCGCGGAGCTCAAACAAGCGGGCGCGCCGTGGGTCGAGATCGTGCTCCCCCGCCGTGTCGAGCTCGCGGCGGAGTTCTACCGCTGGGAGGTCGCGACGGCGGTCGCGGGCGCAGTACTAGGAATCGATCCGTTCGACGAGCCCAACGTGCAGGAGAGCAAGGACAACACGGCGGCGATCCTCGCCCAGATCGAGAAGACCGGCGCGGTACCCGAGGGGGAGCCCCGGACGCGAGAAGAGGGGGTCTTAGTCTACGCCTCGAAGAAGCTTTGGGAGAAACTCACGTCATACACCCCGGGCCATCCGAGCCTCGAGATGCTCATCGGGCGGTTGTTCGCGCTCAAACGAACGGGCGATTACCTCGCGATCCTCGCGTATGTAGAGCGCGCCGCGGGAACCGAGAGCGCCTTCACCCATCTGCGCCGCGAGATCCGCGACGCGATCCGGATCCCGGTGCTCCAAGGGTACGGACCCCGTTTTCTTCATTCGATCGGACAGCTCTACAAGGGCGGGCCGGGCACCGGGATCTTCCTCCAGATCACTTCGTCGGACCTGGAGGATCTCCCGATTCCAGGGAGCCGGATCACATTCGGGAAGCTCAAGCTGGCGCAGGCGCTGGGCGATCTGCAGGCGCTCGACTCGCGCGGGAAGCCCGCACTCAGGCTTCACATCGCAGGGAGCGCCGCGCTGGGCCTCGCGACCATCACCCAAGCGGTGGAGCGGGCCCTCGCCGCCTTCGCCCAGGCTTGAACCCCCCTAAGGAATCCTCCCCTTCACGCTTCGATAGGGCTCCGGGTCGAATGGCAAGCCTGCATCGAGACCCTTGTCCTTGATTTCAGCCCGCACCGCGGCGGCCCGCTTCGCCGCGGGCGGATGGTCGGAGGTTAAGTTCTCCCAAGATCCATCTCCCCCGCCGCTTAGGGAGCTAAGCTTGTCCATCACTTGAGCCATGCCCTCCGGATTGAACCCTGCCCGAGCCATATAGATCGCCCCGTAGGAATCCGCCTCCGCCTCCATGTCGCGGCTGTACCCTTGCATCACCAGCGCGAGCCCCACGCCGACGACCGTCTTCGTGGCCTGGCTGGAGCCCCCGAAGACGAGGGTGCTCAACGCTTCAAAGCCGAGACCCTCTTGGAGTCGCTTCACGCTGTGGCGCGCCACGATGTGGCTGATCTCGTGCGCCAGGACCCCTGCCAGCTGGGCCTGCGTGTCGAGGTGCTTCATCAAGCCCGTGTAGACGTAGACATAACCGCCGGGCAGCGCGAAAGCGTTCAAGTCCTTGCTCTCGATGACAGAAAACTGATACGGAATCCCAGGCCGATCGGACAGCCTCGCAATGTGTTGGCCCGTGCGGTTCACGTAATCCGTCACGATGCGGTCCGAAAGGATTCGCTTCTCGGTGCGGATCTGCGCCGCCATCTTCGCGCCGATGTCGCGCTCCTCGGTCTCGCCGATCAGGATGACACTTTTTTTCCCACCCGGGCCGGTGGTCGCGCAGCCCGCCATGGCGAGGCCGAGCGCGATCGCCGCGCCGCAGACGATTCGGATCGAAATCACGGTTCCCCCTTTCCGTATCGAGCGGGGTGTAAGGAGCCGGCGGCGAGTTTATGTGCGTGCCCCCGCGGAGGTCAATCAGACACCCTTGTTTGCTGGTCCTGGTTACGGCATCATTTTCGTTCGGCAAGGAATACGGCATCAAACCCACAAGGAGGAAGCCATGCCCGCACGGAAGAAAGCCACCAGGAGATCCGCGACCAAGAAGAAGGCGCCCGCGCGAAGGAAGCCGGCCGCGAAGAGCGCAGCCAAGAAGCCGTTGGCGAAAGCTCCTGTGTCCACGCCGAGCGCGATCGGGCTCTTGAGCCAGCACATGGATTACACGACGCACCGGTTCGATGACGTGAAACGCTTCTACACCGACCTCCTCGGATTCCGGAGATTCGAGCAGGATCCGACGATGAACTACCTCTTCGTGCAGACCGGCCAATCGTCCAGCGTGGGATTCATGCCCCCGATGCAGGGCATGGGCGAGCCCAGCCCCGCGAAAGAGCCGACGCTCTATTTCATGGTGAAGGACGTGGACCGCGCCTACAGCGCTCTCGCCGCGAAGGGCCTCCAGTTCGAGGGTCCGCCTGCGGACATGCCGTGGGGACACCGTGTCGTCAGCACGATTGATCCTGAGGGGCGCAGGGTGATGCTCGCCACCGCGAAGAGGAGAAGTTGATTCCCGGGTGAGGGACCTCGAATGAAAAAGAATTCCTGCGTCGCGCTCCACGAGCTGGGTCAGAGCGTCTGGCTGGACACGATCAACGACGGGCTCATCCAGTCGGGTGAGCTTGAGTCCCTGGTCCGCTCGGGCACCGTGTACGGCGTCACGTCGAATCCGACGATCTTCAAGGCGGCGATCGGCAGCGATAAGTATTCCTATCCTCAGGAGATCGTCCGCCTCGCGAGCGCGGGAAAATCCGCGGAAGAAATCTTTGACGAGCTTTCCGCCCGGGACATCGTGAGAACGGCGGATCTGCTTGCCGAGACGTATCGCAACGGAACGGGCCGGGACGGCTTCGTGAGCTTGGAGGTATCGCCGTCCCTGGCCCACGACACAGAGGGCACGATCGCCGAAGCGAAGCGGTTGTGGAAAAAGATCCATCGTCCGAATCTTTTCGTCAAGGTGCCGGCCACACCCGCGGGAATCCCCGCGATCGAAGCGTTGATCGCGGACGGGGTGAGCATCAACGTGACGCTCATGTTCTCGGCGTTGCAGTACGTCACCGTGGCGGAGGCATACAAGCGCGGCATCGACCGGCGGATCGGGGCGGGACTCACGCTCGAGGGGCTGCATTCGGTCGGAAGCCTGTTCGTGAGCCGGCTCGACACGTCGGTCGACAAAGAGCTGGAGGAAAAGGCCAAGGTAGCACCCCCGGCCGAACGGGAGCGCCTTCTCGCCTTGCGGGGGAAAGCCGCCGTTGCGAACGCGCTCCACGTCTGGGAGGAGTACCGCGCCCAGTTCTTCGGCCCCAACTTCGAGGATCGACTCCGAGCCGGTGCCAGGCCCCAGTGGATGCTCTGGGCAAGCACCGGGACGAAGAATCCCAGCTACTCCGACGTGAAATACGTCGAGGAGCTGGCGGGCCCCGACACGATCAACACCATGCCGCGCGAAACCATCGACGCCTTCCTGGATCACGGAACGGTCACCGGCAACCGCCTGGATCCGGAGATCGAATCGGCGCGGCGCACGCGAAAGGCGCTCGCCGAGGCGGGCATCTCGCTGCAAACGCACTGCGAGCGTTTGCTCGTGGACGGCGTCAAATCCTTCTCCGCCTCCTTCGACGAGATGATGGAGGTGATCCGCGAGCGCTCCGTCACGCTGCTCCAGCGCCGCTGATCCCAAACACCAAGGGAGGCACTGATGGAACTCGGGTTCATTGGGCTCGGGCGGATGGGCAAGAACATGGTCTTCCGCCTGCTCGATGGAGGCCACCGGATCGTGGCGTGGGACCGCTCCCGTGACCCGATCCAAGAGGTTTCGGACAAGGGTGCCGTCGCGGCGTCGAATCCGTCCGACCTTGTAGCGAAGCTGCGCGACGCCCCGCGCGCGGTCTGGGTCATGGTGCCTTCCGGCGACCCGACGGAGCAGGTGATCCGGGACGTCGCTCCCCTTCTCAAGCCCGGGGACGCCGTCATCGACGGCGGGAACTCGTACTACAAGGATTCGGTGCGCCGGGCGTCCTGGCTCGCCGAGAAGAAGATCGATTTCGTCGACGCCGGGACATCGGGGGGAATCTGGGGGCTGTCCAGAGGCTACTGCCTCATGGTGGGGGGCCCGGAGCCGGTCTGCCGGCGGCTCGAGCCGCTGTTCCAGACGCTCGCGCCCAAAGATGGCTATGCGCGTGTCGGCGCGAGCGGTGCCGGGCACTTCACCAAGATGGTCCACAATGGCATCGAATACGGACTGATGCAAGCCTACGCCGAAGGCTTCGAGATCTTGAAGGCGTCCCCCTATAACCTCGACCTCCGGTCGATCGCCGCCCTATGGAATCACGGGAGCGTCGTGCGCTCCTGGCTCCTCGAGCTCGCGGAGAGCGCGTTCGAAGACGACCCGAATCTCGAGCAGGTGCGCGGCTACGTGGAAGATTCGGGCGAGGGCCGTTGGACGGTGATGGAGTCGATCGAGCGCGCGGTGCCTGCCCCGGTCCTGATGCTCGCCCTCCAGACGCGGTTCCGCTCTCGCCAGAGCGACTCGTTCCAGGGCAAGGTGCTCGCGGCGCTGCGGCACAAATTCGGCGGCCACGCGGTGAAGACGTCGTGAGCGCTCCCGGGGGACTCGTGCTGACTTCGGAGCCGGCGGCGAATCCCCTGCGCGATGAAAGCCTCACCCTCAAGGCGGCCGATCCCTGCAGCATCGTTGTGTTCGGCGCGACGGGCGATCTCACCCACCGGAAGCTCATCCCGGCGCTCTTCCGGCTCTCGAAACAGAAGCTCCTGCATCCCCGGACCGCGATTGTCGGATTTGCCCGCAGGCGGCTCGATTCGGACGCGTTCCGCGAGGAGATGCGCCGGACCGTGCCGGGATCGGACGCCTCATCCCCCGAGTGGGAGCGCTTCGCGGGCTCGCTCTTCTACCAGCCGGGCGTGTTCGAGGATCCGGAAGCCTTCCGCGCCCTCGGTCACGTCCTGAACGGTCTCGACGAGACGCGCGGAATCCCCGGCAACCGTCTCTTTTACCTGGCAACCCCTCCCTCGGAATATGCCGCCCTGCTGGCCAACATCGGAGCTGCGGGTCTGGCCCGCCGCGCGAGCCGTTCCGACACGTCGGCACCATGGTCACGCGTGATCATCGAGAAACCCTTTGGGCACGATCTGAAATCCGCGCGCGCGCTGAACGCGCTTGTCCATTCGGTGTTTCACGAGAGCCAAGTCTACCGCATCGATCACTATCTCGGCAAGGAAACCGTCCAGAATATCTTAGTCTTTCGCCTGAGCAACGGAATCTTCGAGCCGCTCTGGAACAACCGGTACGTCGAGCAGGTGCAGATCACGGTCGCGGAATCGGTCGGGGTCGAAGGTCGCGCCGCCTACTTCGACAGCGCCGGGATTTCGAGGGACATCTTCCAGAACCACATGATGCAGCTCCTCACGCTCACGGCGATGGAGCCCCCGGCCCGATTCGACGCGGACTCCGTGCGAGATGAAAAAGCGAAGGTGCTGCGCACGATGCGGCCGATGGAGCCGGGGATCGTCGCCCGCGACACCGTCCGGGCGCAGTACGTCGCGGGCGCGCTCGGCGGCACGCCCGTTCCCGGATACCGCGAGGAGCCGGGGGTGGATCCGCGCTCCGAGACCGAGACGTATCTCGCGGCACGGATCGACGTGGACAACTGGCGCTGGTCCGGCGTGCCGTTCTATCTGCGCACCGGGAAGAGGCTCCCCAAACGCGCGACCGAGATCGCGATCGTGTTCCGCAATCCCCCCTACGAGCTTTTCCGTTCGGCGGGATGCGACGCCCTCCAGCCCAACATTCTCCGCCTCAGGATCCAACCCGACGAAGGGATCTCGCTTTCGTTCGGATCGAAGTCCCCCGGCCAGGCTCTCCACATCGACCCGGTGCAGATGGATTTCTACTACCTCACGTCCTTCGGCCAGGACCCGCCCGATGCCTACGAGCGCCTTCTCCTCGACTGCAACCTTGGTGACTCGACGCTCTTCGCGAGGCGGGACGAGGTGGAGCTGGCGTGGGAGTTCGTCGACGGGATCCTGAACGCTTGGCGTTCCGACCACCGCCCGTCCCTCCTCACCTATCCGGCCGGGACCTGGGGCCCGCCCGAGGCGGACGAGCTGGTCCACCGAAGCCACCACCATTGGTACCGGCTATGAACGCGCTCTCCGCACCCACCGCCGGCCTGTCCGAGAGCTACGTCCTCGACGCGCCCGATGGGAGCCGCCCGTTCGACGCGACGGGGATCGAAAGCGATCTGCGATCCATGTGGAAGCGGGCCGGAGAGACGGATCCATCCAAGGCGGGCGCGATCTACCGCGCCGCGCTTTCGAACCTCGTCGTGCCGCTGGATCCGGGGCTCGAGTCGAAGCTCATGCCGGTCCTCGTGGATGTCACCCGCCGCCATCCTTCGAGGCTCTTTACGATCGAGGCGGGGGTGGTGCCTCGAGGTGCCGGCCTGCGTGCGCGCGTCGGCGCGCTGTGCCACCGGCGCAACGGGGGCGGCGGACTCGTTTGCTGCGAGCAGGTCATCGTTCAATCCGATTCCGAATCGATCTCGCTGATCCCCAGCGCAATCCGATCGCTTCTCATCGGTGACCTGCCGACGGTGCTCCTCGATTTCCAGCCGGATCAAGACCTCCCGTGGGTCTCGGAGCTGATGGACATGGCGGACCTAATCCTGGAAGACAGCTGCCTGAACGAGGCGGGAAAAGAACGCGGCGTGTGGAAGCTTGTCGAGCGTGAAGGCTCGGGAAAGGTACACGATCTCGCGTGGGCGCGGCTCGCGCCCTGGCGACACGTCCTTGCCGAAGTCTTCGACATGAAGGAGTATCTTCCCGCCCTCAGGACCCTGCGCCGGGTCGAGATCGGGTTCGCCGGTGCGGGATACCCTCCTCCCCCCGCGTGGCTCTTCACGGGATGGTTGGCAACCCGTCTCGCGTGGACGTTTCAAGGGGCGGACCGGAGTGAGATCCTGTTTCGGTCGGGGTCGGGGGATGTAACGGTCGTCATGCGCGGCACTGGATCCCGGGAAGGGCGCGCCCTGGAGCGTATTGGCATCCGCGCGGAAAAGCCCCATCCGCTCGAAATGGAGATCACTCACAAAGGGCGTGACGTCGCGGCGACGATCGTGACTGGTACCCCGCGCGCCCGCCGGGCCGACGTGCCGTTCGTCTACCGGGAATTCGCCGCGTGCATCGTGGGTGAGCTCCATCGGCATGCGCCGAATCGATCGCTCGAAGACGCGGTCCGCGTCGCGGAGCGGCTGATGAGCGAGTGGAGGGGCGAATGAAAGAGACCACCGCCGGCGTGCGCGTCTTCGCGGACCGAGACGAAGTGGCCCGCGCTGGCGCCGAGGAGCTCCTATCCACGGTCGCGGGGGCGACCCCGGAGCGGCCCCGGCGCATCCTCCTCTCCGGCGGGACGACGCCCGAGCCCATGTACCGGATCCTCGCTTCCGAGCCGATGAAAAGCAGGATCGATTGGAGTTCCATCGAGTTCTATATCGGCGACGAGCGCCCGGTTCCCCCGGATCACCCGGAATCGAATTTCGGGCTCGCCTACAGGGCGCTGCTCGAGCCGCTCGGGCTCCTGGCGCCCCGCACCTACCGCATTCGGGGCGAGGCATCCGATCTCGAGCTCGCGGCCCGGCGCTACGAAGCGCTCATCCGCGCGCGTTTCGCGGCCGCTTCCCCGGCCGATCCCGCCTTCGATCTCGTGTACCTCGGCCTGGGCGAGGACGGACACACGGCTTCTCTTTTCCCCGGTGTCCAGATTCCGGACGATCCGCCGCGACTGGTCGTCGCGGTCTGGATCGAGGCGCTCCAGGGAATGCGCGCCACGGTGACCTACAGGCTACTGAACGCCGCGCGCCGCATTGTCTTTCTCGTGGCGGGCCAGGAGAAGGCGGCCGCGGTCCAGCGGACCCTTGCTCCAAGCGAGGGTGAGGAGACCCCCGCCGCCCGCGTTTCGCCGGCACACGGCGAGGCGATTTGGCTTCTCGACCGGAACGCCGCAAGCCGCCTCCCTCGGGCCGCCCTCGAGCGGGAGCGCGGGTGATTCTGGCCGGCGACGTCGGCGGAACCAAAACCTACCTCGCTCAATTCGAATCCCGGGACGGTGACGTCGGGCCCCCGCTCGCGGCGGAGCACATCCGGAACGACCGATACCCCTCGCTCGAAGCGCTGATCGAGGATTACGGCTCCCGTCATCCCTTCCGGGCCAAGGCCGCTTGCTTCGGCGTCGCGGGGCCGGTCGTGAAGGACCGCGTCCGCGTGACCCATCTCGGGTGGAACATCGATGCGGCGCAACTCGCCCGGAAGCTCAAGCTGCCGCGGGTCCACCTCATCAATGATCTCGTCGCGAACGGCTACGGGATCGCCGCGCTCAAGCCGACCGAAGTCGAGACCCTTCAGGCCGGCGAGCGCGACGAGGAGGGTAACGCCGCCCTTGTGGCCGCCGGCACCGGGCTCGGCGAGTCGATTCTGGTCCGCGTTCGAGGGGACATGATTCCGATTCCCTCCGAGGCGGGACACGCCGACTTCGCGCCGCGCACCGACGACGAGCTGCGCGTCTTCACCGCGTTCCGCGCCCGCCACGGACGCGTGAGCTACGAGCGGGTCCTCTCCGGGCCCGGCCTCGCCGCGGTGGCGGAGCTATTCCACGAGGAGCGCGGGGAGTCCGCGATGTGGTCCCGCCACCTCGAGGAGGGAGGCGAGGAGGGGCCCGCCTGGGTGGTGAGCCGGCTCGGCATGGAGAAGGCCTGCCGCGCGTGCGAGGACGCGCTCCGGCTGTTCGTGGGAGCCTACGGGGCGGAGGCCGGCAACATGGCCCTACGGTGCCTGGCGCGAGGAGGGATCTACCTGGGAGGAGGGATCGCGCCCAAGATCCTTCCGGCCCTCCGATGGGATGTCTTCTTGGAGGCGTTCCGCGATAAGGAGCATCTACGACCGCTTCTTGTCACGGTCCCGGTGTGGGTCATTCAAAACGAGTGTACGGCGCTTCTGGGCGCCGCCCGTTACGCCGCCATCGCGGAGGGCTGAGAGGACTTGCTCCTCGTCGAATCGCCGGACTATACTGGCCGCGATGAATCCTGAGACGGTTCTCGCGGCCAAAGCGCCTGCGGCCCAGGCCGCGGGAGGACACCGTTCCTCCGAGCGGGTCCGCGAAATACTCTCCTGGTATGGATCCGACAGCCCTGGGACCAAGACGAACATCGCGCGCCTCCTGAACCACGGCGCGCTCGCGGGGACCGGAAAGCTTGTCATTCTTCCGGTGGATCAGGGCTTCGAGCACGGCCCAGCCCGATCGTTCTCCTCGAATCCCGCGGGCTACGATCCGCGATTCCACTTCGAGCTGGCCATCGAGGCGGGCTGCAACGCGTTCGCTGCGCCACTGGGGTTCATCGAGGCAGGAGCGGCGGAGTTCGCGGGCGAGATTCCGCTCATTCTCAAGCTAAACAACCACGACGTGCTCCACGACGAGAAGGATCCGATCTCCGCGGTGACCGGCAGCGTGAGCGACGCCCTCCGCCTCGGATGCTGCGCGATCGGGTTTACGATTTATCCCGGATCGACCCACGCCCAGAGAATGTACGAGCAGATCCGGGCGATGGCGGAGGAAGCCAAGCGGTTCGGGCTCGCCGTCGTGATCTGGAGCTACCCCCGCGGATCGGGCCTGAGCAAGGCGGGCGAGACGGGAATCGACGTGGTGGCCTACGCCGCCCACATCGCCGCCCAGCTCGGCGCGCACGTCCTCAAGGTGAAGCTGCCTACGGAGCACATCGAGCAGGAAGAGGCGCGGAAGGCGTACGAGAAAAGCGCGATCCCGGTAGCCACGCTCGCCGACCGGGTGCGCCACGTGGTCCAGTCCTCCTTCGACGGCCGGCGCATCGTGATTTTCTCGGGGGGCGCGAAGAAGGACAACGACGAGGAGATTCTGAACGAGGCCCGTGCCATCCGCGACGGCGGCGGCTTCGGGTCCATCATCGGCCGAAATTCGTTCCAGAGAAAAAAGCCGGAGGCCTTGAAGCTCCTCCGGAGCATCATCGCGATTTATTCCGGCACCGTGCGGTAACCCGCCCCCTCAGTTCGCCTGCTGCGCCGGCACCGGCAACTTCTTCTTCGGATCCCTCGGAAACAAAGTATAGGAGAGCGTCATTTCCTCGATCCCGGTCGGGATGCGCGGGGAGAGCGCGAAATAGACTGGGAGCGTCCGCGACTCTCTCGGGCCCAGCGACTGGTCCTCGAAGCAAAAGCACTGAATGAGCTGGAATTCCCGCGCGGCCTTCTGGGGCACGATCGAATGAACGGCGCGGAAGAAGACCGAATCGTCGCTCATGTTCGTGAATGCGTACGAGAGATGGACCGACTTCCCGGGTATGGTGACGACCGATGGGACCGAAGGTCGGAAGCTCACCGGAAGCCCGCTCGCCGTGATCCCCATCAGGCTTACGGTGATGTCGCGCGACTCGATGGGCCCCGTCGTGCTCGACATCGCGGGCGGTGCTTCCCCCTTGATCCGCGCCTTCCCCGCCCCGCCCAAGCCGAACCGCTCGCAAAAGAGCTTGAAGAGCGGCACGTTCGCGTAGGCGAAGGAGAACATCAGGAGCACGAGTACGCCTATGGCCGCCCCGAGGAGGGCATTGCTCGGCCGTTTCACAGGGGTTACGGGTGCCTCCTATAGAATCGGGATTCGCCAGATCGCGTCGGCGATGAGCCCGAGGAAAAGGACGAACAGGTAGAGGATCGAGAAACCGAAAACATCCCACGCGGAGCGCACGGTGGCGAGCCTCCGGGCCCTTACGGCCTTCCACACGAAGACGCCTCCCAACCCGAGAGCCAAGAGCGCGTAGATGAGCCCTCCGGTGCGCAGGAAGGGCATCGCCAGGGTGAGCGCGACCAGCGCGACGCTGTAGATCTCGATCTGGCGGTAGGTCTCCGCGTCCCCCCGTACAAGGGGAAGCATCGGGATCCGGACCGCCCGGTAGTCCTCCTTGACGCAGAGCGCAAGCGCCCAGAAGTGTGGCGGCGTCCAGAGGAAGATCACGAGGAACATGAGGATCGGAGCGAGTGCTAAGCCGCCGCTCGCCGCCGCCCACGCGATCACGGGGCCCATCGCCCCCGCCGCTCCCCCGATCACGATGTTGTGAACGGTGCGCGGCTTGAGCCACAGCGTATACCCGAAGCCATAGAAGAGAATCGTCCCGAGCGCGAGCCAGGCGCTGAGCGGGTTCGCGATCCAGAAGAGGAGGGCGACCGAGAGGATTCCGACCGCGATCGCGAACACGAGCGCGTTTCCCGGGGGAACCCGATGCAGGGGCAGCGGCCTCCGGGTGCGCGTACGCGCCATCTGGGCGTCCAGGTCGCGCTCGAAGTACTGGTTAAACGCGTTCGCGGAGCCCGCCACCATCGTGATCCCGCACAGCACGAGCAGGAACTGCCACGGCCGGTGGAGCAACGATCCCTCCATCACCAGGGACGCGAGGGCCGTGACGAGCACCAGGAGGACGATGCGCGGCTTGGTGAGCTGGAGATAGCTAGAGACGGGCAAGCTCATGGTTTGCTACCAGCAAGGTTCCAAAGAGTGCGAGCGCGGTCGCCAGGTGCCCCGCGCTTACCGCCAGGGGCAACCCTAGCACCACATTGCCGATTCCGAGCACGACCTGCAACGCCACCAGGACCCCGGCGATCCGCAGCGGCCACCTGGCCCGAGGGGGAAGCGGCACCGAAGCCGCGCGGATCAAAAGCCCGAGCACCGCGGCGAATACCACGTAGGCCCCGAGCCTGTGCGCGTAATGGATCCCCACAAGCCCCTCCATTCTGGGGAACCAGGAGCCCTGGCAGGTAGGGAAATCCGGGCACGCGAGCCCCGCTCCCGATGCGGAGACCCACCCACCGAGCCCCGCCTGCAAGAACACGAGCCCTGCCGCCGCGTGGCTCCAGGCACGGAGCCCCCGGGTTCCCCGGACCGCAACCTCCTCTCCGGGACCGCGGTCGAGATCCTGGGCGCGGAGCGTCATCCGGAGCAGGATCGCGAAGAAGAAAAACGCGAGGAGGAGATGCGCCACCACACGCTGGACGCGAAGCTCCTCCAGCACCACGCGCCCGCCCATGACGATCTGGACCGCGAGGGTCACGAGCGCGACCGCCATCAAGCCCCCGAGAGGGGCGCGGTAGCGCGGGCTCGCGTAGACGGAGACCGCGAGGCCGACGGTACAAAGGCCGACCGTCATGGCAAGGACCCGATGGATGTACTCGATCATCACGCGCGTCTCGGGCTTGGGGAGGACGCTCCCGTGCGCGAGAGGCCAATCGGGGATCGCGAGCCCCGAGCCGCTGAGCCGAACGATCCCACCCCACACCACGAGCACGAAGACGAGGACCAGGGTGACGACGAAGAAGCTCGGCAGGCGGTTTTGGTTCGCTGGCATCGTGGGCCTTGCGGGAGCCGACGTGAAACCCGCTCCGCGCGGGGACCCTTCCTAGCGGATGACCGGGATCGTGTGGAAGTTCTCCGCCGGAGGAGGCGAGGTAACCGTCCACTCCAGAGTCCGGGTTTCGTCCGAATGGTTCCACGGGTCCGCGGGGGCGCGCCTCCCCCGCCACAGGCTCAACAGCATGTTGAGGGCGAAGATCGTCATGCCGATGCCAAGCACCGCGGCGCCGGCGCTCGCGACGTGGTTCCAGCTCGCGAACTCAGGACGATACGTGTAGATGCGGCGCGGCATGCCCAGCATGCCCATCATGTGCATCGGCATGAACGTGAGGTTCATCCCGATGAACGTGAGCCAGAAATGCACCTTGCCCCAGGTCTCGTTATAGAGCTTCCCCGAGATCTTCGGGAACCAGTAGTAGATGCCCGCCATGATCGCCATCAGCGACCCGCCGAAAAGCACGTAGTGCAGGTGCGCGACCACGAAGTAGGTGTCGTGAACCTGCACGTCGAACGGCACGAGCGCAAGCCAGATGCCCGTGATCCCGCCGATGATGAACAGGGCGATGAATCCGAGGCCGAAGAGCATCGGGGTCTTGAATCGGAGCGAGCCGCCCCAGATGGTCGCGAGCCAGGACCAGATCTTGATCCCGGTCGGCACCGCGATCACCATGGACGCGAAGCTGAAGAACTGGCGGAGCCGGTAATCGATGCCGGTCGCGAACATGTGATGTCCCCAGACCAGGAATCCGATGAACCCGATTCCAGCGGTCGCGAGAACCATTCCCTTATAGCCGAAGAGGTGCTTCCCAGAGAACGCCGGCAGGACCTGGGAGATCATCCCCATGCCCGGAAGCACCATGATGTAGACGGCGGGATGCGAGTAGAACCAGAAGAGGTGCTGCCACAGGACCGGATCCCCCCCCGCCACAGCTTGGAAGAAGCCCGTTCCGAACATGCGGTCGGTGAGCGCCATGGTGAGGGCCCCCGCGAGAATCGGGGTCGCGATGAGGATGATCGTCTGGGTGACCAGCACCGTCCAGCAGAACATCGGCATCTTGAACATCTTCATGCCCGGCGCTCGGAGATTCAGGATCGTCACGACGAAGTTGATCCCGCCCAGGATCGAGGAGGCTCCCGCGAGATGGAGCCCCAAGATCCAGAGGTCGACGCCGGGACCCGGCGAGTACTGGCGGTTCGTGAGGGGTGGATAGCTCGTCCAGCCCGCCGCCGCCGCGCCTCCCTGGAGGAACAGGCTCGCGAGCATGAGCGAGCCGGCCGGGACCAAAAGCCAGAAGCTCACCGCGTTCAGGCGTGGGAACGCCATGTCGCGTGCCCCGATCTGAATCGGCACGACGTAGTTCGAGATCCCCGCCATGATCGGGATCGTGAAGAAGAAGACCATGAAGGTCCCATGGAGCGACATGATCTGGTTGTAGACTTCGGGGCGGAGGACGTGAAGCCCGGGCGCGGCGAGCTGGGTCCGCATGACCATCGCGAACGCGCCGGCGATCGCGAAGAAAAAGAACGCGAGCCAGATGTACATCACCCCGATCAGCTTGTGATCGCTTGTGAGAAGCCACTTGAGAATGCCCGTCCTCGGCGTTGTGCCGGGGTGAACGGCCTCCGCGTGCGGCGGGCCCGGTCTGGCGACGACGGTGCCGGCTTCCATTTTTCCTAGGCTCCCTTCTTCTTCTGCTCGATCCAGCGCTCGAACTCTTCGGGGGTCACGACGTTCACCGTGATGAACATCTGGCCGTGGAGAACGCCGCACAGCTCGGCGCACTGACCCTCATACGTGCCGGGGTGGTCCACCTGGAACCACACGTGGTTGATCCTCCCCGGGTTGGCATCCATCTTAATGCCAAAATCGGGCACGAACCAGCTATGCACCACGTCGATCGAGGTCACGTTCGCCGAAATGGTCTTCCCGTAGGGGACGACGAGCGGCTCGTTGGCAAAGATGACCCCGTACTTGGGATAGCGGTACTCCCAGAACCACTGGTGCCCGACCACCTCGATTTGGAGATCCGATTTCGGGGTCGTCTCCATGTACTTCATCGTGGTGAACGCGGGGCCCGAGAGAATCACCATCGCGATCGCCGGGATCGCAGTCCAGACGATTTCCAGTTTGAAGTTCTCGTGCCAGGTGGCGGCCGGGACCCCCGGCTTGGCGCGGAACCGCAAGACCGCGATCAAGAGGAGCCCCTCCGCCAGAATGAAGAAGAACGCGGTGACCGCCACAGCCTTGTAGAAAAGCGTCCGCACCTCGCGCGCCACGGGCGTCGCGGGGTGAAGCAGCCACGCGCCCGCCGGGCTCGCGATGAGCGCGGCAGCTGCGATGCCTAGCCCGAGGATGAGGATTAACGCCCAACGCTTTTTCATTTCAGCTCCGGTTCGCGCCGGCCGGCGCGGGAGCGGGACCCGATACGGCGCCGGCCGTGGTCCCCGCCTGCCGCGCTCGCAGGCTCATGGTGAAATCGTAGAGCGCGCGGATCTCGGCGCGCGAGAAATCTCCGTTTCCGGGCATCACGTAACCCGGTATCCCCTCCAGCACGAGCTTCTCGAATCGGGCGGGGTCGCCCGCCCACCCTGTCCGCGACGCCGACAGCTTCATCGTCGTCACGTAGGCGTAGGGCGCGGATCCCAGCATGCGCACCCGGACTCCTCCCTCGCCCGACCCACCGTGGCAGGAGGCGCACCGCTCGGCGTAGATCGAGGCGCCGGGGCCCTCGGTAGGCACCGCCGCAATAGTGCCCGCGACGGGATTCGGCTCCTCGAGGAGACGGAGCGCCAATTCCACGGGGATCGTGGGAGTTGCCTTGGCGGGACCTCCCGGCGTCCCCCCACCCGGTGGGCTCGTGCCGCCGCCCGGCGCTCCCCCGATCGGGCCCAGCCAGGCTAAGTCCTCCGGCTTGTCCTCTTCGGGCTTTGGCGACAGGCTGCGCACGAAATGCGCCAGCGCGAAGCGGTCCTCGAGCGGGATGCTCGTGAAGGCGGCCATCGCCGTCCCAGGAGATCCGGTCGATATGGTGCGAACGACGCGGACGACCCCTCCCCCGTATTTCCAGTAACCCTCGTGGAAGTTTCGCGGTTTCGGATTGAGCGCGACCGCGGCGGGTCCGTCCCCGAAGCCGTTCGCGCCGTGGCAGGAGGCGCAGTTGACCGCGAAGAGGTTCTTTCCCTTCGCGATCAGCTCGGGCGCCGGCTTCAGGAGCGCCGCCACATCCACCGACGTCCCCGGCTTCGTCCCGTTCGAATGCGTCTCGCCTCCACCCTCCTTCCCGGCCGAGCGCATGCCTGCCATGTAGGCAAGCGTCGCCACCAAGCCGAGCAGGACGCCCGTGACCACGAACTGGGCGATCATGAGACCCGCGGCGACGGGCTCCTCGTGTCTCGGGACGGGCGGAGGTTCGGGGTACCGCGTCTCCGTCATGTATGGAACCTCACGCTTGCCTGAAAGTCGGGGTCCCCGTGCGGCGCGGCGGGGTGCCGGCTCAAGAACGACTGCACCGTCCAGCCGAAAAGTCCGATGAAGCCAAGCGCGACTCCCAGCTCATTCCAGCTCAGGACGGCGTGCTCCGGCGAGAACGCGGGATAGATGACCCAGTACATGTCGAGCCACTGGCCGATCACGACCGCGCTGGCCACGGTGAGCAGCACGATCTCGTTCTCCTTCAGCTTTTGGGGCATCAGCACGAAGAACGGAATCCCGAACTTGAGGACACCGACCGCGATTCCGATCGCACCCCACCCGGTGTAGATCCGATGGATCATCCACTCGATCTCTTCCGGCAGGTTCGCATACCAGATGAGCATGAGCTGCGAGAATGCGATGTATGTCCAGAAGACGGCGAACGCGAAAATGTACTTGCCGAGGTCATGGTAATGGGCCCGGCTCACGACACCTTGCAGGGCCCCCTGTCGCCTCAAAAGCACCGCCGCGATCGCGATCCCCGCGAGACCGCTCTCCCACAGCCCCGCCCAACAATAGACGCCGAAGATTGTGCTGTACCACGTCGGCTCGAGCGACATGAGCATGTCGAAGCTCGCGAGCGTGAAGGTGATCGCGAACGTGAGGATGAAAACCGCGGCGTATTTGACATTGGTCCTCGAGACCGTCACGTCGCGCGTCTCGTCCTGCTTCGTCGAGTTCCGCACGAAGAACCACGAGAAGAACGTCCAGAGGGCCAGGAAGCTGACCATGCGCAGCACGAAGAGATTGCTGGAGAGATAGCCCCCCTTGGTGATCAGCTTCACGCTCTCCCCTTGTGTCGCCGCCGGGCTCGACCAGATGTAAACGTGGGGGATGCCGATCACCACGACCACGAACAGCAGAAACGCGACGGGAACGAACGAGGAGAACGCATCGGCGATCCGCCGCACCGCCACGCTCCACGTCGCTCCGACCAAGTAGTGGATCGCCGTGAAAAACGTGCCGGCCAAGCCGAGACAGAGAAAGACCCAGTAGTTGTGGAGGAACGCAGCGTAGGCACGCGTCGGGTCGCTGTTCACCTCGAGGATGAAGGTGACGACGCCCATCGCGATCATGAGACCGAACAGAGCGCGCACGCCCATGGAAGCCGCGACGGGGGCGACGCGCGCCTTCTCCTCCGGATGCTGAGCCGCGTGGGCCAACGC
>DASXTQ010000036.1:0-58003 GCA_036505295.1 Candidatus Eiseniibacteriota bacterium
CCCGAGGCCCCGGTTCCCGCCAGGGTTGAGATGGTTCCGCCGGCGACCTGCACCTGGATCTCCCGCTTGGCGCCGCCGACGACGCCGGTCGAGATGACGCGCTTCCTTCCCGCGGGAAGCGGGTTCCCGTTCTCATCGACGGCGTCGGGAGGAGCGATCCAGAAGGAACCCGCGCCGACGTTCTTCCCGGGAGAAGGGAGCCCGCCCCAGGACCAATTCGCCATGAGCTTGCCGAGCGCGTACTCGATTCCGGCGTGCGCGGCGTAGAACGCCTGGTTCTCCTGCACGTGCGTGACCGAGAGGTCGGAGTCCTGGACCACGAGGGACACCATCGCGATTCCCAGCGTGAGAAGGATGAGGATCGAGAACACCGCGAGTACGACCGAGAACCCCGCGTCCGGGCCGACATCGAGGCGGCGGCTCACAGCGACCTCACGAACGCGGCGCCGAACGAAGCGACGGTCTGGGAGCCCTTGATGAGCCTCATGTAGATCGTGACCCGCCAGATGTCGGTCGTGGACGGCGACAGGATGGGCGTCGCCGCCGCGCCGTTCTTCGTCCAGTACTGGAACGCGAGCGAGTCCACGCCCTTCGCGAGCGTCTGGGAAGACCCGTTCTTGGTGTAAAGAAGGTTCGCGCCCGAAACGCCGCTCCAGGAAAAGCTCACGGTGGCGTTGCTCCGGTCCACGAAGGCGAGCGTGGTTGCGCTCGCGGTGGTAATGCTTGTGTTGTCCTTCACCCGCTTGAGCTCGCGCGAGACCCGCTCCTCCGCGTACCGGGCGTCCTCCAGCATGTCCTTCTCCGCGTCCATGAACTGGTAGGTCTTGACCGCTTCGATGAACATGGTCGAGAACGCGACCGCGACGATCGAGGCCACGACGATGACGATGAGCAGCTCGGGCAGGGTGAAGCCCGGCTCGCGGCGCCGCCGCGGCGGCGTCAATAGTTCGTGAACCATGTCGTCAGCGTCACGGGTGGAATGTTCGGGCACACGACCGTCACGCCTACCGTGCGGAACGTGACCCCGTCATAGACGGAGTCGGGAGCGAACGCGACGGTCCGGCTGTATCCCGGAAACGCGGTCACAGGGCTCTCGGCCGGATAGTTCGCGGCGATGAGATACGAGAAGCCCCGGGTGGGCGAATTCTTGTCGGCGGTAAGCTCCTCCATCTTCGCTTGCGCGAGTTGCGCGGCGATGGTCGCGTTCCGCGCGTCCCCCGACCGGATCGACGTGTTCGCGAAGAGCATGCTGAGCGGGAGGATGGCCACCGCGGCGATGACGATGATGAGCACGATCTCAACGAGCGTGAACCCGGCCGCGCGGCAAACCTCTCGGCCGCTCATCGGACGGTCACCATACCGGTCTGCGGGGCCACGAGAACCGTATCGGTCACGCCCTGGTAGCTCAGGACGACGAGGCCGTTGGAGGTCAGATCGACCCCGCTCGTGTCGCGCGGCACGCCGAAGTAGTCGAAGGTCACGCCGGGAGTGGTCCCGAAGGCAGCCGATTGGATCAGGACCCCACGGAACTCCGCCCGCGATGTGTAGTCCACTCGCATCGGACGGGCGCGGTCGGCGGGATCCGTGATCGGGGACCCGGAGCTGGGAGCGAACACCGTGTAGCGCTCGAGCGCGGGCTCGAAGAGAAGACCATGGATCAGGCGCTTGCTCATCGCGAGGCTCTGGGCGTAACGGAGATCGGCAGCCAGACGGCGAGCGGCCGTGTCCAGCTTGATCTCGTCCATCGCCACGACCTTGGGGTAGGCGAGCCAGCTCAGGATCCCGAGGATCGTGATGATGATGATCAGCTCCGTGAGCGAAAATCCTTCCGGGCCGGCGGAGTCTTGCGCGGCCCGCGAGGCGCCGCCCGGGCGGGCTCCGGATCGCGGGGTCATCCCTTCGCTTCCCAGTAGCGGGCGCGCTCCCGCTCCCCGGCCAGCGACCATGCGCGCGCCGCGTTCGACGCCAGCTCGACCGAAGGGGAAATCCTGTACGCCCGTTCGAAATAGACCGCCGCGTCCCGGTAGCGCCCGGCGACCGCGAACAGGACCGCGAGCCGCGCCGGGGGCTCCGGGTCGTACGGCGCGAGCTTCATCGCGGCGACCAGCTCGGTGAGCGTCACCTCCGGTTTCCCGGCGGCGGCCGCCGCGACCGCCAGGTTCATGCGCGCCGCGGGGAAATCGAAACCGACCCGCGCCGCGTCCTCGAACCAAGGAAAGGCGTCCTCGTACCGCTCCGCCTCCCAGAGCGCCTGGGCCCGCGTCGCGGAATAGGTGATGGCCAGCTTCCTCTCCACATAGCCGTATCGTTCCGGTCCGCCAGGGAGGAGATCGGTGCTCCTGGGCCAGGCAGCGGCATTCAGGTTGCTCGGAGCCATGCGCGAAACCCCCGCGCGCTTGTTCCCCCCGGTCGCGCCGGGCCCCGCCTCGCTGCCCAGGATTGCCCGATACACGAGCCCCTCATTGAGGAACGTGACGCCCACGCGCACGAGGTCCTCGGGCGGGGTGGCGTAATAGACCGGCGCGCGGGCGCTCTTGAGCCGCTCGAGATCGACCCGATGCTGGATCTCGGTCCACCTCGAGCGCGGAACGCCGGCGAGGCCGTACGGGTCGCCGAAGACGTGGCCGCGGCGATTGACGAGCGCGAGATCGGCGCGCACACCTTCGACCCGGGAGAGATACGCGGCGAGGAAGGTCTCGTTATCGCCGTCCAGGATGAGCGTGGCGCCTCGGGGGAGCGGCTCCAGGAGATCCCGGCCGTACTGCTCGGGAAGGCGGAACGCGGACCGGTCGCACAGCCGGTAGTGGACCGCGGCCGTGGCGAGAAGGACGAGCGCGCACCCGGCCACGATCGGCGCGCGGGCGATCCACGGGGCGCGCTTCGATAAGTTCGCGACCCCGGCACCCGCCCACAGGGCGGCGGCCGCGAGGACCGGGATCAGGAACGGGCCAATCTGCGCGAGATGCTCCGGGTCGGGCGTGAAGCCGACGAACGCGACGAGGGCCGCCGGTATGGTGAGTGCCGCCAGCGTTAGGGGAACGAGCGCCGGGCGGGCACGGCCTGCGAGCAAGGTCCCGAGCGCCGCGAGCGAGGCGCCCACAACCCCGCACGAGGCTGCCATCAAGCCCCCCATGCACACGATCTCATCGACGGTTCGATCCAGACGGAATGGGTTCTGCCGCAGGCCCCCGTAATTGCGCCGCAGGAGGTTGTCCCACAGGTGGGCCAGGTTGTGGTTCTGGCCCCAATCGAACCACGGATGGGCGGCGCTCCGGATCGGCAGCGCGAGCACGCACGAGAATCCCACGGCCGTCCAGGCGAGCGCCGCCACGAGCCGTCGTGGGCGGAACCGGCGCGCGAGCACCCAAATTCCAAGGATCAGCGCTGGAAAAAGGAGGGTCTGATGCGCGAGCAGCGCCAGGCCGGCGACGAAGAAGAAGACCGCGTCGGACCGGGCGGACACCGCTCCCTTCGACCTCGCCGCGAACGCCGCCAAGGTGAGCGCCAGGAACGCGACCGTCGCGAGCGAGTAGACTTCCGCCTGCACGGCCGAGTCCCAGAGAAGCGTGGACCCGGCGAAAATCAGCGTGGCCGCAAAGCGTCCCGACTTCTTGAGACCGCACCGTGCCGCCAGAAGATAGAACAGGCCCACGGCGCACGCGGAGAGCACCGCCGAGAGGGCGTTGACCCGCAGGGCGACCGTCCCCCAGGGCAAAGCCGCCGCGGCCCGGGCGAGGAGAATCCAAAGCGGATACCCGGGGGGATGCGGGATTCCCATGGATTGGGCCGCGAGGATCAGCTCACCACTGTCCCCCGCTCCCACGGAAGGCGCGAGCGTGGAGCCATAGACGAATGCCGCGATCGCCGCGGCGGCGAGGCTTCCCGCCCCCGCGCGGGTCCAGCGCATGTGGATCCCCCGATCCTCCATAGGATCTACCCCTGAATGGCCGAAGAGGTGGAAGCGTTTCGCTCCCACCTCGGCCATCCGCCTTGAAGCCGCTGAAGGAAAAGCTCTAGTAGGACGAGTACGCGTTCAGGTTGACCTTCACGATTCCGGTCACCGAGTTGTACAGCCAGCCTCCCGCGTTATCGACGCCGGGCGTGGTCTTCACCGCGTTCGAGTTGTTGACCGGCTCCTTTGGGACGTTGCCGTCGGCGAAAATGGCTCCATTCAACGTGGGGAACGCCGTCGAGCCGTTCAGAGCGTTGCGCGCGTACTGGATCGCGACCGCCGAGCGGATCGAGCCTAGCTGCCCCCTCATCGTGGCCACGCGGGCCTGCTCACGCATGTCCTCGTACTTCGGAATCGCGACCGCGGCGAGGATGCCGAGGATCACGATCACGATCACGAGCTCGATCAGCGTGAAACCGCTCTCAGAAGTGTTCCGGTACATATGCACGACCCTCCTGATTGACTGCTTCGTTCGCCCCCAACCCCCGGGGCACTGTCGTCTGTGTCCGGAATTGCAATCGGCAATTCGGCGACCGTTCTTGAGTCCTTGGGAGGGCTCCGCCGGGTCAGTGGCGGAAGACGTTCATGAGGTTCCAGAGGGGCAGGAAGACCGCCAAAGCGGTGAAAAGAACAGCGGCTCCGAGGATGATAAGGAGCACCGGCTCGATCGCCGTGGAGAGGTTCTTGACCGCGTAATCGACGTCTTGGTCGTAATATCGGGAGACTCGGAGGAGCATCTTGTCGATCGCGCCGGTCTCCTCACCCACCGCCAACATCTTGACCACCAAGGGTGGGATGATCGGGCTCCCCTTGAGCGGCTCGGCCAATCCCTGACCCGCCACCACACCATCGCGCATCCTGTCGATTTCGACCTCGACCACCTTGTTCCCCACGACCCCCCGCACGATGTCGAGCGCCTGGACGATCGGGATACCGCTTGCGAGGAGGGCGGACAGCACGCGCGAGAAGCGAGACATGATCGTCATGAGAAAGATCGGCCCGAAGATCGGAGCGGTGATGGTGATCCGGTCGATGGTCGTGCGGCCGCGCTCGGTCCGGCTCCAGACGACGCCGATGGCCGCCGCGGCCACGATGAAGAACACGAACGGGATCCACTGGTGCTCGAAGAAATCGCTCAACCCGATCAACACCCGGGTTGGAAGTGGCAGCTGGGTGTTGAAATTCCGGAACAGCGACGCGAAGCGCGGCAGCACGAACTTGATCAGGACGAGGAACGCAAGCCCGAGCTCGATCACGATCAGGGTCGGGTAGAAGGTGGCGGAGCGGATTCTCTGGTCCGTCTCCGCTTCGTACTCGAGGAGCGTGGCGACCCGGTCCAGCATCTGCGCTAAGAGGCCGCCTTCCTCTCCGGCGAAGACCAGGTTCACGTAAATCCGCGGGAAACAGTCCGGATGCCGGTACAGCGCTTCGGTGAGCGTCGAGCCCTGCTCGACGTCTGCCCGCACGCGGTCGATCGCCTGCTTGAGCTTCGGTTGCGCCGTCTGGGTATGGAGGCTCTCGAGCGCCGAGAGTATCGGCAGGCCCGAGTCGAGCATGGTCTCGAGCTGCCGCGTGAAGAGAATCAGATCGCGCGGCGTGACTCTCTTTTGGAGAAACGGAATCCCGCGCGTTCCGGCCTGGGACGTGCCCTGGGCCTCGAGACGCACGGGGGTGAGCCCCATGCGGTGGATTCGATCGAGCGCCTGATCGAGGTCTGGCGCCTCCAGCAGCCCTTGCTGCGCCTGCCCGGCCGCGCTCAGAGCCCGGTATCGGAACGCGGGCATCGGCTATTCGCGAACCGGGAGGGTGGCCGGGTCCGCATCGGGGGCCAGGAGGAGGTTCTTTCGCGTGACGCGGATCACCTCCTGGAGCGTCGTGATGCCCTGAGCCGCCTTGCGAACCGCATCGTCACGCAAGGACAGCATGCCGCCGCGGCGGGCGGCGCGCGCAAGCTCCTCCGTCGAGGCGCGCGAGACGATCAGGTCGCGGATCTCGTCGGTGACGACCAGCACCTCGAAAATCCCGAGTCTTCCGCGGTAGCCGGTCTGCCCGCACGCCATGCAACCCGCGCCGACCACGAATTCGCCCTTGATCGCGCCCGCCCCCAGCTCCTCAAGCGCCTCGGCCGGCGGCGCGCTCCGACGGCGGCACTTCTCGCATACCCGCCGCACCAGACGCTGGGCCACGATCCCGAGCATCGCCGACGAGAGCAGGAACGGCTCGATCTTCATGTCGAGAAGGCGGGGCAGAGCGCCCGCGGCGTCGTTGGTGTGCAGGGTCGAGAGCACGAGGTGTCCGGTGAGCGCCGAGCGGACCGCGATTTCGGCGGTTTCGCTGTCGCGCACCTCACCGACCATGATCACGTCGGGGTCTTGTCGCAGCAGCGCCCGCAACCCCCGTGCGAAGGTGAGCCCGATGTCGGGGTCCACCTGGGTCTGGCGGATGGACGGGAGGTGGTATTCCACCGGATCTTCGAGGGTGACGATGTTCCGCTCCACCGTGTTGATCTTCCCGATGCAGGAATAGAGGGTCGTCGTCTTCCCGCTTCCCGTCGGGCCGGTGACGAGCACGATGCCGTTCGGCCGCTCGATCATTCGTGAGAGCTCGGCGAGCGGACCCGGGGCGAGCCCCAACTCGGAAGTTCCGAGGAGCGCGCTCGATTTGTCCAGGATGCGCAGCACCACGTTCTCCCCGTGGATCGTCGGAAACGTGGAGACCCGCATGTCGTACTCCTTCCCCGAAATCTCGATGCGGGCGCGCCCATCTTGGGGAAGTCGGCGCTCGGAGATGTCGAGCTGGGCCATGATTTTCACGCGCGAGACCACGGAGGCGTGGATCGATTTCGACTGGATGGACGCTTCGCGCAGAATCCCATCCACGCGGTAGCGGATTCTGAGATTGGCCTCGTCGGGCTCGAAGTGGAGATCGGATGCGCCCTCGCGGACGGCCTGATTCACGACCGCGTTCACGAATCGGATGACGGGCCCGTCCTCCTCGGCGCGGGCGATCGCCTCGTCGGCGGCGGCTCCATGCTTCTGCTTCTGCTTCCGCTTCTGCCCCTGCTCGCGCACGAGCATCTCGAGCCCGCCGCCGAGCGGGTGGTAGCGATCCACAGCCTCGCGTATCTGCTGCTCCGGAGAAACGACTACCTCGACCTCCAGCCCGGTCGCCAGCTTCACCTCATCCAGGGCGACGATGTCGAGCGGATCGATCATCGCGATCGTGAGGGTGCCGCCGATCTTGAAGAGCGGGACGAGCTTGTACTGCCGCTCGATCCGCTCGGGCACGAGGCGCACGATTTCCGGCTCGAGAACATAGGTGGTGAGATCCATGCGCGGGACGCCGAGCTGCTCTTCGTAGTACTCGAGAATCGCCTCTTCCGAAACCAGGTCGAGCCGGAGCAGCACCTCTCGAAGGGCCTGTCCGGTGCGACGCTGCTCCTCGAGCGCGCGGGCCAGTCCCTCGCGTGAGAGATGTCCCAGCTCGACCAGGCTCTGCCCCAGAGGCTTGCGGCCACCTTGCGCCATCGGTACTCCCGTGTCTTGGAAGGGTTTCGTGCCGGGAACGACCCACCGGCAGGCTACGTCGCAGGTATCGGCTCGGGAGGGCCGATCTGGAGGGATTTAGGCGGCTCTTGGCTGGCGGGGTTCCCGGGGCGCGTGGCTCGCCCGCGGGCGTGAGGCCTTAGCGGATCACCTTCGGCTTGGGCCGCGGCAAAGCTTCCTCCGGGGCGAGCTCGGGCGCCTGGGTGATTTCCGGGACGGCGTCATTACCCACGTCGAGCAGGGTAACCTCGGCCCGGTAGAAAAACCTCTGGCCTTGAGGCCCGACGGGGGGCGCCACGCGCGCGGCCGAATCCACGGCGGTCGAATCCGCGGCCGCCGAACGCGTGGCGACCGAATCGGGGGCCATGGGAAGCGCGGCGATAGTCTCCGCCGGCGCCGAGGCCGCAGCGCGGGAGAGCGTCGGAAGCCGAGCGGTCGCGACCTCGAGGACCGACCGCGCGTATCCGGTCACCGGAACCGCGGGATTTCGCCACAGCGTGCGCGTCATCACGGCGCGGTTCACGAAGGTCGTATCCTCGGCCGCCCACTGGTCCTTTCCATATCGGGTGACTCGTTCCACGCGACAGGGAAAGGTCATGCTGCCGGCGCTCAAGGTGTCGGGCGCGAGTGAATCGATCTTCGCGGTCCCCGTGAACTCGAGAAGATCCATTGCCGAGATGTCCTCATCCGGCATGGGCCCGCCTTCCTCGCCGACCGGGTACTCGATGAGCCTTCCGTCCGTGGTAAGCGACTGATAGCGCCGGAGCACGAGGTGCGGTGTCCCGGCGCCTTGGGAGTGCCCCCGGTCCCGGCTTTCACCCCGTGCGAAGAACCCGCGCTCGATCCGTGTCCTCCCCACTTCGATGGTCTTGAGCTCCAGCCACGCACCCGCTTCATCGCCCGCTCCCTCCCGAGCGACGACCGCGAGCCTCTGCGTGAACCGGCGCGGGGGCCGGTTCTTGGAATCCACCTGGATCCGGTAGGAGATCCAGCTCCCGGCCTGGACGTCGGATGGGATGGTGAGGACGCGAAGCTTGACGCTTTGAGCCTGTGAGGTTCCGACCCCCAAGAGAAGAGATGCGAGAGCGGCGAGGGCGGCGAGGGCGACCGCGGGCGGGCGAGCGCTATTGATGCCAGTGGACAATATGCGTGACCGCTTCGCTGTAGTCGAAATCCGGATTCTGCTCGTGCGTGTGGCAGGTCAGGCACACTTGGGGGCCCACGACTGCGTTGGCGTCCTCTTTCCCCGGATGCTTGGTGCCCATTCCGTGGCAGTTCTCGCACTGCACGTTAACGAGGTCTGGGGTGGCCGTCTTGGACGAGAATCCCCCGGGTTGTCCGTACCCGACGACGTGGCAAGGCAGACATTCGGGCGAGGAATCGCGCTGGTTTTTCGTCAGCGTATCGAACGCACGCGCATGGGGCTGGCTGGCGTACATCTGGTACTCGGCCTCATGGCAGCGGCGGCAGTTCTTCTCTCCCAGGTAGTGATCCCCCCCGACCGGGATCGGGGCGGGTTGCCCCGGCGGCGTGCTCGCATTGGAGTTGCTGGAGAAACGCCGGTTCATCTCGTCGTTGAAGGTATCGACCATTTGGTTCATCTCTTCGTCCGCGGGTATCTTGTCATCCAGCGTCACGACCACACCGTCGTACGAGGCGATCTTGCCGTCCTCGACGACGAGGTGTATTCCGGGGATGTACTGCCCGCGCTCGCCGGCGCGCGTGTTGATGACCCCGTTGGTCTTCACGAGCTCGCGGAACAGCCCAGGCTGGTGGCCGAAGACCATGACGTCGATCCCAGGCACCTCCAGCGTCATGCGCTGACTTTCCGTGAGCCCGAGGTGAGAGAGGAGCACCACGACGTCCGCCTTTTTCCGGAGCTCGGGCACGAGCGCCTTCGCGGTCGCGAACGGATCCTTCACCTCGAGCGCCCGTTCGCTCAAGAGCGTCCGGATCTTCATGTCCGTTCCGATGAGGCCGAAGAACGCCACGCGCGTGGAGCACATTTTCCGGATGACGTAAGGCTTCACGAACGGCTTCTTCGTGTCGGCGTAGACCAGGTTCGATGAGACGACGTCGATCTTCGTCTTCTTGAAGGTGTCGAGAAGGAAGGCCTGGCTGTAGTTGAACTCACGCTCGCCGAGCGTGACCACGTCGTAGCCGAGCTTATCCATGGCGGCAACCATGAACGCGCTCTTGAGGGAGTCCTGCTCACCGGCCATACCAAAGAAGTCCCCCGAGTCCACCCGGAAATTGCTGGGGAACTTCATGGCCCCTACTTTGAATTGACTCGCCCTCCGGGCGAGTCCGCCAAGCGGGTGAGCGTGTCAGCCGCAGGGAGCGAGCTCGCCGTACACATCCGTCGTGGCCTGAATGAGGATGTCGCAGGGCGAACCCTTTCCCAGAAGCCGCGGGCTCAGCGCCGCAAGCCCCGCTGCGACAAGAAGAAAGAGCAGGGACCGGAACCGGGTCAGTGAATTCACCTCCCCCCTGGAATGAACATTATGGTCCAAGACTATACCCCGCAAAGGGTGACGGGTTCAAGATTTCGGTAATAAAACGCAAAAGGAGCGGGCAGGTGCACCTGCCCGCTCCCTCGCAAATCCGATGGTAGGGGGGTTACTTCTTGATGCGATCCTTCAAGGCCTTTCCTGCGTGAAATGCCGGAAACCGGGATGCTGCGATCTTGATGCGCTCTCCAGTCTGGGGGTTCCGACCCTCGCGTGCCTTCCGCTTACGGGTCTCGAAGGTGCCGAATCCTGTGATCTGGACCTTCTTCCCGGACATGAGAGCGGCCGCGATCAAACCTTCCTTGCCTGGGGAGAACAGCGTTTCGACGGCGGCACGCGCTTCGCGTGCCGAAAGACCGGTCTTTCTTGCGACGGTGGCGATGAGTTCGGTCTTGTTCATCTGCTTGTCACCTCCTTTCGGCTGAACGACGCGTCAACGTACGACGCACCCCGGGGGGTGTCAAATGGATTCCTGATGCGGATGCGGGTTTTTCGCTAGAAAGCATTTTGGATTCCACCGAACCCTCGCAACCCGCGCGACCCTTGTTCGTAATAGACCTCCGGGAGATTCTTCACGTTGATCTTGAAGTAGTACTCGGTGATCCCCCCCGAAATGCTGCGCGTGAATTGTGCTTCCCAACAGTGGAGCTCGCGCTTCACCGAGTAATTCTGGGAAATCATTTGGCGGCTCTTGAAATCGAATTGCGCCGAGTAATCCACCCGCCAGTTTGCCGTCGGATTGAGCCCCAGGGACCCGTTCGCGCGGGTGCTGGACGCCCACGGCGAGTATCCGCCGCCCGCAATCCTGCTTGAAGACCCCGTGTAGCTCATCGAAATCCCGAACATCCACGGGAGCCCGGACGGGAGGAGCCCTGCGGGGGTCCACCCGGACGGCGCGGAAACCGCCTGGGCGCCGGGGTCGAGCTCCACCCTCTCTTCCTCGCGCTCGGCGCGCCTCACCCCCTGGAAGAAGAGCCCGCTCGAGACACCGAAATGCAGGAGCTTCCCATCATAGGGGTTGTGGGTGAAATCCATATCGATCGAGCTGCGATCGATCGGACGGAGCCTCAGTGTGCTCGAGAGATCGGACAGGGGCTTCAACCCCTGTCTCGCCGCGAGGAAGTTGTAGCTGCCGGATGTCGAGAGTTGGATCAGATTGTTGATCACCTTGGGCTGCGCCGCGTCTCCCCATTTGACGTGGACGTCGTTCCGCAGTGAGAACGTCATCGCGCGCGTTTCCAAACCGCCCAGCGCGCCCGCAGCGCCGGTAAACCGCGGTAGAAGATTCCCGTTCGCATCGCGGTAGTTGAGCTTCGGGTACGCGGGCTGATACGCGAGACCCACCGAGGGCGTGACGACGTGACGGACCGCCCGCAGCGGTCCCAACGAGGGGCGGAACGTCCCGAGCACGGCGGTGTTCGCGCCGATCCCGCCGCGCCAGACGCCCGCCCGCTGATTGCGGTTCCCGGCGGCGTCCTTGCTGACGAAGACCTCGGTGTAGCTCATGTTCGGGCTCACCTTGAGGAACCCGAGCAGCGTCCTCACGTCCGTCAGCGCCATGTCATGGCGTATTGAGGTGCCCGCGGTCGTGACGTTCACGAAGCGAACCGTCGTATCGACGGGAGCCCCCAGCGAATCCAACACGACCGTAGACTCCGCCCTGCCCTCGAAGAATCGATTTCGTTCGCTCAGAAGGGTCGAGCGGAGGCTGAAGACCGTGGAGGAGAGCCACGGAAAGCGCGCGGGCTCCTTGCCTCGGGGGAGATGCCCCAGCGGCCGCGCGGACAACGAAAACGTCGCCGCGGGAAGCTGCTGCTGGATCTCGATCCCGCCTCGATCCGGGTCGAGGTCCTGGTTCCGGAGGAGGCCTATGTTGAGCGACGCGCCGCTCCAGCCCTTGTTCAGGGAGAGGCTCGACCTGAGATTGCGCTGGACGCGGAGCAGGACGGACCGGCCGATGGTCTGGTCCCGTAGATACTGGCTCGAGTTCGTCAGGTTGCCCTGGGCGGTGAGCGTGAAATTGGTGCCCAGGGTCTGGAAGTGCCGTCCGAACAGATCCCACCGATCGGCGCCCGACGCGAGCGCGTGCTCGAACGAGGTGTTGATCTCCCCCTGCCACTTGTAGCGCTTGTTGTACCGCGTCTGGACGTGGGCGATCCACCGGTCCTCCTGGTAGTAGTCCCCCCATCCGGTCGCGTCCAGGTAGTCGTTCACCGCCCAGTAGTATCCCAGGTTGCGGATGAACTTCCCCCCCGTGCTCGACGAGCCGAACTCCACTTGCGGGAGCTGAAAGCCGGAATGCCGCCCCGGCTTGATGGGAAAGATATAGAAAGGAAGCGCGAGCACCGGAATGTGCTTGATGTAGAACACGACCGGCCGCGCGATCACCTTGTCTCGGAGCAGGATCTTCATCTTGCTGCTTCCGAAGTGGTAGTGAGGTCCGTCCAGGTCGCAGGTCGTGTAGCTCCCGTTCTTCACGAGGAGGACGTCGTCGGAGACCTTTCGGATTTGCTCCCCGTAGTAGAAGCCTTTCTCGTATGTCGTCTTGCCCGCGTAGATCGTGCCGCGGCGAATCGGCAGGTCGTAGGTCATGGTGTGGCCCGTGATGCGGTCCTTGCCGTCCAACAGCACCGGGTTCCCTTCCGCGCGCATCCGCTCGGTCTTCGTGTTGAAGGTGACGCGCTCCGCGTTCAGGCGCAGCTCCTTGTACGTCACGTCGGAGGAGCCGACGACGTCCACCTCGTTCCGGTCCACGTCGTAGATGATTCGCTCGCCGCGGTATCGGACCCGCTCCTCCTGTTGCGCGCGGCTCGTGTCCCCTTCCGCCGCCATGAAATAGGTGCCCTCACTTCGGCCCACCACCGTGGCCCGCCGCGCCCGCCCGTGGGCGAATTCCACGATGATGCTGTCGCCGCTCGAGATGTTCCGCCCGCCCTGCGCGCTGTCTTCGGTCGCGGGCCAGTACGAGCTTTGGGCGTGCCCCACGATGACCGCCCTCCGGGTCTCCTCGTCGGGAAGAAAGAGGGTCACGGTGTCGCCGACGGCATGGCTCCGCTCGCCGCGCCCGCGCTCGCTCTTTGCTTCGTAGTTCACGACGGCGTGAGGGCGCACCTGGACCGACTGGACGCGATGCCGGTCCATCCGGATCTCGAGGGTGTCTCCCTGAATCTGCCCCTCCTCGTCCCACGCTCGTGGGTTCCCGACCAGAAGCGCTCGGCTCTCGGACTGGTAGAACTCCCCGCGATCCCCTGTGGCCCGGAGCTTGTCTCGCTCCACCTGGACCTCGCCGACCGCGAACACCGCCCGCTTTGCGTTGTCGAACTCCATGGAGAGCCCGCGGACCTGGGTCGACTTCCCTCCCGCCTCCTCGATCGTGAGTACCGGGCTCTGGTTCGCCCAGGCGTAGTCGGCCCGCCGGTCATATCGGACCCGCCCGGCGTGCACCGTCGTGCTCTCCGCGCGGTCGACGGCCACGACGTTTCCTTGGGCGAGGATCACGTCCTTCGCCCGGTCGTAATCGATCTGGCTGGCGGTAAGAGTCCTCGTGGAATCCTCCATGCGCGGGCTGCCCACGATCACCGACCGATTCTCGTCCCGGTAGAACCGCGCCTCCTGTCCCGTGATCCGGGCGGTGCCCTCCTGGATCCTCACGTTTCCGCGAAGGATGGCGACCCGTGCCTTCCGGTCGTAGGACGCCTCGTCGCTCCACATCGTGGTCTTGCCGTCGATGATCTTCACGTTTCCCATCAGGAAGACGGTCTCTCGCTTGCGGAAGACCCTGGCCGAATCACCCGTGGCCGTGGTGGTGCCGTGCTCCACGGTGACGTGAATCGCGGTGTACACATCCTCATCCGACGTCGCGGAGCCGGAGAGCCGGTCCGCCTTCATGTGGTAGGTCTCATCGGCGCCCCGACCCGCTGCTGCGGCCGGGGCGCGTGGGGTGGGTTTGGGTGTCGTCGGCGCGGGGGTTTGGCCGGCTCCGCTTCCGGTCCCCATCGCTGCGGCCAGGACGAACGCCAAGAACGAGATGCGGATGGGGCCAGCGGACCGGCCGTCAAAGAGCATCGGGAACGCGGACCTCGAGGTGAGGCAGCGCCGACGCCAGAAGAAAGAACGAACCGGCTACGACGACCACACCCCCGGTCCCCGCCGCCCATGCCAGGGCCCGGTCGAGCGCTTCAGGGATCGAGGGGATCGCCTCGCACGTGAGGTGGCGTGAGGGAGCCGCGCGAAGGAGCGCGGAGGCGGGGGTGGCGCGCTCACCTTCGAACTGGGTGAGGTAGAACCGGCTCGCCACCGAGCCCAGCCGCCTCAGGAATTCCGTGTGGGCCTTATCCTGCGACAACGCGACGACGAATGCGACGCTGCGGTCGGGAAAGAGGGCTCCGACCGTCTCGGCCAGCGCCCCCGCGCCCTCCGCGTTGTGCGCGACGTCGACCAATACAGGGGGCTCCCCACGAACGAGCTCCGCGCGGGCAGGCCACCGCGTGCGAGAGATGCCGTGCTCGATGGCGGACGCGATTTCCACCGGCGGCCGGCCCTCCAGCACCTTCTCGGCCGCGAGCGCCGCGAGCGCCGCATTACGCGCCTGATGCTTTCCCAAGAGTTTCGTCCGGAGCCTCCCTGAGTAGGAGGATGTTTCGAGCTGAAGCTCGGTTCCATCGAGGCTCAAGCCGCGCGTGGTGTAGCGCACCGCGCTTCCGAGCCAGCTCACCGCGGCCACCTTCTCCGAGGCAACGTCGGCGATTACCGTTTTCGCCTCCCGTGTCCGGACGCCGCAGACGAGGGTGCCCCCCGCCTTGACGATTCCCGCTTTCTCGGCCGCGATCTGCTTCAACGTGTGGCCCAGGATCTCGTGATGATCGCTGCTGATCGTGGTGATCACCGCAACGCGCGGGCTCAAGATGTTCGTGGCGTCCAGCCGGCCGCCGATCCCAACCTCCACGACCGCGATGTCCAGATTCGATGCCGCGAAATGGTCGAAGCAGAGCGCGGTCGCCGCTTCGAAGAAGGAAGGACCCTGGGCCTCGAAACGCGGCCACCAGCGCTCCAGTAGGTTCTCAAGCGCCTCGTCGGTGATCTCGCGGCCCTGGACGCGGATCCGCTCGTGGAATCGCAGGAGGTGGGGAGACGTGTAGAGGCCGGTCCGAAGCCCGGCGGCGCGGAGGATGGAATCGAGGTGCGCCGCGGTGGACCCCTTGCCGTTCGTCCCGGCGATGAGGACCGACGCGAACGCCCGGTCAGGACGGCCCGCCGTCTCGAGGAGGCGCTCGATTCCCACAAGCCCCGGGCGCATTCCGCCGCGCTCGAAGCGGTACATGGCATCCAGGCGCCGTGTGAGGGGGGCGCTCGCGGGCGCCTTCATTCGCGGATGGGTATCTCTCGATCGGCGGGAAACGCTGCGGAGCCGCCGGGCGTCGTCCCCGGTGCTTCACCGGGTGCCTCGGCGGGGCTCTGGGTGCTCTGCGGGCTGGGCGCTCCATTGACGCTCGGCGCCGTCACGCCCGGCGTTGAATCGGGCTGGAGCGGCGTTTCCGTCGCGGGCGCGGGCGGAGGCGTGGATGCGATCGGGCCGCCCACCGCGCGGAACCGGGCGAGGGTTTCCCCCGCGCGCCGCCGCGGCTTTTGGGGCAGGAGCGCCGCCGCGGCGAAGAATTGCAGGAGCGAGGCGAGCGTTCTTCGAAGCTCGTTCCGGTGCACGATTCGGTCGATCATCCCCTTCGCGAGGAGAAACTCCGACCGCTGAAATCCCTCCGGAAGCTCCTGGTTGATGGTCTGCTTGATCACGCGGGGCCCGGCGAAGCCGATCAAGGCGCGCGGTTCGGCCAGAATCACGTCCCCCACCGAGGCGAAGCTGGCCGTGACGCCCCCCGTCGTCGGATGGGTCATGATCGAAATGTACGGGACTCCGGCATCCGAAAGCCGCGCCAGGAGGGCGTTCGTCTTCGCCATCTGCATCAGGGAGAGAATGCCTTCGAACATCCTCGCGCCGCCTGAGGAGGAGAGAAGCACGAGCGGGTGCCGGGTTTCGAGGGCGAGCAGGATGCCGCGCGCGATCCGCTCCCCGGACGCGGAGGCCAGGCTCCCGCCGAGGAAGGAGAAGTCCATCACGCCGATCACGAGCGGACGTCCCTCGATGGCCCCCTCGCCCATCAGGATCGCCTCGCTCAGCCCGGTCTCCTCGCGCGCCTTCCGCAGCCGGTCGACATAGCGCTTCGTGTCGCGGAACTTGAGCGGGTCGGTCGAGACGATTTCGGAGAAGCGCTCGACGAAGGACCCCTCATCGAGAAGAATCTTGAGGTAGGTTCGGGCCGAGATCCGGAAATGATAGGAGCACTTGGTGCAAGTCCAGAGGTTCCGCTCGAGCTCCTTCTGATACAGGATCTCGCCGCAATCCTCGCACTTGGTCCAGAGCCCGTCCGGCAGCTCCCGTTTCCGCTGCGGCGTCCTGAGCCCTTCCTTTGACTTCTTGAGCCAGCTCATACGCTCGGATCCTCCGGGAGGACGCGATACATCACGATAGCATCCTCCACCGGGCTCCGGTAGTAGTTCTTTCGAATCGCGATGTCGATGAACCCATTCTTATAATAGAACTTACGCGCCGTCTGGTTCGATTGCCTGACCTCGAGAGTTATCCGCCGGACCCCGGCTTGAGCCGCGTCGCGCACAAGCTCGTCCAAGAGCCCTTGGGCGATGCCGCGACGCCGCTCGGCCGAATGGACGGCCAGATTCCCGATGTGGGCTTCATCCGGGATGAACACCGCGAGGACGTATCCGATCAGGTTCCTGCCCCGAATCGCGCCCCGGGCGTACCCGTGCACCGCGGCGTCCAGCTCCGATTCGAACATGCCGCGGGTCCAAGGGTCGCTGAAGGAGTCTCGCTCGATCACGACGATCTCGTCCAAATGCTCGGCCGTGAGCGGGACGATCCGAACCGAATCCTTGCCCGTCATGAAGACGGCTTCCTCGCGTTGGGCGCGCGACCGTAGGAGGGCGCGGCGTCCGCGAGATTCTCGATTCGCCCGGCGAGAAGGTTCCGGTCCCCCAACTCTGCGACGGCGGCCGCGGTTGGCGGGAGCGAATCCGCGCCGCCCCCGGTCCCGCCTCGCGACCCGGGTCGTCCGTCGAGGAGGACAAACCCCGCTTCCTCCAGCAGCCCGCGAATTTCGGGCTTCAGCTCGGGTGCCGCCACCCAGATCGCCGCGTTCCTGGGGCCCGCTGCCTTGCGGAGGGCGTCCGCAAGATCCTCCTCTGAAATGCGCTCGGGGCCCCAGAGGCTGCCCGGCTGGGTCCCCGCCGACCAGAGCGAGGCTTGGACCTGGCCGCGCTCCCCCTGGAGCACGGTGGCGATGAGGCCTCGCGCGAGGCGGTGTCGATACGCGTTCGCCTCGTGCGAGGAGACAAGCGTCAGCTTGGCCGGGAGCCCGAAGCAGACGCCCTTCGCCCACGCGAGCCCGATTCGAAGCCCGGTGAAGGACCCCGGACCTCGGGACACAGCGATACCCGAGAGATCGCGAAGGGTCAGATCCCGTTCTCGGAGAAGGTCCTCCGAAGCGCGCGAGAGCCCGCTCGAATGCTCACCGGGATCGAGCGTTGTCCAACCCGACGCCGAGCCGTCCACGGCCAGCGCCACGGAGCCGAAGCGAGTCGCGGTATCAATCCCGAGGATATAGCGCATCGCTCCAGTACTCCCGATCCAGCTTCCCTTCCTTGATGAGGGTGTGCCAGCGCTCCCCCTGCGCGTGGATCCGGATCTCGCGGGCGGCTTCGCCGGAGTAGCGAAGGGCCAACTCGAGCCTTTCCGAGGGGAGACGGTCGGATGCGCGGTCGGCCCATTCCACGAGCACGATCGCGTCCCGATCCGCGAGATCCTCGATTCCGAGCGTGTCCCACTCCCCGGGGGCCTGCAAGCGGTAAAGGTCCGCGTGGACGATCGCGGGGGATGCGCCATAGACCTCTACGCGCACGTAGGTGGGACTTCGGCTCCGCGCTCCAGGATGAATGCCCTCGACAATCCCTGAAACGAGGGTCGTCTTGCCGGTGCCCAGATCCCCCGTGAGCGCGACCCAGTCCCCCGGAATCGCCAGCGCTCCGATGCGCCTGCCGAAGGAAATCGTTTCCGCCGCCCCGCGCAGGAGCGAGCGCACCTCGATGTCCAAGCGATTCAGCCCCGAGGAGTGAGTGTGGCCGTGGGCAGGATCATCTCTTCCAGGGAAATGCCGCCGTGCTGGAAGCTCCCACGGTACTTGTTCTCGTATTCGTGGAAATGGGTCGGATAGACGAAATAGAAATCTTCCTTCGCGATGATGTAGTTCTTGCTCATCGCATCCGCCGGCAGCCGGTACCGGTTCGGCTCCTTCACGTGCACCGCGTACTTGGAATCGCAGGACAGATTGGTCCCGTACTTGAACCGAAGATTCGTCGAGGTCTCCCTGTTACCGTACACGAGGGCGGAGCGCCGGCTCAGGATCGCTCCGTGATCGCTCGTCACGATGACGGTGCAATCCTGCTTCGACATCCACTTGAGCGCGTCGAAAAGCGAGGAGTGGAGAAACCAGGAGCGCATCACCGACCGGAACGCCGACTCGTCGGGGGCAAGCTCGCGAAGGAGATCCGATTCGGATCGTCCGTGGGTGAGCATGTCGAGGAAATTGAATACAAGCGCGACAAGCGGAATATTCTGGAATGTGACGATGTTGCGCCTCACGTTGTTCGCCTCTTCGGCGTTGTAGATCTTGATGTACTTGGGCGGCGAAGCAAGCTCGACCGAGAGGCGCTTCAGATGCAGGTCCAGGAGCTGCCGCTCGTAGCGGTTCTTGCTCCGCTCGTCCCCGGAGCCCTCGTGCCAGAACTCGGGGTGCTGCCGCTGGATCGCGTCGGGATAGAGCCCCGCGAAAATCGCATTTCGTGAGTACGGGGTCGCGGTAGGCAGGATCGACACGTGGTAGTCCACTTGGACGTCGAAGAATTCCCGGATCAACGGCTCCACGGTGAGCCATTGGTCGAGCCGCATGCAATCGACGACGATGAAATAGACGCGGCGTTTCTGATGCAGGAACGGCGCGACCCAGCGCCCGAGGACGTCCACGGAGAGCGGGGGGGCATCGGCCCCCTCGACCCACGAGGCATAGTGCGCATCGACGTACTGCCCGAACTCCACGTTGAGCTCGCGTCTCTGGTCCGCGTGCGCCTGCTTGAGTCCCTCGTCCTCGACTTGATCCAGCTCGACGTCCCACTGCGCGCTCCGCGCGTAGAGATCGATCCACCCGCGCCAATCGAGGCCGCCCGCGGATTCCGCCCGAAGCCGCGACAGCTCCGCCACGTAGTCGCGCGCCCGCTGGCCCTCTTGCAGGCGGTCCGATTCGAGGAGACGCTTCAGCGCGAGGAAAATCTGCGTCGGACGCACCGGCTTGATCAGGTAGTCGTTGATGCGCTTCCCGATGGCCTCGTCCATGAGCGATTCAGCTTCGTTTTTCGTGACCAGCACGATGGGGACGGAGGGGTCGTGTCCCTTGATCGCTTCGAGCGTGGCGAGCCCATCCAGCCCGGGCATCGATTCGTCGAGCAGGATGACGTCGAACTTCTCGCGCCCGGCGCACGCGACGGCGTCGTTGCCGTTCGAGACGGAGGTGACCCGGTACCCCTTCGATTCCAGAAGCAGAATGTGAGGCTTCAAGAGGTCGATCTCGTCATCGGCCCACAGAATTTTTCGATTCTGGAACACCATGGGTCTTTCGGCTCTGGGATTACGCGGAACCGGCGTTCGGGGAAGGGGCTTGAGGCAACACCACGGCCACGGTGGTCCCCTGGCCGGGCACGGATTCCACGATGGAGATCCTGCCGTGATGGTACTCGCGCACGACACGCCTCGCAAGCGCCAACCCAAGCCCCCAACCGCGCCGCTTCGTGCTGAACCCCGGCGCGAACGCCCGCCGGCGCTCGGCGGGCGTCATGCCGCGCCCGTTGTCCTTGACGCTGAGCTCCACCTCGTGCCGCCCTCTCCGCCAGCTCAGTCCCACCTCGATGACGCCTTTGGGCTTGTCGGCGGCGTCGATCGCGTTTCGAATCAGGTTCTCGACCACCCATTCGACCAGCTCTCTGTGAAAGGCGACCCTCGGTATCGGTTCGTAGTGCTCCTCGATTTCCACCTCATGACCCAGGTGCGGGACGCGGCGGCGGAAATAGCTCACCGCGCCCGCGACGACTTCCGTCAGGTCCCCTTCCTTGAGCGCGGGAACGGAGCCGAGCTGCCCGAACCGTGAAGCGACCTTGTTGAGCCGGTCGAGATCGAGATCGATCTCGGAAGCGATCGCCTCGAGCCGCTCCGGGCTGCTGTCCGCGCCCGCGGCCGCCTCACGCAGATGCGCGGACCAGCCAAGGAGCGACGAGAGAGGCGTCCCGAGCTGGTGCGCGGTCTCCTTGGCAAGCGCGGCCCAGAGCGATCGCTGCTCCCCCGCCATGATGGCGCGAAACCCGACGAATCCTAGAACGAAGAGCATCAGAACCACCCCGAACTCGAGGTAGGGAACCCATCGGAGCTGGGCCACCAGGGAAGGCTCGCCATAGTGGACGAGCCCGAGCACGCCCGGCTCGCCGAGCCGCTGGATCTTGATCGGATCGTGCCGCCGATCGAGCTTCGCGGCGGCATCCTGGATCTTCTTCACGATGGGCGGAGCGATCCCGGTCGCGGCCGCGCGCTGGAGGACCGAATCGGGAACGGCTTCCGGGGGAACGTCGATGTGCTTCCACGCGCGCGGAATTCCCGCGTTATCGGTGAGGATGATTGGAAAGTTGATGTTCCCCACGACCTCCCGGAAGATCGGGATCAACGTCGGATCCTCGGCGGCTTTGAAGGTGGAGACCGCGAAGAAGCGGGCGAGCACGTAGCAGAGGTTCTGGGTTTCGTTGTTGAGCCGGTTGATCAGGTAGTTCGTGTGAAGCACGAGTGCCGCCATGAGCGCGACGACGGCGAGAAACAGAAACACCCTGTAGGGAAGCGGCCGGGCCGTCCGCGGCCGGGCGGTGCGCTTCTCGGGCATGCCTCAGGCCTCAGACGGGCCCGATCTCCCGTTCGCCGTCCCAGTAGGGCACCAGCGCCTCCGGGAGGCGCACCGATCCTCGTTCCGTCTGGTGAACCTCGAGGAGCGTCGCGAAGGTGCGCGGGAGCGCCAACCCCGAGGCGTTCAGGGTGTGGACGTACTCCGCCTTCGCCGCGCGCCCCGGCCGGAACCGGATTCCCGCGCGGCGCGCCTGGAAGTCCTCGAAATTGGTGCAGGAGGACACCTCGAGCCATCGGCCCTCCCCCGGCGCCCACGTTTCCAGGTCGTAGCATTTGGCTCCGGCAAAGCTCAAGTCCCCCGCGGCGAGGAGCACGGCCCGGTAGGGCAACTCGAGCGCCTCCAGAACCGCCTCGGCATCGGCGAGCAGCTTCTCGTGCTCGTCGTAGGACGTCTCGGGCCGAACGAATTTGACCAGCTCCACCTTGTCGAACTGGTGGACGCGGATCATGCCGCGCGTATCGCGGCCGTAGGCGCCTGCTTCCCTCCGGTAGCTCGCGCAATACCCGACGTGATAGATGGGAAGCCTTTCCCCATCGAGGATCTCCTCGCGGTAGATGTTCGTGATCGGCACTTCGGCGGTGGGATTGAGAAAGAGATCCTCGTCTTTCACCCGGTACATATCCTCTTCAAGCTTGGGGAGCTGCCCGGTTCCGAAGAGGCAATCCCGCCGTACGAGATGGGGCGCCCACACCTCCGTGTAGCCGCGCTTGGTCGCCGAATCGATCATGAACCGGATCAAGGCGCGCTCGAGGCGGGCGCCTCGGCCGGTGAAGAGCAGGAACCCCGCGCCGGCGATCTTCCCCGCGCGCTCGAAGTCGAGGAGGCCGAGCGACTCGGCAAGCTCCCAATGCTGTTTGGGCTTGAACCCGAACTCGCGGATCGAGCCGGACTCGCGCACCACGATGTTTCCCGCAGCGTCTGCGGCTCGCGGGACCGAAGGGTGCGGGACGTTGGGAATCCATGCGAGGATCTTCTCGAGCTCCGATTCCACCTCGGCGATCCGCGCATCCAGAGCCTTGATCTCCTCGCCCACGCGCTTCATCGCCGCCACCTTGTCCGCGGCGTCCTTCCCTGCGCGTTTGAGACGGCCGATTTCCTCCGAAACGTCGTTCCGCTCGTGTTTCAGCCGCTCGACTTCGACGAGGAGCCCGCGCCTTTCCTCGTCGAGGATCAGGCAGCGGTCCAGATCTGCTTGGGTGTTTTTTAGCGCGATCGCTTCCCGCACGCGATCGGTCTCGGTGCGGATGCGCTTGAGGTCGAGCATGAGCGTCTAGTGGGAGCTTTCGGCGGGAGAGAGGAGGGCGCGGGCCCCGTCGAGCAGGAGGCGGCGCGCGAGCCTCGCTCCGATCTGCTCCTCGTCTCCGGCCTTTCCTTCTTCTTCGTCGCGGTAGACCTTGATTCCTTCCCGGTCCGCGATCACGCCCTCGAGATGGAGGCGGTTGCCATCCAGCTTGGCGAGAGCCCCGATCGGAACGGAGGGATCGGCCGTGACCTCGCGTTGGAACGCGCGCTCCGCCTCGATCTCCGCGCGCGCGATCGCGTCATCGAGATGCTTCGCCGCCTTGAGCAGCTCCTTCGAGCCTTTCAGGACCTCGATGCCGAGCGCGCCCTGCCCCGGAGCCGGGATGACCACCTCGGTTGTGAACACCTCGGTGACCCGATCCTGGTATCCCAGGTGCTCGACGGCCGAAGCCGAGACGACGAGCCCGTCGACTTCTCCCATCTCGAGCTTCCGCATCCGCTCCTCCAGGCTTCCCGAGAAATCCACGATGGAGAAATCGTCCCGGTAGTGGAGAAGCTGCGCGCGCCGGATCGGCGTGTGCGCGCTGATTGCGGATCCCTCCGGGAGCTCGTCCATGATGATTCCGTCGCGCGCGATGAGCACGTCAAAGGGCGTGAATCGTTCCGTCACGGCCGCGAGGACGATGCCCTGAGGCGGCTCGGGCGGCACATCCTTCATGTTCTGGACGGCGATGTCGATCTCGCCCTCGACCAGCGCGTGCTCCAGCGGGAGGCCGGGCCAGCGAGCCGAATTGCCGCGGGCACGCTCGGCGGCGTGCCCGATCGGAACGAGCACGGTCGCCGCGGATCCCAAGTGCGGCTTCAAGAGCTCGGCGATCTGCTCGCCCAGAATGCGGCCCAAACGGTTGTCACGGACGCCGATCTTGATCCGATGTTTGCTCATGGGACGGCGACGCTAGCACACGGCGAAGGGGGGGTCAACGCGCCGCCCGACGGGATCGGGCCTCGCGAAACGCCTCGACGATGCCCAAGACGGTTCCTATCTACTTCGTGCGCGAGCCGACGGCACGGTCACGCCGTGATGCCCCGCTCCTCCCGAACCTCGCGCACGGCCGCAACCATCACGGCGAGCTTTTCCTTTGCCTCTTCCACCGTGCGCGTCTTCAGGCCGCAGTCGGGATCGATGTACATCTGCTCGGGACGCAAGAGCTCGAGGCCTCGGAGGATTCCCTGCTTCACCTCCTCCTTGGTCTCGATCCGGTGCGAGTGCACGTCGAGCACGCCGTAGCCGATCTCCTTCGTGAAACGGTGCTGCCGGAACCGGTCCAGGAGGTCATAGCGGCTGTTCGCCATCTCGAGATCGATCATGTCGACCGGAAGATCGAGGAGCGCGGGGTAGATCACGTCGAAATCGCCGTAGCAGATATGCGTGATCGTCTTCGCGTTCACGCCCTCCACCGCGCGGCCCAGGGCACGGACGGCGAGCTTGAGCTCCTCCGGGCGCACCGAGATCGCCGGCTCGTCCACCTGGATGAAGCGGGCGCCCGCCTCCACGAGCGCGATCGCCTCTTCGCGGATCGCCTCGGCGAGGTCCATGGCCAGCGCCTCGCGGGACGGATAGTGCTCGTTGAAGGACCAGTCCATCATCGTGTACGGCCCCGTCAGCATCCCCTTCACCGGCTTTGACGTCTGGCTCTGGGCGAATTTCCACCAATCCACCGTCCAGGGATCGGTGCGGCGGACGGGTCCCGTAGCGACAGGCTTTCGGTAATAGCGGTTTCCATAGGAGCGGACCGGATTCGAGATCTGGAATCCCTCCATCCGCTCCGCGAAGTAGGTGGTCATGTCGCCGCGATAGAGCTCGCCATCGACCAGGATGTCGAGCCCGATTTCCTCCTGGGAGCGGATCACCTCGATCGTGGCCTCGCGCTCCAGCTCGGTCAGTCGCTCGGCGGATATCTCCCCGCGGGCGAACTGGCCTCGCGCGCGCTCGAGATGCGGCGGCTTGGGAAAACTCCCGACGGTGGTGGTCCATAGTCCACGCGGCATGATCATCCTCCGTCCCCTGAAGCGAGGCGCGCGGCCTCGGTGAGGCGCGAGACTTTCATCGCCGCGCGATCGACGGGCAGATATTCGAGGCTCGCGGTCGGGCAAAGCTGCCACGTGAGATCGGACCTCATCGAGCGCGCCCGCTCCACCGCCTTGGCAACGTCCGGGGGATTCTCGAGCCTCGTGTTGCGCGCGTCGACAAGACCCAGAGCGACCGTGCGCCCTTGGGGCACCTTGGGGATCAAGGACCACGCATCCGGGGCTTCGACCAGGTCGAGCCCCAGCGCGGTCCACGCGAGATCCCGGATCGCGTCGAACACGCCGGCTGGAGACCGGAAGGGGACATGGAGCACCGTCTTCGCCTTCCGTCCGCGGAACAAGGGCTCGAGCGCCGCCCGAACGACCGGAGCGTCCGAGGACTTGGCGCGCCCCAACCACGGCTCTTCGAAATGGATCCAAGCCGCTCCCGCCTCCTCGAGCGACTTCGACTCGCGGGCGAGCGCTTCTCCGACGGCGCCGGCGGCTTCCTCCTGATTCCGGTAGTGGCGATCTCTGGAGAACCGGTAGAGCGAGTACGGTCCGGGCAGGACCGCCTTGATCGGCCGATGCGCCATCTTCTGAGCCGTCCGGAAATCCTCGACCGTGACCGCCCGCGTCCAGGAGATCGGTCCGACGATCTCGGGCTGGCGATAATAGGTGTTGGTGTCGAGGTAACGGATGAGACCCGCGATCTCGAACCCCTGGATCCCCCGCGCAAAATACGTCTGCTCGTCGTCCCAAGCCACTTGCCCGTCCACCGGGATGTCGACGCCCGCGGACTCTTGCAGCGCGACGATGCGCCGCGTGGTCTCTCGAGTCGCATCGGCGAGATCGCGGTCGGTCGACTTTCCCTGATCCATCCGGTTTCGAACGACTCTAACGTTGGGCGCCCCCGGTTCCAGCGGAAGCTTCGGGAAGCTCCCGGACAACGTCGTTTCGATCTTCATGCGCAGCCTTCGCACGGGCAAACCCGTCTTAGGTAGTCGAAGCTGTAGATACCGGTGGTGTGGCCGTCGCTGAAGGAAAAGTGGAGCGCGTAGTTGCCGACGGTCCGTGCCGCCTCAAGCGCGATATCGGGCCGGATGTGCTCCTCCGACACCAGCCGCTTCCCCGAGGTCTCGCTCACGCACTGCGCGCAGGGGCAACGTCCCCTCAGGTAGCGGGCGGCAAACGTGCTCACGTGCCCGTCGGTCCACCGAATGGCGATGCTCTCGCCGCTTTTCTTCCTGATCTCGGCGGGCGTCGCCCGGTCCTCGGGAGCCGTGAGCACGCTACTCCTCGACGATGGTGAGGGGAATGCTTCGGAACGCCTGGATACTGACCTGCTGCGCCAGCTTGCCGCTGACCTCGGCGAGCGCGCGCGCCGACGCGGACTCCGGTTCGGCGAGAACGACCGGCGTTCCGGCGTCGCTGTGCTTTCGTATCGCGGGATCGAGGGGAATCTCCCCGAGGAACGGCACACCGAGCGATTCCGCCGCGAGCGCCGCGCCGCCGTGGCCGAAGATCTCATCGCGGCCGCCGCAGTGCGGGCAGACGTAATAGCTCATGTTCTCGATGATGCCCAGCAGCGGCACCTTGGTCTGCTGGAACATCCGGAGCGTTTTCATCGAGATCTGGAGCCCCACGTCCTGGGGCGTCGAGACGATCACGGCGCCGGTCACGGGCACGGTCTGCACGAGCGTCAGATGGACGTCGCCGGTCCCAGGCGGCAGGTCCACCACCAGATAATCGAGCTCACCCCAGTTCACTCCGAGGAGACTTTGCTGGAGCGCCTTGTGCGCCATCGGCCCGCGCCAGATGAGCGGCATCTCGCCGCTCAGGTATCCCATCGACATCAGCTTGACCCCGTGGACGCTCACCGGCTGGATCACCTGGTCTTTGATCTCGGGCTCGTCCTGCGAGCGCATCATGATCGGGATGCTGGGTCCGTAGATGTCGGCGTCCAGAAGCCCGACCTTGGCACCGCTCCGGGCGAGCGAGGCGGCGACATTCGCGGCCACGGTGGACTTTCCGACGCCCCCCTTTCCGCTTCCGACGGCGATGATGTTCTTGACGCCGCGGATCCGGCCTGTCTCCGGAGCGGGCGGCCTGCGCACTTCCGCGGTCATGTTCACCCGCACGTCCTTGACGCCAGGTACCCGGTCCAGCACCGCCTGGCGGGATTGCTCTCTCAAACGATCCTTCACCGGGCAGGCTGGGGTGGTCAGGTTTACGTCGAAGGACACGGTCCCTCCCTCGATCTTCATATTTCGGACGAAGTTGAGGGAGACGATATCCCGCCGAAGATCCGGATCCATCACGGACCGGAGCGCGTCCAAGACATTGGACTCCGTTATGGCGGCTTCGCTCATGTGATCTCCAGGGAATACGGTCCCGAACTGGCTTCATGCCTAATCGGGCCCAGGATGATACCAGTACCTGGCGCGAACCGGAATGAGAATAGGCACCTTACATCTATATACGTATATACGATGCGGGGATCGTGAGGTTCGATGCTCATTGGAAGGGGCGTCGGCCTGTGTTAGCGTAACCGGCTGGTGTCCGGCGCGTTCGCAACGGCGCCCGAGATCGGTCGAGGAGGATTCATGCCGGTATCCAATGACGAGCTGAAAGGCCTGTACTACTACCTAACTCTAGTCCGCACAACCGACGAGCGGTGCCGCAGGCTATTCAAGCAGGGCAGGTTTCACGGCACCTATTTCAGCGCCGTGGGTCAGGAGGCCACCGTTGTGGGCTCCTGCTACGGCCTCAGGCCGGAAGATACGATCGGGATTCAACATCGTGAGATGGGCGCCGCGATCACGAAGGGGATGCCGCTGAAGTACATCATGGCGGAGCTCTTCGCGCGCAAGGACAGCCCGGACCGTGGGAAGTCACACCCGTGCCACTACGGATGGAAGCCCCTTGGGATCATCACCCCCGCGTCCACGATCGCTGCCCAGACCGTGATCGCCACCGGATGCGCGCTCGCGTACAAGATCCAGAAGAAAGACAACGTGGCGGTCTGCTTCGTGGGAGAAGGGGCCACGTCGAACGGCGTCTGGCACGAGGCCCTGAACTTCGCGGGTATTCACAAGCTGAACTGCGTGTACGTCGTGCAGAACAATCTCTGGGCCGAATCGGTGCCTGCCTCGCTTGGCGTGCCGGTGGAGGACGTCTCCGAGCGCGCGAAGGCCTACGGCTTCCCCGGTGTTACGATCGACGGAAACGATCTCTTCGCGACCTATGAGACGTCGCAGGATGCGATCCGGCGCGCCCGCCGCGGGGAGGGTCCGACGCTGATCGAAATGAAGACCTACCGGTGGTACGGGCACTCGGAGATTGATCCCGCCAACTACCGGACCCAGGAAGAGCTCGAGTACTGGAAGAAGCGCGATCCCGTTCCCCGCTTCGAAAAGATTCTGATGGAGCGAGGGGTCATCGACGAGTCGTACAAGCAGGCGACCATGCAAAGGATCGAGAGGGAAATCGAGGAAGCCATCGAGTTCGCGGAGAAGAGCCCGCAGCCTGAGCCGCACGAGATTCTGGAGGATGTGTACGCCCCGCTCGCCTAAGCAGGGGGGCAAGAGCCCGCGCGAGACGCGGGTCGAGATGGTTGAGCTCGTCCTACCGAACGACGCGAACACGATGGGGAACGTCCTCGGCGGGAGGGTGCTCCACTGGATCGACATGGCGGCGGCCATCGTGGCGCATCGCCATTGCAGGACGGAGGCCGTGACCGCGTCGATGGACGAGGTCTCGTTCTTAGCACCGATCCGGGTCGGCCAGATGGCCCTGATCGCGGCGCGCATGACCTACGTCGCCCGGACCTCCATGGAGATCCGGGTGGATGTTCAAAGCGAGGATCTGCTGAGCGGAGAGCGCCGGCAGACAAGCACCGCGTACCTGACGTTCGTTGCGGTCGACAAGAGCGGCCGCCCCATACCGGTACCGCCGCTCCTCTACGAGACGGAGGACGAGAAGCGGGAAGCGCGCGCGGCGGAAGCGAGAAGAGCGGAGCGGCTTAAGGAGCGGCCCCACGATCGGACACCAAGGGAGATAGAGCAGCGATGAAGATGATGGAGACAGCCAAATCCGCCTCGGGAGCGATCGGCTCCGACGTGAAGACCATGAGCTACATCGAGGCCATCACCGAAGGCCTCATGGAGGAGATGCAGCGTGACGAGCGCATCTTCCTCATCGGAGAAGACATCGCGGCTTACGGCGGCGTGTTCAAGGCGACGAGAGGCTTGTACGAAAAATTCGGGCCGATGCGGGTCATCGACAGCCCGATTTCGGAGAACTTCCTGGTCCAGGGAGCGGTGGGCGCGGCGATCGCGGGATTGATCCCGTCCCCGGAGATCCAGTTCGACGACTTCATATCGCTCGCCATGGACGGGATCGTGGAGCATGCCGCCAAGATGCGCTACCGCTCGGGCGGAATGTTCACCTGCCCCATGGTCATCCGCTGCTGCTACGGCGCGGCGGTGGGCGGCGGGCTCTTCCATTCGCAGGCGAACCAAGCCTGGTTCATGCACTGCCCCGGGCTCGTCGTGGTCACGCCCGCGACCCCATACGACGCCAAGGGTCTCTTGAAATCGGCGTTCCGTGGACAGAACCCGGTGCTCTACTACGAGCACAAGCGCCTCTATCGAACGATCAAGGGTCCCGTGCCCACCCACGATTACACCGTGCCTCTCGGAAAGGCGGCCGTGGTGCGCGAGGGACAGCACGTTACGGTGATTTCCTACGCGCTCATGCTCCATCGGTCCCTCGAAGCCGCTGAGAAGCTTGCGGCGGAGGGGATCGACGTCGAGGTCATCGACCTTCGCACCCTTCTGCCCTACGACAAAGAGACGATCTTGAAGTCGGTGGAGAAGACGGCGCGCGCGGTCGTCGTCTACGAGAGCTCGAAGACGATGGGCGTCGGCGCGGAGATCGGCGCGATGATCGCCGAGGATGGCTTTTCCTTCCTCGACGCCCCGGTCCGGCGCGTGTCGCCGCCCGACGCGCCGCAGGAGCCGTTCGCACCCCCGCTCGCGGAAGCCTATCTTCCCGATGCGAACCGGATCGCCGAGGCGATCCGCGAAACCGTCGCTTACTAGCCTTTCGAGACCTAAGCCGGAGGAAGGGATGCCCGTCACGATCGTAGTGCCTCAGCTGGGCGAGAGCGTCGTCGAGGGGACCGTCGGCAAGTGGCTGAAAAAGGAAGGCGAGCCGATCGCCAAGGACGAGCCGATCGTCGAGATCATCACGGACAAGATCAATATCGAGCTTCCCGCCCCCGCGGCTGGGACGCTCGGCAAGATCACGGTCCCGGAAGGAACAGTCGCCCAGGTGGGCCAGCAGCTCGGCGTGATCCTCCTACAGGGTGAATCACTCCCCGCCGGCGCCCAAGCCGCACCCGCGGGGCCTCAGCAATCCAACGCGCGCCCACCGGCACCACCTGCCCCGTCTCCGGCCGGCGGAGCGCCCGCCCGCGAGCCGGCCCCGGCGCGAGCCGGAGCGGCGGTCGCCGAGGCCCCGTCCGGAGAGGACCAGCGTGTTTCCCCCGCGGTGCGAAAGCTCTTGAAAGAGCATAGCCTCGATGTCTCGGGCATTCGCGGCAGCGGCATGGGCGGACGCGTGACGCGCGAGGACGTCTTGAACCACATCGAGGCGGGTAAGGTCGCGGCGTCGGCGGGAGCCGGCGCGCCCGCGCGTGAGCCGGCACCCGGTGCCGCGCCTGGTCGCGCGCCCGTGGCGCCCCAGCCCCTGAAGCCGGTTCCCGCTGCCGCCTTCGCGCAGCCCGGCTCGCGGGAAGAGGTGGTCCAGCCGCTCAGCAATGTGCGCAAGAAGATCGCGGAGAACATGCTCCGCTCGAGACACTCGGCGGCTCACTGCTCCACGTGGGATGAGGTCGACATGACCGCGCTCGTGGAAATGAGGGCGCGGCTCAAGGAACGAATCAAGACCACCTACGGCGTCAACCTCACGTACACGCCGTTCATCATGAAGGCCGTCGTCCGCGCGCTGCGGGAGTTCCCGATCCTGAACGCCTCGATGACCGAAAGCGAGGTCCACTACAAGAAGTACTACAACATCGGCGTGGCCGTGCATCGCGAGCAGGGGCTCATCGTCCCTGTGGTTCACGACGCCGACCGAAAGACCTTGCTCCAGCTCGCGCAGGAGATCGAAGACCTCGGCGGCCGCGCCCGCGCGGACAAGCTCACGCTGAACGACATCCAGGGCGGGACGTTCACGATCACGAACGCCGGGATGTTCGGAGCGACGGCATCGACCCCGATCATCAACTACCCGGAGGTCGGGGTCCTGGGCGTTCATCTGATCCAGGAGCGCCCCGTGGTCCGCGATCACCGGATCGTCATCCGCCAGATGATGACGCTCGTCCTGAGCTTCGATCACCGCCTGGTGGACGGGACCCCTGCGGTCCAGTTCCTCCACCGCGTGAAGGAGCTGCTCGAAGACCCCGAGAGCTGGCTGCTCGATTCCATCTGAGGCCCGAATGACCTCGCCCATCGCGGCGTACGACTTGGGACGAATCCCTTATCGGGAGGCGCTCGAGTTTCAGCGCCGCGCCGTCATGGCCCGAGCCTCGGAAGCGTGCGGCGACGCGATCTACTTCGTCGAGCATGACCCGGTCCTCACGATCGGGCGCGCGGGACGCGCGGAGAGCCTTCGCGTGTCCGAGCGGGAGCTTCGCGCACGGGGCGTAGACGTCGTCTCCGTCGAGCGTGGCGGGGATATCACCTATCACGGCCCCGGCCAGATCGTGGCCTACCCCATCGTCGCCCTCTCGGGCCTTCCTTCCGGACTCGATCTTCACCGATACCTTCGAGACCTGGAGGAGGTTATGATCCGCGCGATCGCCACGTACGGACTGAGCGCCGCACGCCGACCTCCCTACACCGGCGTCTGGGTCGGCGACCAGAAGGTGGCGGCGATCGGTGTGGCGGTCCGGCGCTGGGTCGCCTTCCATGGGTTCGCGCTCAACGTGGACCCTGACCTGGGCCACTTCGACTGGATCCACCCGTGCGGCATCCGCCACCTGGGGGTCGCGTCGCTTCGCACGCTGCTCGGCGAAGCACCGCCTCGCCGCGAGCTGCTCGACCGGCTGCGCCAATCCTTCGCTCAAGTCTGGGACCGCCCGGTGACAGAGGCTCCTTCCCTCTCCCCCTTGCCCGAGACGCTCCATGCCTGACGTGTCCTCGCAACCGAAGACCCGGATCGAGCGCGACTCCCTGGGGACGCTCGAGGTCCCGGCCGACGCCTACTACGGCGTCCAGACCGCCCGAGCCGTCCAGAACTTCCCCATCAGCGGCGAGCGCCTCCACATCGAGATGGTGCGGGCCGCGGCGCGGATCAAGATCGCCGCCGCCCGCGCCAACATGGAAGTCGGCGCGCTCGACCGGAAGAAGGGGGATGCCATCGTCCAGGCCGCGGAGGAAGTGCTCGCCGGGAGGTTCGACGGGGATTTCGTGGTCGACGCCTATCAAGCCGGCGCCGGGACCTCATTCCACATGAACGTGAACGAGGTGATCGCGAACCGCGCCTGCGAGATCCTCGGCGGGAAGCGCGGCGACTACACGCTCGTGAGCCCGAACGACCACGTCAACATGGCCCAATCCACGAACGACGTGATCCCGACCGCGATGCGCCTCTCGGCCTACACGCTGATCGGTCCGGTTCTCGAGGAGATGAAGGCGCTTGCCCGCTCGCTCGCTTCCCGGGCGAAGGCGTTCTCGCAAGTCTTGAAATCGGGCCGGACGCATCTACAAGATGCCGTGCCGATCACCCTCGGGCAGGAGTTCTCAGGCTACGAGGCCTCGGTTTCGGGATGGGCGGAAGCGCTCCAGCGAAGCCGCGAAGGATTGCTCTCGCTGGGGCTCGGCGGCAACGCGGTGGGAACCGGCATCAACGCGCACCCGGAGTACCGTCTGCGAGCGGTGAAGCACATTGCCTCGCTGACGGGGACGCCTTTTGTTCCCGCGAAGAACCTCTTCGAGGCCATGCAGAGCATGGCGCCGTTCGTCCGGGTATCTTCCGACCTCCGCGGCTTCTGCCTCGATCTGACGCGGATCGCGAACGACTTGAGGCTTCTCGCGAGCGGCCCGACAACAGGCCTCTATGAAATCGTGCTGCCGGCGGTCCAGCCTGGATCCTCGATCATGCCGGGCAAGGTGAATCCGGTCATGCTCGAGATGACCAACATGGTCTGCTTCCAGGTGATCGGCTACGACTCGACCATCGCCTACGCCTCCCAGGCGGGCCAGCTGGAGCTGAACGTCATGATGCCGGTCATCGCCCACGACTTAACCCGCGGGCTCGCGATCCTCGCCCCGGCGCTTCATGCGCTGCGCGAGAAGTGCATCGACGGGATCACCGCAAACGAGGAGATTTGCCGCCGCTACTTTGAGCGCTCTACCTCGCTCGCGACCGCCCTCAACCCGTACATCGGCTACCTGAAGGCTGCGGAGGTCGCGAAGGAGTCGCTCGAGACAGGCAAGACGGTCGTGGAGCTGGTTCGTGAGAAGAAACTGCTGACCGAGGAGCAGATCGCGAAGGTGTTCTCCCCGGACGGGATGACCCACCCCGGCGGGGTGTGAGCGGGAAGACACCTCTCGTCTAGGTGAAATGGAAACGAGGCCCCGGCAGGGCGACCGCCGAGGCCCCGATGGTTTTCGGGTATGTCCCTGGTCCTGAAGCCTAGCGCTCGGCGGCCGGCCACCCCCAGCCCAAGCTGAGCCCGAAGTGCCCGCCGCCGGCATCTACGCTGACACCGTATAGATCTACATCCGCCGACGAGCCCCGCAGTGCCATCCCGAGGTTGAAGCGGGAGCCGAGGCGCCAAAAGATGCCGCCGCCGAGCCACGCGCCTACCCCGTTGTCGTCATCGCTCACCTTGTTTCCGCCCGACTCTCCCTCCAACTTCGCGCTGATGAAGGAGACGCCTCCTCCGACGTACGGATGAACCCGCTTACCGCCGCCGGTATTCCAGATCTTCCGCACACCGAGCCCCAGCTCCCCGGTCGTCGCCTTGGTGTCGACCCCCAAGACGTCCTTGCTCTTGGTCGAGCCGAAGAGATCGGTGGCGATCAGGATGGGCCAATCCTCCCCTCCCCAGCTCGCTTCCACTCCCGCCTCCGTGTGCGTGTCCCAAGGCGCCCAGTCCTTGTCGTCGAGAACCTTGCTGCCGAGGAAAAAGTTCACGTGCCCGGCCTGTGCCCCGGGCGGTGCCGCGACAAGGAACAAGAACGCGAGGATCGACAGGGAGAGCAACACTTGGATCCCAGGTCTGATCATGGCCAAACCCTCCGAGTGGTCCGGAGCGGACCGGATGGAGACCCGGTGGCGCGGGAAGAGCGCGCTGCGCGGGTCCAGGACGCCGGGAGCCTACTCCGCGTGGGACGCTCCGTCCAGCCCATCATCGTACGATCCGCGTGGAAAAAAGAAGGGGCGCCGACAGGCGCCCCTCTTGAATCCGGTACTGCTGTTCGTGAACTATAGGCCCAGAGCTATTCCAGCGCGGGCACCCATATAGTTCGTGCTCTTTCCCTCGGTCGAAACCGAGTGGTAGTTACCCTGAATGTTCAGTCTCGTCTTCGGGCCCATCGGGAATCCGACGCCCGCGCCCGCATTGAAGCCGAACTTGGACGAGGTATCCTCGCCAGCGAAGGCCGTGTCGGTCGACTCGATCTTGGCCTTAACCGAATACAGACCCCCGCCCGCCTGCGCGAAGAAGCTCGGGCCAACGCCCGCGCCGAAGTTCATCCGGAGCTCGGGCGTGAAGCGAATGATGTTGAGCGAGGTCGTCGCCGGCGCGGTGCCGGTGTTCCAATCCGTGGAACCGAGAGCGTCGTATGAAGCTTCGATGCCCCAGGAGGTCTTCGGGGCGATGCTGCGGAAATAGCCGGCGCCAAAGGTGAGGGAGCCCCCCATCTTGTCATTCGGAGCAGGCGCCACCTCCAAGGAGGACTTGGCGTAGCCGGCGTTGATTTCGAACGTGCCGACACTGGGCGTCGCCGAAGCGGCCGCCGCAAACGCCATGACCAACACAAACGCGAACGACACCAAGGCAAACCGAGTGCGATTCATTGCGTGTTCCCCCTTATGAACGAAGCGATTCCTTCCGCCCAACCCGTGACCGCGCAGCGACGGCGTTGCCGCGGGGTCCCCTGACCTAGACGCAACAAGTTATCGGCATTCCGGGCAGGAACCTTGAGCGCGCCGGAAAGGGGGGTCAGGCGTCGGGCAGCTCGACCTCCGATCGGGGGACCCGGACCTCCGGAACTCTATGGAAGAAAAGCCAATAGAGGACCGAGGCGAAGACGTAGAGCAGGGCGGCCAGGAGGAGCGGCTCGGTGTAACCGCGGCGCTCGATCAGGCTGCCGCCGATGTCGGCGCTCAGGCTCCAGGCCACGAACCAGCTGAGCGAAAGAAGGCTGTTCGTGATCGCGTGCTCGCGCTCGGGCACTACTTCCATCGCGAAGTGGGTCGTGAGCGGCTGGTTCATGTTCATGAGGCCGCCTCGAAGGAAAAAGGACGCGACCACGACCGGGAACGAGGTCGAGAGCGCGAGCGCCACCATGAAGGGCACCGACGCGAGCTGGGTCAAGACGACGCCGCGCACGAGCCCGAGACGGCGCGATACCGCCGGGCCGAAAAGGTTCCCCGCCACCATGAATCCCTGCATCACCGAGAAGAGCGCCCCGATTCCGGCGGGCGTCAGGCCGAACCGGTCCCGGAAGTAGAGGTTGAGAAAGGGAATGATGAGGCCGGCACCCAGGCCAATGAGGGTGGCGGGCAGCGCGAGCTTGAGCTGGAGCCCCCAGTCCACATCCGCCAGCTCGCGGATCTGATCCCACGCGGTCGGCGGCATCCCCTTCCCCGGCGATGGAACCGGCGTGGTCATTCGATAGAACGGAACCGCCGCGAGGAGCGTCAGGGCGCACGCCGTCCAGAGCGACCATCGGAGGGTGAGCCGGGTGCTTTCCGTCACGTAGTGGAAGAGGTGCGGGAGCGCGCCTCCCAAAATCGAGCCCACGATCGCCGACAGGAAAAAAACCGTGAAGGCGGCGCTGAAAAGATACGGTCTCGATTCGGAGCTCACCTCGCGCATCACAACGGGCGCGATGGAGAGGCGGAAGATCGTCACGACGATGCCCGAGACGAACGCCGCGAGAAGCAAGAGCTCCGGAGCGGCGAGGGTCCCCTGGAGGAGGTAGGTGAGCGAGGCGAGGGCGCCCGCGACCACCAAGAGCCTTTGCGTCGCGATGCGGCGGAAAAGGAACGCCACGGGCAAGGCCGCCACCGCCGCGCCGAGCGAGACCTTGGACAGGATCTGCCCGATACCCGAATCGGTGTACCCCAGCTCACGCAGATATAGATTGAAGAGAAGCGAGAAGATCGACTGGCCGAGGCCCCACAGGAAGAGGCCATAGAGGTAGAGGCGTGCGTTCCTCCCGGCGCCGCGAACCTGGCGCAGGTACTCCGCGATCACACGGCGCGGCAATCGACCCCCATCAGAACTTTCCCCGGGCCCGTTCCTTCGCCGGCAGGATTTCCAGGCAGGTCGTCCACCAGCCGGTCCGGATCGTCTCCGCGAACTCGGGGGGAAGCGCCTCCTCCTCCATCTCGCGCGCGAGCCCCTCGAAGTCGTACGCCACGGGGATGAATTCCGCCTCTTCGCGCCCAGCTCCAAAGAACGCGTACCATATCTCGGTACGCCCGTCGTTGGCCGGGCGCCCCACGGCCCCGGCGTTCACGAGCATGCCCCCATCGGCCAGCGTCCGCTGCCAATGGATCCCCGTGTGCGCGCAGAGGATCGTCTCGGCCTCGGCTTCGCGCAACATTCGCATCAGAAACGCGTCCGAGCACGCCGACTGCCAGAGGAACTCGTTGATCCTGCGCGGGGACCCGTGACAGAGGAGGTGCCGCCGGCCACCGCGGGTGAACCGGATCGCCGGCGGGAGCTTGAGGAGCCAGCCGCGCTCCGCGTCGGTCGTGCGTCGGTTGGTGTACTCGTAGGAAAGCTGCGCGAAGAAATTATCGGACGGATGCGTGTAACCGCATCCGCAGTCGGGAAGCCGGTGGGCCAACGATTCGTCGTAGTTCCCGGCGATGGTGGTCACGTGAAACTCTTCGAGGATCGGGTAAATCTTTCCGGGACTCGGGCCGAACCCTCCCAGGTCCCCGAGGCAGAAGATCCGCTTGGCGCCCCGACGACGCGCGTCGGCTAGAACGGCGCGGAGCGCGAGGTGATTGCTGTAGATGCCCCCGAGGAACGCGATCGGCCCTTCGAGATCGGGCTCGCGGAGCAGCAGAGGAGGCGCCTTAGCGATCGAGCGTTCCGGGGAGCGTTTCGATGAACCAGGGAGAACCGGGGACCATAACCCGCGCAGGTTATCACGCGCCCGTTCATGGGATCAACGGCGCCCGTATGGTATGCTCGCGTGCTTTCGTCGCTCGCGTCAACCCTGGAACGCCTGATCGAATCGTGATCTGGGACACTCTCATCATCGGAGCGGGACCGGCCGGACTCTCGGCCGCGCTCTTCACCCGCATGCGCCGGATGTCGACCCTCCTGCTCGACACGGCCGTGGCCGGGGGACAGCTGGCCTCGCTTTACCCCAAGAAGCCGGTCCACGACTACCCTTCCTATACCTATGTCATGGGCGAAGACCTGGGTAAGAACTTCGTGGACCAGGCCAATCACATGGGCGCGGAGATCCACCAGCGCGAGCACGTGACGATGATTCGTCGAGACGACGAGCAGAACCTGATTCGCGTGACCTCGACCAAGGGAGAGTACGAGGCCAGGAGCGTGATCGTCGCGACCGGGGGCGGGGCGTTTGAGCCTCGAAAGATCAACAAGCCCGGCGAGGCCGAGCTCCGGGGCAAGGGCCTCTTCTACGGAATGCCGGACGTGGAGGCGAGCAAGGGAAAGCGCGTGCTCATCATCGGCGGCGGCGACAGCGCGCTCGAGTCGGCGCTGTCGGTCAAGGACGTCGCCGACGTGACCATGATCCACATGCTGGACAAGTGGCAAGGCATGGACACCTACGTCGAGGAGATCCAGGCCTCCAAGATCCGCACCATGCTGGAGACCGAGACCGTCGAGATCCGAGGCGACGGCAAGGTCGAGACCGTGGTCGTGAAAAACAAGAAGAGCGAGGCGACGCAGGAGCTCCCGATGGACCTGGTCTCAATCAACATAGGATTTCTCATGGACACAAAGGCGATCCGCTCCTGGGGGCTCGAGCTGGAGGGGAATCAGATCAAGGTCGACAACATCATGAACACGAACATCAAAGGGGTGCTCTCGTGCGGGGACATCGCGGCCTACCCCGGCAAGTACAAGCTCCTGATCACCGCGTGCAGCGAGGGGGCGGCCGCGGCGAATACCGCCTACATCTACGTGAAGCAGCCGAAGAAATTCACGGTGGGCGAGCTCTACGCGGCGCCGAAGGAAAAAGGGGACACACAGCCTAAGGCTTCCGAATCGCCCGCGTGACGCGGGCGGAGTCCCCGAGACCCGCCTACGCCCCTCCGGCCACCGTCAGCTCCCGGAATCGGATCGTGGGGGAGGCCACGATCGAGCGGAAGTCGAGGTCCCTTCCCACGCCGTCGATCCCGAGCAGCATCTCATCGAGCCGCCCCGCCACGGTCACACCTTCGACAGGCTTGGTCAGCTTGCCCTTCTCGATCCACTGCCCTTCGACCTGCTGCGAGTATTCCCCCGAAACGGTATCGACGCCGAATCCCGCGAGACCGGTGACGTAGAGCCCCCGAGCGACCTCGTCGACGAGCTTGTGGGTCGAGGATCCGTAATCGATGTAGAAGTTGGTCGGCCCGATCGCCGGGAGCGTGTCGTAGGACCGCACGCCGTTTCCGGTGGGGGGAGCGTTCATCCGGCGCGCGGTCGCGCCCGAGTGGAGGTACTGGCGCAGGATTCCTCCGGCCACGGCCACCGTGCGGTGGCTCTGCACCCCCTCGCCGTCGAAGTAGCGGCTCCCGAGCCCGCGCCGCATCGTTCCATCGTCGACGATCGTCACGTTCTCGCTCGCGATCTTCTGCCCGAGCTTCCCGGCGAGGAAGGAGCGCTGCTCGAGCACGTTGAGCCCGCTGAACGCTCCGAAGAGCCCCTGCAGGAAGACACCGGCCGCCTCCGCGGAGAACACGACCGGCACCCGAGCCGACGGGACGGGCCCCGCACCGAGCTTCGCGAGCGCGCGCTCCACCGCCCGCTGCCCTACCTGCTCCGGCCTCGCGAGGTCCGCCAGGAAGCGCTTCCGGTCGATGAAGGTGCCTTCCCTGCGCTGCGACCCCTGGGTCGCGACCGGGGTGGCCGAGAGCCAGACCGTGGTTGCGCGGTAGGTCTGACGCGGGATGTACGTGTTCGAGAAATAGACCTCCTGAACCGCGGTACCGGAGCGCACGTCCTTCGTGGTCTGGATCCGCTTGTCCTGCGCGAATGCGCTCTCCTCCGCGGCTCGCGCGAATCGGACCAGATCCTCCGGACGCAGCCGGGCGACCGCGTCGTCGCGGATTTCCAGATCGGACTGCGAGACCGCGAGGAACTCCGCGATCTTGTTCTCATCTCGCGGGGTCGCCGCGTTGGTGAGCGCGAGCGTCCGATTCACCAGCTCGTTCAGTACCGTCTCGCGAAGGTCGGTCGTGTAGAGAAATCCCATACGGCGATCGCGGAATACCCGAAGTCCCAGCCCCTGGATCGCGGACTGTTGGAGCAACTCGACCTGTCCCTGGCGAAGGCGCGCCTCGGTCGTCGTGCTGGATTCCAGGTAGGCTTCCGCTTCCTGAGCGCCGGAACGCTCCGCCTGGATCCGAATCCTTTCTGCGAGCTCGACCGCGGACTGTCTCGGCATGCTAGATTGAGGGTCCTCCGACCGTGATCGAGGAGAAACGGACCGTGGGCTGCCCCACGCCGACGGGAACCATCTGCCCGTCCTTCCCGCATGTGCCCCGCGATTGCTCGACCACGAGATCGGTCCCGATCCCCTCGATCCGCTTCATGGTCTCGAGTGAATTGCCGATGAGGAGAGCTCCCCGGACGGGCCGCGTCCGCCTGCCGCCCTCGATCCAATAGCCCTCCCGCACCGCGAAGTTGAAGTTGCCGCTCGTCGTGTCCACCGACCCACCGCCCAGCTCTGCGGCGTAGAACCCTTTGGCGATCCCGTTCAGAAGAGAGGCGGGGTCGCTCGTGCCGGCATCGAGGTAGGTGTTGGTCATGCGCGGGATCGGCCAGTTCCGGTAGGACATGCGCCGCCCGTTCCCCGTTGTGTGGAGCCCCAGGAGGACGGCGTTCTGCTTGTCGAGGAGGTAGGACTGGAGCACGCCCGCCTCGACAGCCACCGTTCGCTGGGACGGAGTACCCTCGTCGTCCACCGTGCAGGAGCCGCGTCCGTTCGGCCATCGACCGTCGTCCACGACGCGCACGAGCGGCGAGGCGATGCGGGTCCCGACGAGCCCCGTCAGGAGCGAGGTCCCGCGGCGGATTCCGTCCCCTTCGAGCGCGTGACCGAGCGATTCGTGGATGAGGACGCCTCCCCAGCCCGGCGCGACGACCACCGGCATCGGGCCGGCAGGAGCCGGCCCGGCTTCCAGGAGCCGAATCGCCTGTTGGGCGGCTTGTCGCGCGGCGTCCTCGGGGCTATTCCGGGCGAAGTAGTCCGCTTCGACGCGCCCGCCCATCGAGGCGAACCCGCTGCCGCGTTTCCCGCCCGCCTGGGCAGCCGGCGCGCACGTGATGCCTGCTAGGTATTGCCGGTCCAGCACGTAGATGCCATCGGAGGTGCCGATCAAGACGTCGCGCACTTCGTCCACGTACTCGATCCTCACCGAGACGATGCGCGAATCGACGCTGCGCGCCGCGGCGTCCATCCGCTGCAGCAGGTCAAACTTGGTGTACTCGAGCATCAGCGGCTCGGGATTTTGCAGCGTGAAGGGCGGAGGAGGGTTGCGGCGGGTCACATCGATCGGATTCGTGCGGCTCTGGTTTTCCACGACCGAGGACGCGATGCGGGCGGCGTCGAGCAGCGAGGAATACGAAAGCTCGTCCGAGAAGGCGTATCCCGTCTGGTTGCGCCGCACGACGCGCACCCCGGCGCCGCGTGGATATCCGTACGTGACCGAATCGATCTTTCCCGCGTCGAGCACGATCGCCGTCCGAAAGCGCTGCTCGGCGAAGACGTCCGCGAAGTTCCCCCCGCTCACGAGCGCCTCCTGGAGGATCCGATTCACGGTTTCCTCGTTCAGGACGTCGCGCAGCTCCTGACCGATCCCCATGAGGGCGGCTTCGGCTGCTCTCGGGTGGAGGAGCGACACGGCTTCCGGAAGTCCGGTCGCGATCGCAGTCGTGAGGTAGGCGCCCCGCCGCAGGAAGTCGCGACGGGACATCGAGCGGTCCCTGGACATTCCCTTGAGCCTTGCAGATTCCCCAGCCGGTTGCAAGGGTTCGGGGGGGTTTGATAAGTTGGATGGGTCCGGTGAGCCGGACGGAAGCGATTCTCGGCTGGGGGAGCTCGATGGAAAGGATCCGAAACAAGATCTTCTCGGTGGATGAGGCGAACGAGCTGATCCCGTTCCTGGAACAGGCGCTGGATTCGATTTCGGCGATCGGACGCGAGATCATGTCGCTGAAAGGCGAGATCCAGGTGCTCAGCGCCATCGAGGGCTCCGGCGCGACGAGCAAGAATCTGGACGTGCGGCTCCTCCGCGAGAAAGAGGCCCGGTCCGCCCAGATGCTGGACCAATTCCGTGACGCGCTTTTACAGGTAGCGTCTCACGGTTGTATTCTCCGCGATCTGGATCTGGGGCTCATTGACTTCTATACGATGTCCCGCGACCGCGTGGTCTGCCTCTGCTGGCGGCGGGGCGAGGCGCGCGTCACGCACTGGCATCCGATCGATGAAGGCTTCTCAGGCCGGAGACCTCTCGCCGAGCTTCCCTAGTGGACAAGCGAGACGCTTCCCGCATCCTCGAGGAAATCGCGGCGCTGCTGGAGCTGAAGGGGGAGAATCCCTTCAAGGTCCGCGCCTACCAAAACGCCGCGCACGCCATCGACGGGCTCACCGAGAATCTGGGCGAGATCATCGAGGCGGGCACCCTGATCGACGTGCCGGGCATCGGGGAGAGCATCGCCGGCCGGATCACCGAGCTGTGGAAGACCGGGCACATGGCCTTCTACGAGGCGCTCGTCGATTCCATCCCTCCCGGCTATCTGGAAATGGTGCGCGTGCCCGGGCTCGGCGCCAAGCGCGTGCGCCTGCTCGGCGAGAAGCTCGAAATCACCTCTCTCGCCGAGCTCAAGGCCGCCGGGGAAAAGGGGCTCATCCGCGCCCTCAAGGGATTCGGGGAGCAGTCGGAGAAACGAATCCTCGAGGGGATCGCGCTCGTGGAGAAAGGCTCCAGTCGCTCGCTCGCGAGCCAGGTGCGCCCCATCGCCGAGGATCTCCTCGCGAAGCTCCGCAAGCACCCCGCGGTCTTGGAGTGCGAGGTTGGCGGGAGCCTGAGGCGCTGGCTCGAGACGGTGAAGGACGTGGACCTCCTCGTCGCGACCGAGAAGCCGGAGAAGGTGACCCAGGCCTTCCTCAAGCTGGTCGAATCCGCCACGATCATCGCGAGCGGCGACACCAAGACCTCGGTCCGCCTTCCCTCGGGGCTCGCCGTCGATCTGAGGCTCGTCCTGCCGAAGCAATACCCGTTCGCGCTCCACTATTTCACGGGCAGCGTGCCGCACAACGTCCGGATCCGAAGCCGCGCGCTCGATCGAGGCATGAGCCTGAACGAGTACGAGCTGTCCGGAAAGCGCCACGCGCCGGTCCGCACCGAAGCGGACCTTTTTCGGGTGCTCGGCCTCCAATACGTCGAGCCCGAGCTGCGCGAGAACCGGGGCGAAATCGAGGCCGCGGAGACGAAGGCGCTCCCGAAGCTCATCACGATGAGCGACATCCGCGGCATCCTCCATTGTCACACGACCTACAGCGATGGGCGATCCACGCTCGTGGAGATGGCGGAGGCCGCGGCCGCGTGGGGCGCGTCCTACCTCGGCCTCGCGGACCACAGCGCCACGGCGCGCTACGCGCGGGGCCTGAGCGAAGCGGACCTCAAACGCCAGTCGGACGAGATCGACAGCTGGAACGCTGGATCCAAGAAACTGAGAATCCTGAAGGGAGCCGAGGTCGATATCCTGCCGGACGGGACCCTCGACTACCCGGATCGCGTGCTCGAGAAGCTGGACTACGTGGTTGTCTCCGTGCACACAAATCTCAACATGAGTGAGCTCGAGATGACGAAGCGGGTGACCCGGGCGCTCAAGAATCGCTACGTGTCGATCCTCGCGCATCCGACGGGGCGCCTGCTCTTGGAGCGGGGGGGATACCCGATTGCGCTCGAGGAGATCTTCAAGGTCGCCGCGGCGGAGGGAGTCCTCATCGAGATCAACGCGAGCCCCCACCGTCTCGACCTGGATTGGCGCGAGGTCTTGAAGGCGAAGGCGCGGGGCGTCCGCTTCGCGGTCAATCCCGACGCTCATCACGCCAGCGGATACGCGGACCTCCGGTACGGCATCGGCGTCGCGCGAAAGGGGTGGCTCACCAAGGAGGACGTCGTGAACGCGCTCCCGGCCGACCGTGCGCTCGCCCTCATGAGGAACCGCCGCGCGTGACCCCCACGAAGCGCAGGAAGACCCGCGCCTCGTCCGAGATCCGCTTCTATCCCAACGACCCCGACGCGCCGGTGGGCCTCCAGCCCGCGACCCCCGTCCATCCGTCCGACAGCGAGCCATCCTTCACGATCGACGGCCCGCGCTACGCCCCCGCGCCGTACGATCCGGGGACTCTCGCGTTTCAGTACTGGCAGGGGGAGGTCGCGCTCGCCCGTACGATCCGCGTGTGGGAAGACCTCTTCGAGCGCGACTTCGCGCAATGGCACGACGGGCGCCCGCTCCGCGTGAGGCTTCGCGCCGGCAAAGACCTGAACGCCTTCTACGACCGGAAGAGCCTCCAATTCTTCTACGACGTCGACAAGAAGACCGGCCGCACGGTCTACGCCGCGGAGAGCCTGGACATCGTGGCGCATGAGACCGGGCACGCGGTGCTGGACGTTTACCAGCCAGGGTTCTGGTCGACGCCGGACCTCGAGACCGCTTCCTTCCACGAGGCGTTCGCCGACTGTTCCGCGCTCCTTACCACGCTCACCGATCCCGCCGTGCGGCGCGCGCTCCTCGAGGAATCGGGCGGCGCGTGGGACCGAAGCAATCAGGTCTCCCGTCTCGCGGAAGCGCTGGGTCGCGCGATCTACGACAACTACGGCCCGGGCGCCCTGAGCGACCCGACCCGTCTGCGCGACGCCCGGAACGGTTTCCGCTACGCCGAGCCGGGATCCCTTTCCCCGAGCGCGGGTGACGCGGAGCTGGCACCGGAGCCGCACTCGTTTTCGCGGGTTTTCACAGGCGCCTTCTACGACGCCCTGGTCCGGGTCCTGGCTCGCGCCTTGAAGAGGATGGAGGGGGATGAAGCGATCGAACACGCGCGGCGTCTTCTCGGGAGGCTTCTGGCGCGCGCCATCGAGAAGCTTCCCCCGGGGGTCGCGCGTTACGGCGATATCGGCGCGCTCATGAGAGGGACGGACCAGACCGAGGAAGGAGGCCTCGCCACCGCCGCGATCGAGGCGGGATTCGCGAGGCACGGGATCGACCTCCCGGCGCTCGCGGGCGAGAGGCCCGGCCGGAAGGGGCGCGCGCGGGCTCTGAGCCCACTCCGCGCGCTTGATCCCGAGCGCCCCGGGGGGCTCGCGGCCATGCGCGCCGCGCTCCACCTCCCGCCGTCCGCCAAGCTCGTGAGGCGCGCCGCACCGCTTCGATCGCGAGAAGGATGGCGGGAGCAGCTGTTCCACGTCGACGAGTTCCGGATCCGTCACCGGTCGCTGCGCCGTCTGGACGGGATCATCGTCCGCGTGCCCTGCGGCTGCACGCTCACCCGCGGCGAGTCTGGAGAGGTCGTGGACTTGACCCTGGCGCCGCACCCGCACCCCGGACCCACCGAGCTGCTACGAACGATCCGGCCCTGGATCCGGATGGACGCGATTCATCCCACGCGTGGAGTCCGTGCACCGTCGCGGGAGTTCTTCCGCGAGCGAAAGCCCTTCCGCCTCACGGCCGAAGGGCTCCTGGAGCGCGTCTACTTCGACTGAGCGGAGCGGCTAGGTGGACTCCCCGGGCTTGAGCTCGAGGACCTCGATCCCCGAGCCTTTGAGATTCGAACGCAGCGCGGCCGGGGTCCCGGTCAGGGCCGGGAACGTCGAATGGTGGATGGGCACCACGACCTTCACGCCCAGCATTTTCGCCGCGGCGGCCGCCTCGTGCGGCGACATGGTGTACAGGTCCCCGATCGGCAGCACACCGATCGTCGGATGGTAGAGCTCCCCGATCAGCTTCATGTCGGTGAACGCCGCGGTATCCCCCGCGTGATATACACGCGTGCCGTTCTCGAACTCGATGACGTAGCCGCACGCCTCTCCCGCGGGCACGCTCCGGTCGCCGTCCGAGATCGTGCTGGAATGCACCGCGTGAACCATGGTCACGCGAAGCCCGTGCAGGGCTTGCGTCCCGCCCTTGTTCATCCCGTGAAGCTTCTGTACCCCCTTTGGCTCCAGATACTGCGCGATCTCGTGGATGCAGACGACATCCGGGGTGTGCTTCTTGGTGATCGCGAGGCAGTCTCCCATATGATCGGAATGTCCGTGCGTGATCACCAGAATGTCGATTGACGGAAGCTGCTTGGCGGCCTCCGGGCACGCTGGATTGCCGTCCACCCACGCGTCGGCCAGCACGGTCCTTCCCTTTTCGGACCGGTAGAGCACCGTCCCGTGTCCCAGCCACGTGATCGTTACGCCCAATCCTTGTCTCATGGTCCCCCTAGCCGCCCCCGTCGGCCGTTCGCGACATTCAGCCGGGTCTCAGGGCGGGCAAGTCCTCGGGGCGCTCCAGCACGGGGGGTGCGGCCCCCAAGGCGAGCGCTTGCTCGATCCCGGCCCCGAGCGCAAGGTACTCCGACTTGATGAATCCTTCCACCCGTTCGGCGATGACGCCCGTCCCGTCCACGACGAAGAGGGCGGGCACCGTCCCGATTCCGTAGGCTCTCGAGCCCGCGTAGGGCGCCCCTTCCCACGCGATCGGGAATCGAAGATGGTGTCGATCGCGGAACGCCCGCGCGGTCTCTTCCGAGTCCTGCGCGATCGCCAGGAAGAACCGCTCCTCGCGCTCGAGCGCGGCCGCGAGCGGACCGAGGCGCGGAACCACGAGGTCGCTCGCCGGGCAGTCCTCCTTGAAGAAAACGAGGACGCCGCCGCCGGGGTGGATCAGGTCCGCGAGCCCCCGGTAGCCGCCGCCTACCAACGGCAGGTTGAAGTCCGGGGCACGCGCGCCAGGCTTTGCGAGAGCGGTCACCGCCGCCTCTTCTTTCGGCCGGGAACCCGAGCCGCCTTGCGTTTGGGCCGGCGCGCCGGCTTCGGCTTCCGCGTGGGCCGCGATTTCCGGGGCTTCCCCGCCTTCCCGCTCAGGAAAAGCGGGGCGCTCGGGCAGAGGTCCTGCACGGAACAGACCCCGCATCGGGGGCTCCGCGCGGCGCAAACCCGGCGTCCGTGGAAGATGAGCAGGTGCGCGAACTCGATCCACTCCGATCGAGGCACGATCTTCATGAGATCCTGCTCGACCTGGATCGGAGTCTCAGCACGCGTGAGACCCAGCCGGCGCGATACGCGAAAGACGTGCGTGTCGACCACGATTCCATCCGCCACGCGGTAGCCCACGCCCAAGACGACATTGGCGGTCTTTCGCGCGACGCCCGGCAGCGTGAGGAGGTCTTCCATCCGGGCCGGCACCCGGCCCTGATAGGCCGAGACGATGCGCTCCGCCGCGCCGCGGATGGCCTTCGTCTTGTTGTGGTAGAACCCCGTGGATCGGATGATCTCCTCGACGTCCTTGGGATCCGCCGCCTTCATGGACTCCGCGTCCGGAAACCGCGCGAAGAGCACCGGGGTGACCTTGTTCACCCGCTCGTCGGTGCATTGCGCCGAGAGAATCGTCGCCACGAGAAGCTGGAACGGATTTTCGTGTCGGAGCGCGCACGCCGCGTCGGGGTGCGCGTCCCTCAGGCGCTCGATCAGCCGGCCCATGTCCACTTCAGTTGGTTCTCTTGTCGCGAGGGTAGAGGTGACGGACACGCTCGATCCGCTCCTGGGTCGTCGTGGCGTTACGAAGGATTTCGAGCACGGAGTGGTACCGGGCCTCGAGGCTCCCCATCTCGAGAAGCCTTTCTTTCATGTCCGGCTCGACGTTCAAGTGCATCGCAACCGTATTCAGAATGGACTCGGGGCTCAAGTTCTGCCCGAACGTTTCGGCCAGGAGGAGCGACGGCCCCTGCCCTTCGTGGACCTGACGAAAGAGTCGGACCAATTCGACGGCTTCCTGGGCCACGTTGTCCCCCCGTGTCCAGGCATCGTCGTCCTGAACGGGTTGGACGCGAACGATGCGATAAGGCTCAACCCTGACTTGCTCCTCGATTCGGACCTTGCCTTCGCCCTGGAGCGTGATGTTGTAACGGCCGTCCGGCAGCTTCGTGTGCTGGACGATTCTCCCGATGCAGCCGACAGGGTACACTTCCGGTGAGCCGTAGTAGTCCGCCTCCCACCCCGGCCGGAGGAGCGCCGTGCAGATCGCCTGATCGCGCTCGAGGGCTTCTGAGGCGAGGGTGCGGTAGCGCGGCTCGTAGACGTGAAGCGGCAAGAGTGTCTTCGGGAAAAAGACAACGTCGGGCAGCGGGAAAAGGGGCATACCATCGGATGAAGCCGTCACGGGCGAATGCTAGCACAGCGGGAGGCGCGGGTGAACTCGGCCTCCGGATCGATTCGGCCAAGCATCCCGCGACGGCCGTAGATTCCACCGCCGGGTTGAAGGAGCGCATCCGGAACGAAGCCCGCACGCTCGGATTCGACGCGATCGGCTTCGCCCGGGCGGGCGAGTCGCGGCACGCGCAGAGGCTTCGAGCGTGGCTCCAAGCCGGCCGGCACGGGACGATGGGCTGGATCGCGCGGAACCCGGAGCGACGCTCCGATCCCCGCGCCGTACTCTCAGGAGCGAGGACCGTGGTCTCGGTCTCGCTTCCTTATTACCGAGGCGACTGGCCTGTTGCGCACCCCGGCACGCCGCCCCGCGGGCGCATCGCGCGGTACGCGTGGGGCCGCGATTACCACAAGCGGATCCGCCGCCGGCTCGGGCGCCTTGCGCGTTCGATCGGTACGATGTGCCCGGACGCCCGCTGGCTCGCTTACGTCGATACGGGACCGGTGCTCGATCGGGCGTGGGGCGAGGAGGCCGGCGTCGGCTGGATCGGGAAGAACACGAACCTCATCCGGAAGGGCGCCGGCTCCTGGTTTTTCCTGGGTGAGATACTCACCGATCTCGCGTTCGAGCCGGACGAGCCGGCCCGAAACCACTGCGGCACGTGCGCCCGCTGTATCGCGGCATGCCCCACCGGCGCGATCATAGGACCCTACCAGCTCGACGCGCGGCGCTGCATCAGCTACCTCACGATCGAGCACCGCGGGTCAATTCCGGTCGAGATGAGGCCGCTCATCGGGTCGAGGATCTTCGGATGCGACGATTGCCAGGAAGTCTGCCCCTGGAATCGATTCGCGGTGAAGACCCAGGACCCTGACTTCGCCGAGCGTCCGGAGCAACAGACGCCGGAGCTGATTCCGCTGCTGTTCCTCGACGCGAACACGTTCCGCGCCCGCTTCCAGGGCACCGCGATTCTGAGGGCCAAGCGTTCCGGGTTCGTCCGCAACGTGGCGGTGGCCCTCGGCAACCTGGGCGACCGGCGCTCCGTGGAGCCGCTTTCCCGCGCGCTGGCGCAGGATCCGGATCCTCTCGTGCGCGGGCACGCGGCGTGGGCGTTGGGCAGGATCGGCGGAGCCCAGGCCACGCTGCACGACGCGGCGAGTCGGGAAACCTCGCAAGATGTGCTTGCTGAAATTAGCGCGGCGCTCGCTCACCGCACCGGCGCCGCGTCCACCTCTAGCACGGAAGGAGAGACGACGACATGAAGCGAACCCTGGAGGCTTACGGGTTACGGACAATGGTGGCCCTCCTGTGCCTGTGCGCGCTCGCCCCGGAAGGGGCCGCGGGGGCGACGCCCCGGCGCGGCGGCGCCCACAAGGGAAGCATGATCCAGATCACGCAGGGACAGACCAAGCTCTCCGGCTACCTCTCCCTGCCGAAAGGCGCCGGGACCCATGCCGGCATCATCGTGGTCCAGGAATGGTGGGGGCTCAACGATTGGGTGAAGCAGCAGGCGGACAGCCTGGCCGCGCGCGGCTATGTGGCCTTCGCCCCCGATCTCTACCACGGAAAGGTTGCGTACGACGAAGCCACGGCGCACCAGCTCATCAGCGGTCTTACCGACGAGGACGCGCTGGCGACCCTCCATGCCGCCGCCGATCTCCAGCGAAGCCGGGAGGACGTCCGGGCGCAGGCGATCGGGGTGATCGGGTGGTGCATGGGCGGCAAGTACGCCATCCGCCTCGCCGCGGCGGACCCCGGAATCAGGGCGTGCGTGATGTACTACGGGGCGCCGATCACCGATGAGACGGCAATCCACGGGCTCCAGGCCGCGGTCCTGGGAAATTTCGGCGCGGAAGACCAAGGCCCCACTCCCGAGCAGGTGCGCGAGTTCGAGGCCGCCCTGAAAAAGGCCGGGAAGACGGTCGATTTCAAGATCTACCCCGGCGCGGGGCACGCCTTCGCGAACGTCAACAATCCCTGGGGGGGATACCGCGCCGCGGCCGCCAAGGACGCATGGAGGCGCACCCTCGATTTCCTGAATCGTGAGCTGAAGCTCGCGTCCCTCCCGAGCAGGACGAACTGAGCCCCATGCGCATCTACGAAGTCGCGGCCGGAATCCTCTGGAACGGCTCGGAGGTGCTCATTGCCCGGAGGCAGAGCGGCGATCACCAGGGAGGGCGCTGGGAGTTTCCCGGCGGGAAACGCCACCGAGGGGAGAGCATCGCCGACTGCTTGAGACGGGAGATGCTCGAGGAGGTCGGGATCGAGATCGAAGTGGGGCCTCTCTGGCGGGCCCTGACCCACGTCTATCCCGATCGCAGGGTCAGCCTCTATTTCCATTTCTGCGACCTCCTCCACGGCACGCCGACGCCCATCCAGTGTGATGAGCTGCGCTGGATTCCGCCCGGTCAGCTGCGAGACCACCCGTTCGTGGAGGGAGACCTTCCTGTTCTCCCGGATCTTGCCCGAGATCTCATCGCCAGAGTCGGTTGAGATCGAGGGGGCGGACGGCGGCCCGCTCCGGCTCGATCTCTATACGCCCAGGACCGCCGATGCCGCAGAGCCGCCCTCGGCCGCGGCGCCCCCACCGCCGATCGTCCTCGTGCACGGCTTTCGCGGCTTCAAGGATTGGGGATTTTTCCCGCTGCTTGCAGGCAGGCTGGCCGAGGCCGGCTTCGCCGCGGTGACCTTCAGCGTTTCCGGATCCGGGATCGTGGGAAGCGACGGCGCGTTCACGGAGCCGGAGCGCTTTCGCCGGAACACCTACGCCAAGGAGCTTCAAGATCTCGCCCGCGTCGTCGAGTGGGCGCTCGCGCGCGAAGCCCCGCGTGCGGGGCTCATCGGGCACAGCCGCGGCGGAACACTCGCGCTGCTTCACGCGGCGTCCGACCGGAGAATCGGCTGCCTCGCGACTCTGGCCGCGCCGTTCCGAATTGGAGTTTGGAAGCCGGAACAGGTCGCGGCGTGGGAGCGCGGCGAGGACGCCACGATCCACGACTTCCGGACGCGCACCCAGCTTCGGCTCGGCCCCGATCTCTGGGAAGATTTCACGCGGGACCGCGATCGCTACGACGCCGCGCGCGCGATCGAATCGCTCGAGATCCCGCTTCTGGTAGTACAAGGCGATAAGGACGCCGTCGTGCCGCTCGACGACGCGGTCTCGATCGCCTCGCACGCGTCCTCGCTGACGACCGAGCTCCGGGTCATCGAGGGCGCCGGCCACTCATTTCAGGCCGGAGACACGATCCGCCGCACCCCGCCGCAGCTCCTCGACATGATCGAGGCCGTTACGGCATGGATGCGGCGGTGGCTTGCGCGTCCGCTTTAGGCCGGGCTTTACTTCGCGCTCTTCGTCGTCTCCTTCTTCTCGCCCTCCCCCTTCTCGGTCTTCCGCTCCTTGCCCGGTTGGGGTACCGCCGCTTCAATCTCGAGGTTGATCTGCACGTCGTCCCCGAGGAGCGTGCCTCCCTGGTCGAGCGCCTTGTTCCAGACGATGCCGTAGTCCTTGCGATCCACCTTCGTGGTCGCCTCGAACCCGGCGCGCGTCACACCGTCCAGCCCGGGGCCTGAGCCAAGGAACGCCGCGTCCAATACGACCGGCTTGGTGATGCCATGGATGGAGAGGGTGCCTTCCACCTTGAGCTTTCCGTCCGCTGCCGGCGAGACCTTGTTGCTCGTGAACGTGAGGGTGGGATATTTCGCGACGTCGAAGAAGTCGGGGCTCTTGAGATGCGCGTCCCGCCGATCGTTGTTGGTATCGATGCTGCTCGCGTCGATCTCCGCTTTCACGGAGGAAGACGCCGGTGCGGCCGCGTCGTAGGTGATCACTCCCTGGAACTTGCCGAAATTGCCGGTCACCTTGCTGAACATATGCCGGATCGTGAACTCCACGCGCGAATGCACGGGATCGATCTCGAAGGTCTGCGGAGCCGCCAGAACGGGCGCGGCGAGGACAAGCGCGGAGAAGAGCAGGAATGCCGAGGGCAGTGAGCGGAGCCGTCTCATGTTGGCCGAATCCTCCGGAGTCGCGGTTGGACGGGGCGATCGTGCTGCGCCCCGTGAGGCGGGAACTCTACCACACGATCCCTTTGGCGCCTCGCCGCGTCCAAGTAGTAAGTTGAACGTGGAGCGCCCATTTCCTATAGTCCGAAAGCCTGGATTTGGATGCGGCGCTCCATGCCGCGATTCCGGCGCCCGCCGGACGCGACACCGGCACTCCTAACCCGCAAGGGGAACATCGGTTCCATGGCCGACACACGGCAGGTCATCATCTTGGGCTCCGGTACCGCGGGCCTGACCGCGGCGATCTACACCGCGCGCGCTAACTTGTCACCGCTGCTCTTCGAAGGCGCCCACCCCGGCGGCCAGCTCACGATCACGACCGACGTGGAGAATTATCCCGGGTTCGAGGAAGCGATCCTGGGGCCGGACCTCATGAAGCGCATGCGCGCCCAGGCGGCCCGCTTCGGCACGGAGCTGATCACCGCTCCAGCGGAATCGGTGAACCTCAAGGCGACCCCCTTCGAGGTTCTGGCGCACGGGAAAAAGTACACGTCGCGCACCCTGATCATCGCGACCGGCGCCGTCGCGAAGCTCCTCGGAATATCGAGCGAAGCGAAGCTCATGGGGCACGGCGTGTCGGCGTGCGCCACGTGCGACGGATACTTCTTCAAGAACCAGCGTGTCCTGGTCGTGGGTGGGGGCGACACGGCGATGGAAGAGGCGAGCTTCCTCACCAAGTTCGCGAGCCACGTGACCGTGATTCATCGCCGCGACGAGCTCCGCGCCTCGAAAATCATGCAGGAGCGCGCTATGGCAAACCCGAAAATATCCTTCCTGTGGGACTCGATTGTCGAGGAGGTGCTGGATTCCGGCCAGGGCAAGGTCACCGGAGTGAAGGTCCAGAATCTGAAAACCGGACATTCGACGGTCGTCCCCGCGGACGGGCTCTTCATCGGAATCGGGCACCAGCCGAACACCGCGCTGTTCGAGGGGCAGCTCGAGCTCGAGCCGAACGGATATATCCGCACCTTCGGCGGAACGCGGACGAGCGTGCCGGGCGTTTTCGCCGCGGGGGACGTGCAGGATTCCGTCTATCGCCAGGCGGTGACCGCCGCGGGGAGCGGCTGCATGGCGGCGCTCGACGCGGAGCGATACTTGGAAGAGCTGAAGCACGCGTCGAACACGCCGTCCCCTGCCGCGGCAACCGTGGGGCGGGACGAAGCGCGCTCGAGATGACCCACCAGCGGGACGTCCTCGAGGTCGACGTCCTCTTCGTGGGCGGCGGCCCGGCGGGCCTCGCGGGCGCGTTGCGCCTGACCCAGCTCCTCGAGGAGAACAAGCGCGCGGCGGAGGACCAGAAGCTCGGCGAGATCTCGATCGCGGTGCTCGAGAAATCTTCCGAGATCGGAGCACATGGGATCTCGGGCTGCGTGCTCGATCCGCGAGCGCTCCAGGAGCTGATCCCCGATTTCAAGGAGAAGGGCGCGCCGATCGAGAGCGAGGTCACGAGCGACGATCTCTTCTACTTCACGAAGTCCGGACAGATCCGCTTCCCTCTCCTCCCTCCCCCGCTTCGAAACCACGGGAACTACGTCGTCTCCCTCGGCAATCTCGAAAAGTGGATGGGAGGGCTCCTTGAATCCACGGGTGCCTACGTGCTTCCGTCGATGGCGGCGGTCGAAGGGCTCTTCGAAGGGGAGCGGATGGTCGGGGTGCGGACCGGCGACAAGGGAATCGACCGCCATGGGAACCGGAAGCCGAATTTCGAGCCGGGGGCGGACGTGCGCGCCAAGATCACCGTCCTCTGCGAGGGCGTGCGGGGCTCCCTGACCAAGCGGCTCACCCCTCAGCTCAAGCTACAGGAAGGTCGCGCGCCCCAGATCTACGCGACCGGAATCAAGGAAGTCTGGCGCATGCCCCAAGGCCGCGTACCGAAGGGGCGCGTGATCCACACGATGGGCCATCCGCTCGATCCGAAGACGTTCGGCGGCGGATTCATCTACGGGATGGATCAGGACCGCTGGTCCGTGGGCTTCGTCGTGGGGCTCGATTACTGGAATCCCACGACCGACCCGCACGGCCTGATGCAGGAGTTCAAGCGGCACCCCTTCGTCGCGAAGCTGCTCGAGGGAGGAACGCTCCATTCCTACGGCGCGAAAGCCATACCCGAAGGCGGCTACTACTCGGTGCCCCGTCTCTCATGGCCGGGAGGGCTCCTTTGCGGCGACAACGCCGCGCTCCTGAACTCGGAACGGCTCAAGGGAGTCCACCTCGCGATGAAGTCGGGAATGCTCGCCGCCGAGACGGCGTTCGACGCCCTGCGTCAGGGGGATTTCGGCGCGGAGGCGATGGCCGGCTACGATCGCCGGGTGCGCGAGTCCTGGATCTGGTCCGAGCTGACCAAGGTCCGCAATTTTCACCAGGGATTCGAGCGCGGGCTGTGGATGGGGATGGCGGACGCCGGTTTGCAGCTCGTCACGGGGGGCTTGGGTTTCGGGAACCGGCCTACGTGGAAACCGGGCCATACCAGGATGCGGAAACTCGCCGAGGCGGGCGTGAAGCCCAGGTCGTTGGAAGAGACCCAGCGTCGTTACGACAACGCGCGCACCTTCACCAAGGTGAACGACGTCTTCCACTCGGGGACGAAGCATGATGAAGACCAGCCGAGCCATCTCCTCGTCGCGGACACGAGCATCTGCGCCACACGCTGCAAGGAGGAGTACGGCAATCCCTGCCAGCACTTTTGCCCCGCCAACGTCTACGAGATGGTCCCCGACGGTCCCGGCGGCGGCGTGAGGCTCAAGCTCAACCCGTCGAACTGCGTCCACTGCAAGACGTGCGACATCGCCGACCCGTACGATATCATCACCTGGGTGCCTCCGGAGGGGGGGGGCGGTCCCAATTATTTGGATTTGTAAGTCGGGGAGCGGACGAAGCGGCGATCAGTACTTGGGAACTTCGGGATCGATGACCTCGGACCAGAGGTCGATTCCACCCGAGAGGCTTCGAACCTTCCGAAAGCCCAAGTCCCAGAGGATGAGGCAACCGTCGACGCTCCGGTCGCCGATGTGGCAGTAAACGACGGTCCATGTCTCAGGGTCCAGCTCTTGGACGCGCTCCCTCAGCTCCGAGAGCGGGATGTGGATCGCGCCTTCGATGTGGGCCTTCTCCCACTCCCAGTCCTCGCGCACGTCGACCAGGACCATCTCTTCCCCCGATTCGAGCATCTCGCTCACGATCTCGGGGGAGATCTCGAATTCCTGAAAATGGTCCCTCATCGCCTCATTCCACTTCCCCGCCGCGCGATCCGAGCTGCCCGGGCGCGAAGCGACACCAAGTATACGCCCCAGATCACCGCCGCCAACGCGTACGCCGCCACGGCGTAGATCATCGCGGCGCCTCGGGGGTGCCGCCTGATTCCGCGGCTTCCCTCAGGGATTCGAGCCGGAGCCTTTCCTGAAACGCGGCGATGAAGAAGACGAACCACGCGAGCATCGACAGGGTCAGAATCTGGCGCATCTCGCCGGTCATCGTGACCGACTGTGGATGCAGCGAGCCGCGCCACCATGTGACCGACATCCAAGTGATCGGGACCATGACCATGAGGACGATCCCGAGCACTGCCGAGATGGTGCGCTTCGAACCGCCCGAGAGGGAGGCGCGCACGACGTGATAGCCGCCGTAAGAGATCCACATGATCAGAAAGGTCGTGAGCCTGGGCTCCCACAGCCACCAGGTGTTCCATGCCGAGCGCGCCCACAAGGGCCCGCTTACGAGCACGATCGTGGCGAACACCATCCCGACCTCGCAGGAGGAGGCGGCGACCGCGTCCCACATCCAGACCCGCGTCGCGAGAAACGCGATGCTCGCTGCGAACGTGAGCCCGAACGCGAGCAGGGTCACGGTCGCGCTGGGAACGTGGATGTAGAAGATCTTTTGCACCGCGCCCATCTGGGCCTCCACCGGGGCGCGGGCGAAGGCCGCATATAAAGAGGCCGCGACCAAGACGACCGCCAGGATCCAGAGGATCGCCCGCCCCTTCGACCACCACATGGGTATCGTGGAGTTCACTCTTCCGCCTCCTGAATTACCTCGTAGAGCCACGCCGCGAGCGCGAGGCCCAGCACGTCGATCACGACCATGATCTTCACCCAGTCCCGGACCGGTTCGATCGTGCCGTCCGCCCAGAGCGAACGGGTCAGCTTGACGGCGCCGATCCAGAGCGGAATCAACGTGGGGAAGAGAAGGATCGAGAGCAGAAGCTCGCGCGCCTTGAGCCCCCGCGCGAGAGCGGCAAACAAGGTCCCCCAAGCAGCATAACCGATGAGGGCCAGCACGGCAACGCCGACGAGCGTCGGGAGGACCGCCAGATCCCCAATGTCGAAGAAAACCGAGGTACAGGGCAGGAGCAGAAAGAACAGAACGGCCATGAGCAGGAAATTCGCGATCGTCTTTCCCGCGTAGATCGCGAAGGGGTCGGCGCCGGTGAGCCGAAGCGCTTCGCCGCCCCCGGACTCGGATTCCAGGTCGAGAGCCCGCGTAAGCCCCAGGACGCCCGCGAAGAAGAGCGCCGCCCAGAGCGTCGCGCTCGCCTCCCGCGCCGGGTCGCGGAAGAACGGGCCGAACGCGACGCTCAGGATCAGGACGAGCGAAAGGCTGAAGAGCGAGAGCGTCGCGATGAAGCGCGCGTCGCGGGCGTGGAGCTTGAGGTCTTTCGCGAGAACCCGCAGCGCCGTCACGCCGAGGGCTCGATCACGCCGTGCTTGAGCAGGTGCTCGCGCGTGGTGAGCGACGCGATCCGATCTCGATCGTGGGAGATGACGAGAGAAGCGGTACCCTTTCCGCGCGCCTCCTCGAGAAGCGCGTTCAGGGTCGACGAACCCTCGTCGTCGAGGCCCGCGTAGGGCTCATCCAGGATGAGGGCTTTCGGCGAGGGAAGCAACGCCCGGATGAGCGCGACCCGCTGGAGCATGCCGCGCGAAAAACGCTCCATGGGGGTCCGCGCGAAGGGCGTGAGCCCGAACTGCTCCAGGAGCCGCTCCGCGCGGAGGCGCGCGTCGGCCACGCCCGAGAGCCTGCCGAAGAACTCGAGATTTTCGAGCGGGGTCAGGCCGAGGTAGAGAAGGGGCCTATGGCTTACGAAGCCGATCGCGCGGCGCGCGGCGCCGAGCTTGCGGCGAACGGGTTCGCCGTCCAGGGTCAGAGTGCCCGCGTCGGCCGCGAGGGTCGTGGCGAGGATCCGGGCGAAGGTGGTCTTCCCCGAGCCGTTCGCGCCGCGGAGCAGCACGATTTCCCCGGGATGAAGCTCGATCGAGGCTCCGCGAAGGACGACCCGAGACGAGAAGCGCTTCTCGATACCCCGAGCGCCGAGCGTCACGGCGGTCGTGTCAGCGGACCCCGCTCGCTGATTCCTCGGCGAGCAGGGCCTGGAGCCGCCGCTTGAGATTCTGACGTATCAGCGCGTGGGTCTCGCGCGAGAATTCACCCCGCTCGAGCCCTTCGTCGAGCGCGGCGATCAGGAAGAGGTACGCCTTGCGGAAATCCGCGTCGCTCGATCCGCCCCCCTGCGGCTGCGTCAGGGGAAGGGCCGCTGCCGGACGCGCCGATGCCGCCGGCGCGGCCTGACGCTGCTCGGCGGAGGGCGCATCGGCCCGCGCGGAACGGACCGCTTCCCGCACGCGCCTCCCCCTCCGGGCCGCGATCCAGAGCGCGCCCACGATCGCGAACGGCGCGATCAGCCACGGATAGACCTTGGGGTTCGACCAGAACCCGGCGCCCCCGATCCGGATCGCGATCTCCTGGCCGACCCCGAACGTGGCGCCGCTGTAAACCGCGTATTGCTTTCCACCCTGGTCGCGCATGCCCCCGTACTCGAGCGCCTTGGACTCGAGCTTGAGCTTGGGATCGTCAAGGAGCACGACAAACGAGGCGGTCGGGAAATAGAGCCGGTGGCTCAGATCCACACGGCCCGAGAGCGGAATGCGGTAGGAGAAGCTGAACGGGCGCACGCCCGGCGGAATCGGCCTCTCGCTTGAAAGCTCCCGGCCGCGCACGTGGGTCGTCTGGGAGTCCCCCCCCATTCCCTGCTGGAACCCGTCGATCGAAGCCGGGAGCCCGATCCGCGCCCCGGCGTTTTCCGCGTGGTCGGGTCCGGTGCCCAGGAAGGCGGTCCGTCCCCTGTTCTCGAAGATCAGGATCTCCGTTACGTGAAGACCGTCCGGCTGGCGCTCGATGATGATGTGGTGATTCTTCACCTGCACCACGGTGATGTCGCGCCCGACGTCGTAGACGACGAAGTCGTGCGTGACCGCCGGGCCCTGATCCTGTGCCAGAGGGCCCTCGGTATAGAATGCGTTCTCGTACTCGGTGGAAACGTAATAGGAGAGCGCCGGGTCCGCCTTGAGTCCGGCGAACTGGTATTCGCCGGCTGCGTTCGTCGCGGCCGTCGAGCCCTTGAGCTCCTCGTTCCCACGAACAACGTGGAGCTGGACCGTCTGGCCGGCCACGGGTCGCTTCTCGTCACCCTTGACCACCGCTCCGCGAATCGTGAGCGCGGTCGCGGTGGAAGGGACCCCGTACGAGATCGCGAGCATCGCTAGGATGGCCGCGGCGGGGATCCCGGACGGGCGCATCATGTCTGCCGCGCCCCGGGGTCTCTGCGGCGGGCGCGCTTGTACTCCTCGATCATCCGCTCCACGGAGTCCCCCCCTTCGATCACGGCGGGTCTCGGCCTCGGCCCCTTCTCGAGCGTTTCCTCCTCCTTG
>DASXTQ010000037.1:0-12332 GCA_036505295.1 Candidatus Eiseniibacteriota bacterium
GTAGGGCGTCCCATCGGTGATCCGCCACGTGAAGCAGAAGTTGCACTTGTACCAGCAGCCCCACGTGGTCTTGACGGTCGCGACGGGGCGGTGGAACAGGTAGTAGTAGTGGTGGCGGAGATGCGCGACCAGGTCGCGACGCGGGAAGGGTAGGTCGTCCGGGCGTGGCATGTAGCGGCGCTCCGGAGTCCGGATGACGCCCTCCCCGTCCGGGATGGCAAGCCCTGGGATCACGCCGAGCGGGTGCCGCGACGCGATCGCGTTGAGGATCTCGGGCATGATGCTCGTGCCGTCGCCCAGGACGACGCAATCCACCGCGAGGTCGGCGAAATCTTCCGGCGCCTTGGAGGCGTGGACGCCTCCCACGATCGTCGTGCAGCCTGGGTTCAGCCGCTTGGCGGCGCGACAGATCTTGATGACCTCGTTCACGCCGGTGACGTAGGAGCTGGTTCCGACCACGTCGGGCCGGAACTCTCGGAGCCGTCGTTCGTAACCGCGCTCCACAATCAGATCCAGGATCTCAACCTCGTGTCCGCCGCATCCCGCCGCGACGTACTCCAGCTCGAGCGGCTCGCAGATCATCACGTGCTTGAGCCCCATAGTGTGGTGGGGCACCGGAGGCCGCACCAATAGGATTCGCATACCGCTCCTTTCCCGGCTACACGATGCCGGGCGTGATCCGATGGTGGATGTGATTCCTGTAATGCAGGTTCGTGCCGGCGACGAACATCCGAACGCTTGGGGCGAGAGAGGCATGGTTTCTGCCGAGACGCCTCAGAATCCCGCGCCATGAGAAGAGCCGCTCGTACAGGCGCCAGTAGCCCTTCTGCAGCTCGTCGGGCGCGATGCGCCGGGGCTGGAACACGACTCGTCCGCCGGAATAGCGGCTGAAGTCCTGGTCCACCATCCTTCCCTCCGCAACCATTTGCCTGTAGAGCGGGGTGCCTGGCACCGGAGTCAAGATGTGCACGCGCGGCACCGAAATCTCGTTCTCCAGAAGGAAGTCGAGTGTGCGCTTGAAGACGGTCTTGTCGTCTCCGTCCAGCCCGATGATCATCTCCGTCGAGACGTCGATGCCATGGCGGCGGATGGTTCGGATTGCCTCTCGATAGCGTTCCGGGCGGTTCCACTCCTTGTCCACGGTGCCGAGACTTTCCGGATTGGTGGACTCGATCCCGAAAGAGAGGAGGCGGCAGCCGCTTCGGTACGCGAGCCGGAGCATCTCGGGGCGGTCGGCGATATGGAGGCTGCACTGGCTGATCCAAAGGATTCGCTCGGGGATGAGCGCTTCCCACAGGCCGGAGCAGTAGTGCCAATCGACGCCGATATTGTCGTCGATGAAGGCGATGTATCGGGTGCCGTGACGCTTGGCCTCGCGCACATCCCGCACGACCTGGTCGACGGGGCGCTTGCGGTAGCCCCCTTTGAAGAACGCCGTGATGGAGCAGAAGCTGCAGGTAAAGGGGCAGCCGCGCGTTGCCTGGACGGGCCGCCACCATCCGAGCTTGGATGCGTCCATCAAGTCGTAGCGCGGAATCGGGAGGGAGTCGATCGCCGGCGGATGCTCCGAACGGTAGGTTCGCTCCAACCGATTCGCTTGCGCGTCGGCGATGACGCGCGGCCACAGCTCCTCGGCTTCACCGAGGACAAGCGCGTCGGCATGGGCAAGCGACCACTCGGGATCCGCCAAGCTCGCCGCGATTCCCCCCAGGACGACCTTGACGCCGCGGCGGCGGAACTCGTCGGCGATCTGCCAGGCTCGCACGATCCCCGACCCCATACCGGTCAGCCCGACGAGATCCCACGGCTCATCGAACGGAATGTCGTCGACGGTTTCCGAGACGAGTCGGAGCCGCACGTGGCTTGGCGTCACCGCGGCGAGCATGGGAAGCGTGAGGCCGGGAAGATGGAGGCGGCGCTGCTTGATGGGCCGCCCGGCCGCATCGAGAGCGGTCGGGCCGATAAGAAGGATGTTGGCGCTCGTCGAGGCGCCGTGTGACATAGAGAGGCACTCCGGTTTACGAAGGCGGGCTCGGTCCAACGTCAAAAGCTCAGACGCATGCGGGGGATCACGCGTCCCCGCGGACGATCGGACGCTCGCACAGGCGGGGCCGCTGTTGCAAGCGGGATCGGTATTGACCCCATCCGGGTCGGGACCTAGGGTCGCACCATGAGCCGTGGCGCGGTCGCGATCGAGCCGGTGGAGGCCAGGCGGTCGTGCGCCGAGTTCGACGCCTTGCCGTATCGTCTCTATCGCGATGATCCTTCTTGGGTTGCGCCGCTCCGTTCTCGGGAGAGCGAGCGATGGGATCCTCGCCGGAATCCAGCCCTGCGCGCGCGGCGCGTGGGGCGATTTCTCGCCAGGCGCGACGGCCGCCCGGTGGGCCGGATCGCGGCCGTCGTGGATCGCGGCTTCTCGGATCGATGGGAACCCGCGTCCGGCTTCTTCGGGTTCTTCGAATGCGAGCGGGATCCCGAAGCGGCGGTGGCCCTTTTGAACGCCGCGGAGCGCTTCCTTCAACAGGAAGGAGTCCGGCTCGTGCTGGGGCCGATCAACATCTCCTTCCACAACGAGGTCGGGCTTCTGGTCGAGGGCTTCGATTCAAGCCCCATGCTCCTCTCGCCCTACAACCCGCCGTACTACGAGGGGCTCCTTCATGATGGCAAGTACGCCGCGCGCACGGACTATCACGCGTATCTCTGGACTCCCGCGAGCCGGCACACCGAGGCCGTGGAGCGTATCCTGCAGCGCGCCCAGCGCGGCACGGAGATCCGACTGCGCTACGTTGATCGCAAGCGTTGGGAGGAGGAGTGCCGAACGCTCCACGCGCTTTACAACGGTTCATTCGCCGACGTGTGGGGCTTCGTGCCGATGAGCTGGGAAGAGTTCCAAAGCGAGGCGGAGAGCTTCCGGGATTTCTTGCGCCCGGAGCTGATCATTCTCGCCGAGGAAGGCAGCGATGCGGTCGGCTTCTCGGTCACGCTGCCCGACGTGAACGCGGCGCTGGCCGGCCTCCAAGGACGCCTGCTCCCCTTCGGATGGCTTCGTCTTCTGACACGCATTCCACGGATTCGCACCGCGCGTCATATCCTGCTCGGCGTCCGTCCGGACCACGTCGCGAGGGGCGTGGCCGCTCGACTCGCCCACGCCACGGTCGAATCGGCGCGAGCCGGCAATCTGGCGCGGGCGGAGCTGTCGCTGGTTCACTCCGCCAATCGGCCGATTCTTCACATCATCGAGGCGTTCGGCTGCGCCCCCATCAAGACCTACCGACTCTACGAAAAGACGATCGCGTGAAACCTGACGGCCACGTCGAGGCGCTCCTTTTCCGCCATGAGGTCGGCCGGTATCTCGTCTCGCGGTTTCTCTTCCAGTATGCGCCCGCGCTCTGGTCCACGCGCGTGGCGCCGCTCGATCGGGTCGTGCTGCCGCGTCCATCCAGCGGCGCTCCTGGATGGGTTCGCCTTCGAGTCCGTCTGTCCGGCATTTGCGGGACGGACCTGAGCATGGTGACCGGGCGCGACTCCCTCTACCTCGAGCCGGAGGCGACGTACCCGTTCGTGCCTGGCCACGAGATCGTGGGTGAGGTCACCGAAGACTCCGATGTGCCGCCGAACGCGCGAGACGTGCGGCCCGGCTCGCGGGTCGCGGTGTGGCCCGTGATCGGATGCGTCGCGCGGGGATACTCGCTTCCGTGCGAGCCCTGCGCCGGTGGATGGGACGGCCTTTGCGAGCGGCGGGCCGCCGCGCCCTGGCCCGGTTCTGCGCTGGCCCTCGGGTTCAGCCGCGAGACGGGAGGCGGGTGGTCGGACGCGTGTCTCGCCCACGTGTCCCAGCTCTGGCCTCTTCCCGGGTCCGTCGAGGACGGGGACGCGCTGCTGCTCGATCCTTCGGCGACGGCCCTCGGTGCGCTCCTCCGCGGGGACGGACCGGCCCCGGAGCGAACGCTCGTGATCGGAGGGGGTACCATCGGACTCCTCTGCGCCTACCTCGCGCGCCGCTTGTCGCTTCCGGGCCGCACGGAACTGCTGGTACGCCACGAATCGCAGCGACGGTGGGCCGAGGCGCATGGGCTCCAAGCGGAGGTCGTCCGCGGCGAGCGCGCGTTCGGGGTTTGGGCTTCTGGACGGACGATGCGCGTGACGCGCGTCACCGGATACGGAAACGTGGTCCACGGAACGTTCGACCGCGTGATCGATGCGGCCGGGACGCGCTCCTCGCTGCGGTGGGCGATGTCGGCCGTTCGCGCCGGCGGCGAGCTGGTGTTGACCACCGCGCCCCATGCGCTGGGCTCCGTCGACCCCACGCCGCTCTGGTATCGGGAGCTCCGGTGTCGCGGAGTGAACGGGTATGGCCCGGTCCGGTGGCAGGGTGCGTCTACTCATCCCTACTCCGTGCTCCTGCCTCGGCTCACAGACGGATCACTCCGGCTGCGCGACCTCCACACGCACACGTTCCCTCTGCGTGATTACGGCGCGGCGATCGCGACCGCGCTTCGAAAGGAAAGCGGCGCCATCAAGGTGGCGTTCGCTCCGACGCCAGCCGCGCGTGCGAACCCCGGCCCAGCGTGATCGCACCGGATGACGTGAGCGCAGAGCGGCGGTTCGCATTCTTCGTCCACCCTGCATCCGGGAACGGCCGCGCCGCAAGGCGCCTCAAGCGCGCCCTCGACTGCGTCTCGCGGTCGAAGGAAAAGACCCGCCCGCTGGCCCAGCGTTCGAGGGTGGTCGAGACGCGCTCGCTCTCCGAGACTCGTGCGGGAATCCGCTCGCTCGGCCACGATGAGATCCCCGTCGCTGCGGGAGGGGATGGCGCCCTCCAGTACCTGGTCCGGGCGCTCCGGTGCGAAGGATTGGGTTCGCGCCTGGTGGCGGTGCTACCCCTCGGTACGGGGAACGCCTTCGCGCATTCAATCGGGCTCGCCACGCCGGAAGAGGCAACCCTGGCCTTGGATGCGGGGCAGGCGCGGGCCCTCGATCTCATGGTGACGACGAATCCGGAGACACCGGTCGTTGTGGCATCGCTCAGCGTCGGGTTCGAAGCGGAATTCATACGATCCTGGAACCGCGCGCGGCTGAACGGGAGCTTGCCCGGAGGGCTCGTGGCCCTAGCCCGCGCCGCTACGACCCGAACCGCGGCACCTCAGCTATGGCTCGACGGAGCGCCCTCACCCTTGACGGGATCTCCCGTCTGGAGCGCCGGCCTCTACAACATCTCCCGTTACGCTTTCGGGAAGTTGGCGATACCCGAGTGCAATCCGAGTGATGGGGCGGCCGAGGCGATCGTGTACCGCACTGCCTGGTCGTACGTGCGGGCCCTCGCGACCGGGAACGGCTCGATATCACGCGGGGTCGAGCGACGCCGCTGGCGTATGGCATCGGTTGAAACGTCGGGCCCAATTCAGGCCGACGGGGAGACCCTTCCCGGTCGTGAGGTCGCCGTCCGCGTGGAGCCGGGTGGGCTGCGAGTCATCGCCATGTAGCGGGCCGAGCCGCGCATTCACGCGCAGCTACGCGATCAGCGTACGTCGCCGGCGGGCTCCCCTACGTCGAGATCCGCGTCGTCGATCGGATCGAGCCGGAGCAGGTCCTCACGCAGCGGCCCCGAGCCCTGGGTCAGGGCCGTGAACGCCAGGTCGGCGGCGGGAGGCAGATCCTCGAGGAACACGAACGCGGCTCCGGCGACGAACCTCGGGAGAGCCTGGCGGTCATAGTGCCCGGAGGGACCCGCTTTGCGCCGGGCATCGAGCACCTGAGCCAGCGTGGTCGCGTTGCCGCACACCGATGCCCATCGCTTCTCTACATCCCGGGCGCGATTCGGATTCGCCACCCGGACCTCATCCGAGACCAGAGAGTAGGAGGCAGGGTCGCCCTCGAGCTGGCTGGACGTCCACACCACGCGGGCCGACGTAGAGCGGTCGAACTGCCGGTGCGCGAGCGAGGCTCCGCTCCCCGCATCGATCACCTCGTAATCGACATGCACGGTCACGTCGCGCACGCGCGCCACGACCTCGATCGGCACTTCCATCCAGTGTGTGGATTCCCGTCCGTCCTGCCCCTTCTCGACCACCCGCCGTGCGACCGTGTCATTGAACACGTGAAGACGCGTTGAGGACTGAACGTTTCCGATCGAACCCCACACGACGCGCTGGGCGCCTCGGACGCGCCCGAGCCGGATCGCATCCCGACGGGAGAGGCCGTCCAAATCCGACACCCGCATGTCGCGCTCGATCGCGTCGCCGGCCATGATCCGTGTGAATCGGGCAGCAGGAGGAGCAAGGTCCTCGATCAACTCATCCCGCCATGCACGCGCCACCTGGATACCGAGGGAGGCGTCGCTGGGGGGAGCGCGGAACGGCACGACCGCCACGCGCGACAGCGCCTCCTCGAGAGCACGGTCCGCGCGCTTCGCCGCGTCCCGATAGCCTGTGACGAAGCGTTCCGCGTCGCTGAACTCGTCGCATGCCCTCTTGGGGCGCTTGGATTGGAACGCCTCGTTTCCATTTTGATAGTGAACCTTTGCCGCCGCGCGTCGGAGCGTCCGCTCCTCCTCCGGCCATCCGGCACCGACGGCGATAGTCGCATAGCGCGCGGCTTTCGCGCGGAAATCGGCCAGCTTTAGAACTTCCTCGGCCGCGCCCAGGCTGTCCACTTCCGCGAGTGCATGGATGCGTCGCTGCCAGTCCTCGGCAATCGACGCGCCGGCCGCGGTCGCGGCCGAGCGAGCCCGCGGATTCCCAGGCTCCTTGTCGAGCGCTCGGGTCGCGAGCTGCCACGCGCGCCACGCGTCGCCGCTTGCGAGCTTCTTTTCGCTCTTCTCGGATAACTTCGAGGTCCCAGCGCAGCCGACAACGAACGCGATCACCAAGAAAACCGATGAAAGTCTTCGGAACATGATGTGTCCCCCCTTCGTCCCGTAAGTATCGGCGGGGGGCGAATGGATCATGAGGCCGCGGAGGCAGCTTTGACGAGGAGCGGTGAGACCTTTAACGCAATTTCAAGTAGCAGGTTAGAAGCTTCCGGCGTAAGTCGCCTGAAACGCGACTACACTGCTCTTACCGGAACGGAGTCGAGGAATCGAGAACCCTTCCCCGCCATCTCGTCGACATAATCGTCGGCAAGACCGCCACGTTCGCCGGCTCCGGCACCATCAACCGTCTGCTCGGCAGTTTCACCGTCACCGTGACGGATGAGGGGGAGCCTGGCCGAAACGACCGGTTCTCCATTTCCATCTCGGGTGGCCCGACGGAAGAAGGTACCCTCCGCAGCGGCAACATCCACATCCACAAGTGCGGCAAAGGAGATGGTAACGACAAGGACCGCGATGATGACGATGACTAGTAGGGCCCGGCAGGCGACGGGCGCGGATGGCGGCGCCGCATGAGGTAGGGCCGTGGCTAGTCCTGCCCTGTGCCGGCCTCGCGGTAGAGCGTGGCGGACCACGTTCCGTGGTCCGCTACGTCTCCCACCCGCGTTCAGTCGAACCGGCCCGGCATTGGTATAACCGAGGGGTGTTACTGCAACGACGTTACCCTCCAGTCACCAGCAGTCGCGCAAACGCGGAGAGTTCCTCCGGATTCAGATCCGATACGATCCAGTAGGTCATCCCACCATGAGTCTCGTGAATGACGTGATAGCCCTGTTGCGTCCGTGGAGGAGTTCCCGAATCTGCAGCCCTCTCGTCCGGCCATGCGAACACATTGATCAAGTGTTTGCGATGCTGATAGACGAGAGCAGCGACGGGGCGGCCACGTAGGTAATCCAGCCGCCCCCCGATGAGCGGGTACCCGGACGCCGACAGGTCTGAGACCGGAGGGGAGAAGTCCAGCTTGCCGTTGAACCATGGTTTGACCGTGTGCTGGTCCGTTGAGGCGACGTCCGTCAGATGGCTGGCCATAAGGGAACGGATATGGCTTGATACCACCTCCCGCTCAATTAAGCGAGAGCCCTCTTCCCGCTGAAGGGACGTGACGAGCCATGTGCCGCCGAGAACAACGACCACGGCCGCGGCGGCGCCAAGCCAGCCCCGAGCCGCAACGCCGAAACGGCGACCAGTAATCCGGCCACGGCTCGCGTCGCTCCATGCGGCTTGGCTCACGCGGACCCGAAGGGAATCCGACGCAGGGTAATAGGGTGCTTCTGCGCGCAAACGCTCGGCAAGCCCCCTCATCCGGCCGAGTGCATCGGTGCAGCTGGGGCAAGCGTCCAGGTGCTTCTGGATCTCTCGGCTCCCTAGCGGGTCGACCTCGTCGTCCAGAAACGCCGAAAGTCTCTCCAGAACGTCTTCGCACAGCATGTCAGCCGTTCTCCTTCGGCCCTGGGGGTGCCATGGCGAGTAAGAGCTGCTTGCGCCCGCGAGCGAGCCGCGACATCACCGTGCCGATCGGCACGCCGGAGACCTGGGCGATTTCCTTGTACGACATGCCTTCCAGCTCCCGCAGCACCAGCACCTCCCGGAACTCGACCGGAAGCCGCTCGAGGCCTTCGTGCACCGACTCCGTCGCGGCCTTGCGCGCCAAGTCGACCTCGGGGCCCGAGACCGCTTCCTCGACGCTGTGTATTTCCTCGTTGAATTCCACGTTCTCGCCCCTCGATGGCCGGCCGCGGAGCCGCGTGAAGCAGGTGTTCCGGACGATGCTCAAGAGCCACGCGCGGCCGTCTACCCCGCGGAAACTGTCGAAGTGTCGGATGGCGCGGAGGAACGCGTCCTGCACCGCGTCCTCCGCGTCGTGCGCGTCGCGCAGCAGGTAGCGCGCTAGGTTGTACGCGGCGTCCAGGTACGGCAGGACACACCCGTTGAAGCGATCCAGCTCCCGCGGCGAAAGGTGCCCCTCCCGGCCGGCCGTCACAGGTCTCCTGTCGTGAGTCACGCGCGGTATTCCTTCTGTCCAGACTCGCTGAGCACTCGATTTATTCCCGGCACGCGGGACCTTTCGAGCCCAGGAATAACTTCGTCTTCCCCCAGGTCAGGGTCAGTGGAGCGAAACACAAACCTTAACCCGGAGGTAGCCCATGAACACCGTCTCGAAATTCAGCATTGGCACCATCTCTCGCTCGACTCGCACCTTGTCCCTGCTTTGCTTCGGCCTCGCCCTGCAGGGCGCCGCCGCACCGCGCGCGAACGCGGACGAGAAGCCCAAGCCATACACCGTTCAAGTGAGCCTGTCCGAGTGGAAGGTCTCGCTCACGCCAAAGGCGGTCCCTCCCGGACCCGTCGCGTTCGAAGTGACCAACTCCGGCAAAGTGCCACACGCACTCGAGATCGAGGGACGCGGCGTCGAGAAGAGTACATCGCGGATCATGCCCGGCGCCAGCGCGAGGCTGATGCTGGATCTGCGCCCGGGCACTTATGAAGCCTACTGCCCCGTCGGCAAGGGCTCGCACAAGATGCTGGGGATGATGAACCACTTGTCGGTCGGCGACGCACCGCGGGCATCCGCTGAAAGCGATGTGAACCAGGGGAAGGGAGAGAAGCACGAGGAGGGAAATGCGTATACCGACCGCGATGAGCAAGAGAAGGAGTACGGAGAACACAACCACGGGGAGATGCACGGCGACGGACGTGGGCAGGAGGCCGACGGTGGCAGTGGGGTCAAGATGATGAGGGTCGTGGGCGGTGGTCCAGTGATCCAGATTCTACCTGGGCCCTTCCCGTTCGCCGACAGCGCCATGGTAGTGATTCGAAACCGTCCGCCGGACCAGCAGGCAGATCTCACCAAGAAGGCCCATACGGGGCCCTACTCGAACAACGTCGCGAAGATCGCCGGGAACATCTCGCTCGTGGCGCTCGACCGCGGCGCTTCCGGCGACTCGGTGTCCGGCGTGGCCGAGTTCACCGCGCAGGACGGCGCGCGCTGGAAAGTGGTCATGGACCGCGTGCAGACCAAGGACATTCCCTTCAACCCCCGCTTCGGCGGCGTAATCATGGGCCTCTTCTACCACGGTGCCTCGGGCGTGCATACACCGCTCGTGCCCACCATTCAGAGCTCCCTCGCGCTGTGGGCGTTCGCACACTTGTACAAGAATGACCAACTGGTCACGGACAACGCGATGGTCCACGTCATGCTCCTCTCGCGCACGCGGCGCGTAAGCGATTGGGCGCTGGATTGCTGGGACTGCTCCGAGCGGCCCATCGAGGAACTTCAGCTACAGGTCACCTCGGCGCCCAACACCCAGGCCTTCGACGCGCCGGGGGGATTCCTCTTCGTGAACTGGGAGAAGTCGAGCGGGAAGGCTGAGCCACCGCGAGCGGCGGGAGCGCGAGGTTGACATGAGATTGAAGCTCGATGAGAGACCGGTCGTGGTGGGGGGCGGCGCCCACGCCCGCCCCGCCCATCTCGTCCGGGAGCACGTGGTGGATTTCGCCCCGGAGGCGGATCAGGCCGCGCCGTGGTTCGCGGCCAAGGCGTGGGGGGTGTTCCTTGTGATGCTATACCCGTTGTTGGCGGCCGCGCCGCTGCTGATCCTCGCCGCCTTGAATCGAGTCTCCGATCACTTGCGCACCGCAGAGGTGGGCGTCGATTGTGCCTTAGTGGGCCTTACGATTCTCGCGCTTCAGTTCGCGATCACCGCCCGTCTGTCCTGGGTGGAGGCGCCGTTCGGCCTCGACGTGCTCTTGGTGTTCCACAGAGCGATGGCGCTGGTGGCCACGGCGCTGCTCTGTGTGCATCCCCTTCTGGTCGCTCGGGAGGAGGGGTGGTCGCTGCTCGCCGGATTGCACGTGCATTGGTACATTTGGGTCGGCCGCCTCGCGCTCGCGCTGCTGCTCCTGCAAGTGATCGTAAGCCTGTCGCGCCGCATCATCCGTCTTCCCTACGACCAGTGGCGGCGCCTGCATAACCCGATCGCTCTGGCGATCCTGGCGCTGGGTTTCGCGCATAGCCTGGCGGCGGGCGATGACATGCACGGCGCCGCGCTCTTCGTCTGGTGCACGGTGATGGCGGCCGCCTACGGGTTCTGGCTCTACAGGCGTGTGGTTCGGCCCAGGCTGCTGCTCCGCAACCCGTTTCGCGTGATCGGGGTGAAGTCGGAGGCACCACACGTCTGGACGCTGACCTTGGAGCCACGCGGGGAGCGCTCGTTCCATTTTGCCCCCGGACAATTCCAGTTCCTGCGCCTGCACGGCGCCGGGGTTCCCTCTGAGGAACACCCCTTCACGATCGCGTCGAGCCCGGCCCGGTCGGGCCGCATCAGTCTCACCATCAAGGAGAGCGGCACCTTCACCTCCGGAATCGGCCGCGTTCGTCCCGGAGACCGCGCGACGGTTCACGGGCCGTTCGGCCGCTTCTCGCACACCCTGCACCCCGATGAAGGAGATCTGGTGTTTGTTGCCGGCGGAGTCGGGATCACCCCTCTGATGAGCATGCTGCGTTATATGCGCGACCGCTCCGAGTCGCGACGTGTGCTGCTCGCCTACGCAAGTCGAGGGCCTGCAGACATGCTGTTCACCAATGAATTGGAAGCAATGCAGGCTGGCAGCTACCCCGTACTGAGGGTCGTTCATGTCCTCGCCGATGCGCCCTCATCCTGGGTCGGAGAGACCGGAAAACTTGACGCCGACCGCCTCTTGCGCCTTTGCGGAGGCGCCGAGGGGAAAGCCTTCTACTTGTGTTGCCCGCCGCCTATGACGGCTGCCCTGATCCGTGGGCTACGGCGCATGGGCGTGAGTCCGCGCCGCATCCACACGGACTACTTTTCACTTTGACGCTCAAGTTGATCGAGGAGGGCGATCGTGCATCGTTTTCGATTGATGGGCCTGTACGTGGTCCTTGTCGCCTTGGCGCTGGGGTGTGTCATTGGGCTCGTCGCCGTCCTCCGGACAACGACGGGCCAACGCTGAGGCGGGCGAGCGCTCAGAGGCGAAGATTGCGCCTCATTCGGCCTCCCGGGCAAGCTTTTCGAGCGAGCGGCAGAGGCTCGCGAGCGCGATCTCGAACTTGGAGAGCAGCGCCGGAGCCTCGCTGGTGCGTCCCTCGCGGCCACAATTCTCGAGCTCGGAACACAGCCTTGCCGCGAGTCCGGCGCCTTCGAAATTGCCTACGGAGCCCTTGAATCGATGGGCCGCCTGCTCGAGGGCCCCCGCATCGTTCCGCTGGACAGCGCGCCTCAGCTCTTCCATCCAACCGCCCTGGACGGCCAAGAACATACTGGCCAGCTCGGCCAAGAGGCGACGATCCTCCACCAATTCCAGTATGGCATCGCCGATCTCGTTCGATTCCTCCGTCTGAGGCCCCGGCGGGACGGCGCGGAGGACCCGATCGATCGCGGCCCTGAGAGCCTCCGCCTTGATCGGCTTCGACACATACTCGTCCATGCCGGCCTCGAGGCATTCC
>DASXTQ010000038.1:0-8441 GCA_036505295.1 Candidatus Eiseniibacteriota bacterium
GCCGAACCTATATCGACGTCCGCGAGGGACGCATGTACTATGCGATTCAAGCGGAGGACGCGGGGCAACACGAGCTTCGTCTCTACGCGACCGATCGCGGCGTCGCGATCAACTCCTTCACGTTCGGGAACCGCTGCCTCACGAAGTTCGACCGCCTCTAGGAGCGCGAATGGGTCGGATGGGCCTCCAAGACTACTTCGAGCACACCTGGACGGCGCGCGAAAAGCTTCTGGACTCTGCGGAGAAAGTCTCACCCGAGGAGTGGGCGCGCGAGTTCGATTTCTCGTGGAAGTCCTTGCAGCTCACCTTCGCCCACATCATCGAGGTGGAGCGCTCCTGGATGCTCGAGGACATACGAGGCAAGAAGTATGCGCCGGAGGGGGAGGAGGGGACCAAACGGCGCTACGCGACGCCCGCCAAGGCCCGGGCCCAGGGGCACGAGGTGGCCGACATCACCCGCTCGGTGCTCGCGGAGTACGCCGCTCCCGCCAAGATGCACGAGTCCCGGGAAGTAAACGGAGCGGACGGGAGTCGCATCCATCTCAACATCGAACAGATCTTGACCCACGTCTTCACGCACGAGCTGCGCCACCAGGGCCAGTTGCAAGTGATCCTGAGGCTCCTCGGGAAAAAGCCGCCCAACGCGGACTGGTTCTAGAAGCCCCTAGACGTCCCCACCCCCCTTGAAACCCGGGCGCATCCAAGCGACAATGAGATACCGGTCGAGGAGGCCGGACACCCACACATGCAATTCTTGCTCCCTCTCTTAACAACTTTGTTACCAGTGCTTTACGCGCTCGCGGTTGCGGGCTACGCGCGCGCCTACGCGCGGGAGGACGGCGTAGGTGGCCGCCTGGGCCCGATAGCGCTCCGCGCGGCTGTCCTCGTGCACATTTTCTACCTGTCGGTCCGAGGGGTGCTCGAGGGTCACCTCCCGCTCGCTTCCGTCTACGACTTCCTCTCCGCCACGGGGCTCTCCATGGCGATCGTTTACCTCTACGTCGAGGCACGGGAAGGAATCCGGACGACAGGCGTCTTCGTGCTGCCGTTCGTATTCCTGATCCAGATCGTTTCCTCCGCCTACGGAAATCAAACCTCGCCCGAGCCGGTTCCCCTCCGGCCGTTCTGGTTCGAGCTTCACACCCTGACCGCGGTCCTGGGCTATAGCGCCTTTGCGGTCTCCGCGATTTACGGCGTGCTCTTCCTGGTCCTCTATCGAGACCTCAAGGCGAACCGCTTCTCGTTTTTCTTCCGCCGCATGCCGCCGCTCGAGGCCCTCGGGCAGATGAACATCCGCGCCGCCGGAGGAGGGCTCGTGCTTCTCACGCTCGCGATCGCGCTGGGCGTGGGGTGGCTCCGGAGCTCCGGAGCGGGATCCTTCTACGATCCCAAGATCCTGCTCACGCTGTTCGTATGGTGCATATTCGCGTTCTCGGTCCTGGCTTATCACCGCCTAGGCTGGCGGGGACCGCGCGCGATCTACATGTCGCTCCTTGGATTCACCACGTTGCTCCTGTCGCGGGTCGCGGTGGATCTCTTCCTGCACTCCTTCCACTCCTTTCGGTAAATGGCCCCGTTGATGAAAGCGGCCGAAGCCTCGCTCGACTTTCTCTGCGTCGGTCTCAACCATGAGACCTCGCCGCTGGAGATCCGCGACGCGCTCGTCATGAACGAGGAGGAAGTCGGACGCGCGATCCACGTCCTGCGCGATCGGGCGGGCGCGGAAGAGGCGCTGATCCTGTCCACGTGCAACCGCACCGAGGTCTACGCGCGCGGCGCGGCCGTGGCGGACCTCCCGCTCTTCGTGAACGACCTCCTGCGCGAGATCAAGGGCATGGACCTGGGGGCGAGGGGGCACAGGCTCTACGCCTACCGCGAGCCCGATTCGGTGCGGCACCTCTTCCGTGTCGCATGCGGGCTCAATTCGCAGGTCCTGGGTGAGCCGCAGATCGTGGGGCAGGTCAAGGACGCTCTCACCCTCGCCGCGCGCTGCGGCGGTTCCGGACCGGTGACCGAGCGGCTCCTCGACGCGGCGCTCCGCTGCGCGAAACGCGCCCGCACCGAAACAGGGATCGGGCGGGGCCCGGTCTCGTCCGTGTACGCCGCCGTGAATCTGGCGGCGAAGGTGCTCGGGCATCTCGGCGCCAAGCGGACGCTCATCGTCGGCTCGGGCGAGATGGCGGGCCTCGCGATGTGCCACCTCATGGACGCAGGGGTGGGACAGTTCACCATCGCGGCGCGGAATCGCGAGCGGGCCGATGCCATGGCGGCTCGGGCGGCGGCCGCGCGCGTCGTGAGCCTCGAGGCGATCCCGGTGGTCCTCCCGGGTGCGGACATCGTCGTGTGCGCGACCGCAGCGCCCGGCTTCGTCGTGATGGAGCCAACCGTGCGAGCCGCGATGAAGATTCGAAGGAACCGTCCCCTCCTCCTGCTGGACCTTGCCGTTCCGCGAGACGTCGACCCGAGCGCAGCCAAGCTCCCCAACGTGTTCCTGCACGATCTGGACGCCCTGGCCGCGATCGTCGCCCAGAGCTTGGAGCAGCGCCGCGCCGAGATCCCGAAGGTGGAGGCGATCCTCGACGATGAAGTGCGCCGTTTCATGCGCTGGTACCGGTCGCTCGAGCTGAAACCGACGGTCACGGCGTTCCGGAGCCATTTCGAGCGGATCGCGCAGGAGGAACTGGAGCGCCATCGCGGGCGTTTCCGCCCCGAGGATCAGCCCGCGCTCGAGACCTTCGCGCGCTCGATCGTGCAGAAGCTGCTCCATCGCCCCACCACGCGGCTCAACCGGGCCGGAGAGGACGGCGGCGAGGGGCTCCGGCGTATCGACGCCGCACGCGACCTGTTCGGGATCGACCGCGAGGAGGAATCCGATGAGGATCGGGACACGCGGTAGCGCGCTCGCGCTCGCGCAGAGCGAGCGTGTACGCGCATCCCTCCCCGGCGATCCCCGCGAGCACCGGCTCGTCATCATCAAGACGGCGGGCGATCTTCAGCCGAACGCCGCCCTGGTTCGTATCGGCGGCAAGGGTGTTTTCACGAAGGAAATCGAGGAGGCCCTGCTTCGGCGCGAGATCGATATCGCGGTGCACTCCCTCAAGGATCTCCCCACCGACGAACGGCCCGGTTTGAAGCTTGGCGCCTTGCTCGCTCGGGACGATCCGAGAGATGCCCTCGTGAGCCGTGAGGGGCTTCGCTTCGAGCAGCTTCGCCCTGGAGCCTCCATCGGGACGTCGTCCCTGAGGCGACGCTCGCAGATCCTCGCGCATCGACCCGACCTGCGCGTCCAGGATCTGCGCGGCAACGTGCCGACGCGCCTGGCACGGCTCGAAGAGGGTCACCTGGACGCGATCATCGTGGCGGCGGCCGGGCTCCATCGTCTGAAGCTCATCGACCGCGCCACCCAGGTGCTCGAGGAGGCGGTGATGCTCCCCGCGCCGGGGCAAGGCGTCCTCGCGATCCAGATCCGCGCCGACGACGCGGCGACGGAGGCCGCCATCGCGCGGCTGAACGACGCTCTCTCCGCGGCCGAAGCCACGGCGGAGCGCGCGTTGTTGGAGGGGCTCGGCGGCGGCTGCCTGGTTCCGGTGGGAGCTCGGGCCCGCGCGAAAGACGGCACGCTCGAACTGACAGCCTATGTGGGACACCCGGACGGTCGCCCCTCGGTGCGCCTGGGCGCCTCGGGACCGACCGGCACCCCCGCGGATCTGGGGCGGACGCTGGCGATCGCCCTGCTCGGGCAGGGGGCGCGCCCGATTCTCGACGAGGTGCGCAGCATGGAACGGTTCCCATGAGCCCGCTCTTCCTGGTCACCCGCCGGGACCCGGCCGACGACGCGCTCGTGGACCAGGCTTATGCATCGGGATTCATCGTGGTGCGTGAGGCCCTCCTTGCCACCGAGCCGGGCGCGGACGTTCGATGGCTCGATGAACGACTCGCGGAAATCCCCGAGGGCACCGGCATGGCCTGGACCAGCCGCCGCGCCGCGGAGGCGCTCGTGCGGGCGCTTCCTCGCGACCGCGGGAAGCTGGCCCGTGTTCCGATGTACGCCGTCGGGGAGGAGAGCGCGGAGCCGCTCCGATCGGCGGGGTTCTCGCCCCTCGTTCCCGCGGAGCCCCTCGGCGCGGCTGTGCTGGCGCAGTTCATCGCGTCACGCGCGTCCACGGACCGGCTGCGGCGGGTGGTGATCCTCCACGGCAACAGGTCGCTCCCCGATCTTTCCGACGGGCTCAGAGCGCGGGGCATTGATGTGGAGTTCCTCGAGGTGTACCGCACCCGCTTTCTAAATGTCGATTTCGGGGGGATCGACGTCGCTCTCGAAGAGGGCGTCGGGATCATCGCCGCGTTCTTCAGCCCGTCGGGCGTGGAAGCGTTCGAGCGCCTGCTCTCTCCCAATTCGTGCGCCCGCTTCCGCGAGCGCGCGGCGGCCATCGCCCGGGGGTTCGTCACGGCGGCGGCGCTCCACAGGCGCGGCTACCGAAACGTGCTCGGCTTCGAGCCGGGGGCGCCGTTCTCCCGCTATGCCCAGAGGGCGCTCGAAGCAACTTCAGGAGGGATCGCGTGAGCTTCCCCGCGACGCGCATGCGCCGTCTACGCGGCAGCGAGGCGCTCCGCCAGCTCGTGCGGGAGACCTCGCTCAGCCCGCGAAACCTCGTGGCGCCGCTGTTTGTCTGCCACGGGGAGCGGGTGAGGCATCCGATCGCCTCGATGCCGGGGCACGCCCAGATTTCCGTAGACCACGCGGTGGACAAGGCGAAGAAGCTCGTCTCTCTCGGGGTGGGCGGTGTCATCCTCTTCGGGATCCCGGCGGCGAAGGATCCGGAGGGGCGCGAGGCCTACGATCCGGACGGGATCGTCCCGCGCGCGTTCCGTGCGATCAAGGCCGAGGCGCCCGACATCTTATTGTGGGCCGATGTCTGCCTGTGCGAGTACACCGATCACGGCCACTGCGGGGTGGTGAAGAACGGACAAGTCGACAACGATCGCACGCTGCCACTCCTGGCGCGCGCGGCGGTCACCTACGCGGAGGCGGGGGCGGACATCGTGGCGCCCAGCGACATGATGGACGGCCGGGTCGGCGCGATCCGGAAGGCGCTCGACGGCGCCGGACACGCCGATACGCCGATCGTCGCCTACTCCGCGAAGTACGCCAGCGGGTTCTACGGACCCTTCCGGGAAGCCGCGGAATCGGCGCCGCAGTTCGGAGACAGGCGTGGCTACCAGATGGATCCGGCGAATTCGGACGAAGCGCTCCGTGAGGTCGCGCTCGATCTCGAGGAGGGCGCGGACGCGGTCATGGTGAAGCCGGCGCTTCCCTACTTGGACGTGATCCGCCGCGTGAAGGACCGCTTCCAGGTACCCGTCGTCGCGTACAACGTCTCGGGCGAATTCGCGATGGTCAAGGCGGCCGCCCAGTTGGGCTGGCTCGACGGCGAGCGCGTCGCTCTGGAGTCGCTCACCGCGATCCGCCGGGCGGGCGCCGACATCATCATCACCTATTTCGCGGAAGAGATCGCGCCGCTTCTGGGTAGAACCAAGGCATGAAGGAGCTGCGATGCGGGACTCTCGGATGAAGGAGGCGCGCGCGCTTCCCGCCACGAAGCGGAGCCAGGTGCTCCACGAGCGGGCGCTCGGATTGTTCCCCGGGGGCGTGAACTCCCCCGTGCGCGCCTTTCTCGCGGTCGGGGGCACCCCGCGGATCATCGCGTCCGCCCGGGGCGCCTACCTCAAGGACGCCGACGGGAATGAGCTCCTGGATTACGTTCTCGGCTGGGGGCCGATGCTCCTGGGGCACGCGCATCCTGCCGTGGTCCTGGCGGTCGAGCGGCAGCTTCGAGACGGCGCCCTGTTCGGCATGTCGACCCAGATCGAGATCGAGCTCGCCGAGCGGGTACGCCGGTTCTACCCTGCCGCCGAGCGCCTGCGCTTCGTCTCGACCGGAACCGAGGCGACGATGGCGGCGATCCGCGTCGCGCGCGCGGCGACCCGGCGAGACGGGTTCGTCAAGTTCGACGGCAACTATCATGGGCACGCGGACGCGTTCCTCATCCGGGGGGGCTCGGGACTTGCGACCTTCGGCGTGCGGGACTCGGCCGGCGTTCCCGCGTCGGTGGCCGCGGACACGCGGGTCGCCTCCTTCAACGACTTGGGATCCGTGGAAGCGGCGTTCGCCCGCGAGCCGGAGGGGATCGCCGCGATCATCGTGGAGCCGGTCGTGGGAAACATGGGCGTGATCCCGCCCAAGACCGACTTTCTCCAGAGCTTGAGAAGCGTGTGTGACCGATACGGCGCCCTGCTCATCTTCGACGAGGTGATGACGGGGTTCCGGGTCGCGCGCGGCGGGGCGGCGGAGCGGTACGGAGTCTCGCCCGACCTGGTCGCGCTGGGCAAGGTGATCGGCGGAGGGCTCCCCGTCGCCGCTTTCGGCGGGCGCGCCGACCTCATGAGGCTCGTCGCTCCGGAGGGCCCCGTCTATCAAGCGGGAACGTACTCGGGAAACCCGCTGGCGATGGCCGCCGGTGACGCGACGCTCGCCCAGCTCGAGAAGGATCCCGCGATCTTCCGCCGCGTCGAGGCGCGCACGACGCTTCTGGCCGCGGGGCTCCGCGAAATCCTGACCCGGAGGAAGGTCCGCGGCGTGGTGAACGCGATCGGATCGATGTGGACTATTTTCTTCGGCGTGAGCCAAGTCTCCTCGATCGAGGATGCCCGCCTCGCCTCTCGGGATGATTACGCGAGTTTTTTCCAATCCATGCTCGAGCGCGGGATTCTTCTTCCGCCGTCCGCCTGTGAGAGCGCGTTTCTCTCGGACGCGCACAGCGAGACGGAGCTGGATCGCACGCTCGAAGCGGCCGACGAGGCCATAGAAGGAATCGCATGCCACAAGGGCCGTCCCTAGCGCCGGCGTACTCGTTTCTGCGCGCCTGCAGGAGCGAGCCCATCTCGGAGACGCCGATCTGGATCATGCGTCAGGCCGGCCGGTACCTGCCGGAGTACCGCGCGATCCGCGAGAAGCACAGCTTCCTCGAGGTCTGCCGGACGCCCGAGCTGTGCGCGGAAGTGACCGCCCAGCCGATCGAGCGCTTCGGCTTCGACGCCGCGATTCTCTTCTCCGACATCTTGATTCCCCTCATCGCGATGGGCGTACCGATCGAGTTCGATCCCGGTCCGAAGATCGGCACCCGAATCGCGCGCCGAAGCGATATCGCGTCGCTCGAGTGGCGCGGCCCCTCTTCAGTGGCGCATATCCGTCCCGTCGTCAAGGCGGTGAAGGATCGCCTCCACGGGCGCGTTCCCCTGATCGGTTTCGCCGGCGCTCCCTTCACGCTCGCTTCCTATCTCATCGACGGGAACGGGTCGAAGGACCTCATGCTCACGCGGAGCTTCCTCTCGCGCGATACAGAAGGATTCGCCGAGCTGCTCGACCTGCTCGCGACCGCGACGATCGACTACCTGAAGGAGCAGATCGCGGCGGGCGTCGACGCGGTGATGCTCTTCGACACCCAGGCCGGCTGGCTCCCCCAGATCGAGTTCACCCGCTCCGCCGCGGCGCCCGCGGACCGCGTCCTCCGCGAGATGCCGAAGAGCACCCCCACGATCTACTTCGCTCTGGCCTCCTCGAACGGGCAGCTCGACGCGATGCGGGCGATCCGCGCCGACGTGATCGGCCTGGACTACCGGGTTTCGTTGAGCCAGGCGCGGGCGATCCTGGGAGGCTCCCGGAGCGTCCAGGGGAACCTCGACCCCGCCGTCCTCCTGGGCCCCCCCGACCAGGTCGTGACGCGCGCCGAGGCGGTGTTGCGCGAAAACGGCGGACGCCCGGGGTTCATCTTCAACCTGGGTCACGGCATCTACCCCGACACGCCCGTCGAAAACGTGGAGCTGCTCGTGAGCACGGTGAAGCGCCATCGCAATCCGGCGCGGGGGGTTCTGTGACCCCGCCGATCGCCTCGGTCACCGCGGACCTTCTCGCCAAGTACGACCGCGCCGGCCCGCGTTACACCTCGTATCCGACCGCGGTCGAGTTCCACGAGGGCTTCACCCCCGAGCGCTATCTCGAGAAGGTCGACCAGGCCGCCTCCCGCCCGGAGGAGCCTCTCTCGGCCTACGTCCACCTCCCCTTCTGCCGCGAACGATGCAGCTTCTGCGGCTGCAACGTGATCATCACGCAGAAACCGGGCGTTGCCGCGGACTACATTGCGGATTTGGAGCGCGAAGTGGCGCTGGTCGCGCGGAGGCTCGGGCAGCGCACCCGCCTCGTGCAGTACCACTGGGGCGGCGGAACCCCCACCTACCTTTCCCTCGAGGAGATCGAGCGCGTGTGGAGGGCCTTCGCCGACCGATTCACGTTCGAGCCGGGCGCCGAGATCGCGATCGAAGTCGATCCGCGCGTCACGACCCACCGGCAGGCGGAGCTTCTCAAGCGTTTGGGCTTCAACCGG
>DASXTQ010000039.1:0-18997 GCA_036505295.1 Candidatus Eiseniibacteriota bacterium
CCCATCGACGGGACGAATCGAAAAGGTTGAAATCGCGGATGCGATTTTCCTCGTAGTGGACACGATGTTGCACCGAGGTGACCGAGGGCGCGGGGGCAACCGGGGCCGCGTCTCGCAGCGCCATGCGCTTGGCGGGCGAGAGCACGGGGCCGGAGCCCCAGGTCAGCCAGAGCGCCTCCTCGTCCGAGCGCTGAGCCTCCTGGTAGTCGGGCGAACCTCCGAGCGCGAGGTCGTGGCCGAAGCCAGTGGCTCCGGTCGCGTAGATGTAGATCCGATCGCCGGGATCGAAGACGGCATCCCCTTCTCCGGTGACCACGATCGCGCACTCGCGGAGCGAATCGGGACCCAAGTCCACATCCAGGCTCTCGGGAAGATCCCCTGGGGTCGCACGGAATACGCGGAACGTCGCGGGATCGATGCCCGACAGTGAAATCCCCGCGGAAGCCAGGTCCGCCGGGCTCACCGCGTAAAGGCCGGGGCGCAGCACACCGAGCCGCACCCATGGACGCGAGGGCTGGATCCGCAGAGGGCCCGCGTAGGCTGCCGCGCCTCCGCCCGCGCGGCCCGCAGTCCGCGCCGTGTGGACGGTGGTCGCGCGAGGCGAGTACCGCGGTCCCACCTCGCCGTTCGGCCCCGCCTCTCCGCCGAGGGACGCGACCGCCCCGGTCTCGGCGACCCGCGATTCGGGACGGACCGGCCTCTCCCAAGATACGTCGAGCGTGACGCGATCGAGTGCTACCGCCTGGCCGCTTCGCGGATCCCAACGGACCGGCCGAAGCGTTACTTGAAGGAGGCGTTCCCCACCGGCTGCCGAGCGGACCACCCGAAGAAGCGGCGGCTGCGAGGCGCCCCGGCCCGCCGAGCGGTACTCCGGACGGTCGAGGAAGGAAGCAACCTCCGCGGCGCCCAGAGCGCTCCACCCCGCGCGATCGGACACGAGGTGTGGAAGCGGCACGGGCTTCAAGGCGCCGAGCGATCGTTCCACGCCTTGCGAAGCGCTCACCCGTGGGTTGACACCCCAAGGCACGCGGAGGAGGAGCGTGATCGAGGGGAGCTGCGGCACACCTGCCGGCGAGTCGAAGGCGCCTCCCGGGAGCGAGATCTCGGACAGGACCTCGCCGAGGATCTCCCCGGTGGTGATATCCGGTTCGGGAATGGGTACGACGACGCGGTAGCCGGTCTCCGTGACCGATTCGATGCGCGGCGAGGTCGCAGGCGCTTCCCCGCAGGCAACGCCGGCCCAGAGGGCGAAGAGAGCGAGGAACGAAAAAGGCCGGAAGGGGAGGCTCAAGCCTTCGCGATCCGCTCGGCTTCCTCGATCAACATGACCGGAATGTCGTCGACGATGGGGTAGGCCAGGCCGCAAGGGTCGCAGATCAAACGTTCCGGGTCCTTTTGGTCGCGCAGCTCCCCTTTGCATTGTGGGCACACCAGAATGGCGCGAAGCTCTTCGCTGATCGGCATCTCGTTTATCCCTCCCCCGCCGGCGCCGGTATCGGGCCGGTTTCTTCCAGATAGACCCCCATCTTGAGAAACTTCTCCAGGCGGCGATCCAAGAGCTCCTGGGCAGGCAGCGCCAGGAGCCCCCGCACGTGGCGTACGATCGCGGATTGGATGCGGCGGGCCATTTCCTCGGGGTCGCGGTGGGCGCCTCCCAGAGGCTCGGGAATCACCTCGTCGACCACGTTGAGCTCCAGGAGATCGTGGGCCGTGAGCTTGAGCGCCTCCGCCGCCTGCTCCGCTTTGGTCGCGTCCTTCCAGAGGATCGCCGCGCAACCTTCCGGGGTGATGACCGAGTAGATCGAGTTTTCGAGCATCAGCACAACGTCCCCCACGGCGATCGCCAGCGCGCCGCCGGAGCCTCCCTCCCCGATGACGATCGAGATGATCGGCACGGGAAGGTGCGCCATCTCGACCAGGTTCCGCGCGATCGCCTCCGATTGCCCACGCTCCTCTGCTCCGACTCCGGGGTAGGCGCCCGGCGTATCCACGAAGGTCACGACCGGGCATCCGAGCTTCGCGGCGAGCTGCATGAGGCGAAGCGCCTTTCGATAGCCCTCCGGATGCGCCATCCCGAAGTTTCGATGGATGTTCTCCTTGGTGTCGCGCCCCTTCTGGTGCCCAATCAGGACGATCGGGATCTCCTCGATCTGCGTCAGCCCCGAGATGATGGCGGGGTCGTCTCCGAACCGGCGATCGCCGTGGAGCTCGAGGAAACCGGGCGCAATGACGCGCAAATAGTCGAGCGTGTAGGGGCGCCGCGGATGGCGCGCGAGCTTCACGCGCTGCCAGCGAGTCAGCTTGGAATAGACGTCGCGCCGGAGCCTCTCCACCTTTCGCTCCAGACGCTTCAGCTCCTCGACGACCTCCGCCCGTTCCGGCGTGGCCATGCCGCGGAGGTCCTCGATGCGGCGCTCCAAGTCCACGATCGGTTTTTCGAAATCGAGCCAGGTTCCGTTCACGCGTGACTCCAGAGTCTGCTAGAAGGGAACTGCTTCTCTCTCCCCCTGTACGAGCGAAACGGCGCGCTCGCCGAGGCGCGCCTTGAGCTCCGAGACCAGTTCGTCGCTCAAGCGCACGAGCAGCCGGCGCGCGCGGATCTGCGTCTTCGCGATACTCGATTCGGAGCGTACGTGGAAGTATACCGGGCTTTCGCCGGGGTGGCGACTCAGGAGGTCCCGGAGCATTTCCAGCGAAACGTCCCCCGGAGCCTCGGTGAGGTCGATGTGGACCGCCTGCGCCGGGGACGTGTCCCCCGCCGCGATGGCTCGGATCGTCTGAAAGACGAGCTTCGGGTCCTCGTCCTCGCGAACGCTCACGCGCGCCCGGGTCTCGAGAATGGCGCCCTGCACAAGCGCCGCGCGGTTCCGCTCGTACAGATCGGCAAACGTAACCCCCTCGACGCTCCCGGCGAAATCCTCAAGCGTGACGAACGCCATCGGCCTGCCGTTCCGGTCGGTGATCGTCTTGATCGACGCCACCATCCCGATCAGACCCACTTCGGCGCCGTCCTTGGATTCCCGGACGCGCGCCGTGTCGGCGAGCCGGCGCGCCTCGATGAGCGAGCGATAGGGAGAGAGCGGATGATCGGAGAAGTAGAAACCAAGCACCTCTCGTTCCCGCTGGAGGCGGTCGTGGAGCGCCCACGGCGGCACGAGCGGGAGCGGAGGCTCCGGCGCCTCAATTGCGTGCTCGGCGCCGAAGAGGGCGACCTGATCGGTGCTCGTGCCCTTCGCCATGTCCTGGGCGCGGCCGAGCGCTCCCGCGACAACCTCGAAGAGCTGTGCGCGGTCGCCGCCGAGCGAATCGCACGCGCCGGCCAGCACCAACGACTCGACCACCCGTTTGTTCATCGCCTTCAAGTCCACGCGGCGACAGAGATCCGCGAGCGATGAGAACGGTCCCCCGCGCTCGCGCGCCGCCACGATGGCCAGGACGGAGCCCTTTCCCACGTTCTTGATCGCGTTCAACCCGAAGCGGATGGCGTCGCCTTCCAGCGTGAACGCCCCGTAGCTCCGGTTCACGTCGGGCGGCTTGATCGGGATGCCGAGCCGGCGCGCCTCCTCGACCAGCGTCACGATCCGATCGGTATCCCCCACTTCGCTGGTCAGGGCCGCCGCGATGTACGCCGCGGGGTAGCGCGCCTTCAGATAGGCGCACTGATAGGAGAGGAGCGCGTACGCCGCGCTGTGGGCCCGTGGGAAGCCGTAGCCCGCGAACTTCTCCACGAGATCGAAAATCTCCTCCGCCTTCCGCTTCGGGACCTGGTTCTTGCCGCACCCTTCGACAAACGTCTGCTTCATACGCGCCATCTCGTCGGGCTTCTTCTTGCCCATGGCGCGCCGGAGAAGATCCCCCTGGGCGAGGGAAAAGCCGGCCAGCCGGTTGGCGATCTGCATGACCTGGTCCTGATAGGCGATCACACCGTGCGTGTTGCTCAAGATGGGCTCGAGGGCGGGGTGCATGTAGGTCACCTTCTGCTTTCCATGCTTCCGCTTCGCGAAGTCATCGAGCATCCCGCTTTGGATCGGTCCGGGCCGGAAGAGGGCGTTGATCGCGATGATGTCTTCGAACGTATCGGGCATTACTTTACGCAGGAGCTCCCGCATCCCGGAGGACTCGAGCTGGAACACACCAATCGTCTGCGCCTTGGACAGGAGCGCGTACGTCGCCGCATCGTCGAGCGGGATCTCCTTGAGGTCGACCCGGCTTCCCATACCCTCCGAGGCGAGCCGGGCCGCATCCTCCAGCACCGTCAGCGTTCGAAGTCCGAGGAAGTCCATTTTCAAGAGCCCGATCTTCTCAAGCGAGGTCATGTCGAACTGCGTCGTCACGTCCCCCTTGCTCGAACGGTAGACCGGCACGTAGTCGGAGAGTCTCCCCGGCGCGATCAAGACGCCGGCGGCGTGCGTGGACGCGTGCCGCGCGAGCCCCTCGAGCGCGAGCGAGCAGCGCATCAGCTTTGCCATGGTCTCGTCCAGCTGCGTGAGCGACCGAAGCTCCGGCACGATTTCGAGCGCCCGTGTGAGCGTCATGCCCAGCTCGCCCGGAATCAGCTTCGCCACGCGATCCTGATCCGCGTAGCTCATGCCGAGCGCGCGACCGACGTCGCGCACGACCGCGCGGGCCGCCATGGTCCCGAACGTGATGATCTGGGTCACGTTCTCGCGGCCGTACTTCTCGAGCACGTATTCGATCACCCGCCCCCGGTTCTCGTAGTCGAAATCGATGTCGATGTCGGGCATGCTGATCCGCTCGGGATTCAGGAATCGCTCGAAGAGGAGATTGAATTTGAGCGGATCGATGTCGGTGATGCCGAGCACGTACGAGACGAGGCTTCCCGCCGCGGAGCCGCGCCCCGGACCCACGCCGATCCCGTTGCCACGGGCGAATTCGATGAAGTCGCGCACGATGAGGAAGTAGCGCGCGTAGCCCACCTGGCAGATCGTATCCAGCTCATACGTGAGACGCTGCTCCATCTCGGGCTGGATCGTGCCGTACCGGCGCGCGAGCCCCTCGTGAGCGAGGGAGCGCAAGTAACTCTCGGCCTCGTGGAACTCGGGAGGGAGTGGGAACTCCGGCAGCTGTACCCGCTCCGTGTCGAGCGTGAGGTCGCATTTCTCAGCGACCTCGAGGGAATTCCGGATCGCGTCGGGCGCGCCCTGAAAGAGCGCCTCCATCTCCTCCGCCGATTTCACGTACACCTGGTCGGTCGCGAATCGGAAGCGGTCCTTGTCCTGCATGGTCTTGCCCGTCTGGATGCAGAGGAGAACCTCGTGCGCCTCCGCGTCCTCGCGCGCGAGGTAATGGCAGTCGTTGGTCGCGACGATCGGGATCCCCATGCGCTTGCCCAGATCGATCAGACGCTCCGCCACCGTCCGCTCCTCGGGGATGCCGTGGTCCTGGACCTCGAGGTAATAGAACTCCGCGCCGAAGAGGTCCCGGTACCAAGCCGCTGCCTTTTCGGCGCCATCGAGATCCCCGGCGAGCACGAGCTGCGGCACCTCGCCGCGGAGACAGGCGCTCAGGCAGAGGAGGCCCTCCGCGTGGCGCGACAGAAGGTCCTTGTCGATTCGGGGCTTGTAATGGAAGCCCTCGAGATATCCGGCCGAGGAGAGCCGCATGAGGTTTCTGTATCCATCGCGGTTTCTCGCGAGCAGGACGAGGTGGTCGTATGCGCCCTTCCCGTCGGCGCTCCGCGTCTTGTCCAGCCGCGAGCCGTGGGCGACATAGACTTCGCACCCGATGATGGGCTTCAGCCCCGCCGCCTTCGCCATTTCGTAAAACTCGACCGTGCCGAAAAGGTTGCCGTGATCGGTGAGCGCGATCGCCGGCATGCCGAGCCCCTTCGCCCGGTCGACCAGGCGGTCCAGGCGGCAGGCGCCGTCGAGGAGCGAGTAATCGCTGTGGTTGTGGAGGTGGACGAATCCAGCGCTCATGCGACGCCTCGCGCTCGGAAGATGCCGGGGAGATTCGGACGGGGAACCACGAGGCGAGTTTACACGAGCGTGCGGCCGGCGGAGAACGATTTTAGGGCGTCAGAAGTAAAGGTGCATCGTGAGCGACGTTGTCATCGTGTCGAACTGTGACTCGCTTCGCTTCGGCGCGCCCGGTTCGGAATAACTCGTCATGGATTCCGACCAGAGGATCCCTGTGGCCGCCCCGATGCTGATCGCCTCGAGCGGCGTCCAGTCCGCGCCCAGTCCCACCCGCAGCATCGCGCTCCGCGTATACCGGTTCGAGTTGGAGAAATAGAAGCCGCCTCCGTTGGACCAGCCATACGAGCCCTTCAGGCCGCCGAAAAGATAAGGGGAGATTGCCTCGCGCAACGCGAGGTACCGTTTGATGGACGGCTCCAAGGAGACCGTCCAAAACTGAGTCGCCATGCCGACGCGCGCGGTGTCCGGACCGTCGGTTATGGTTTCCCGCTCATGCTCGACGCCGATCGTGGCCCCGAGGTTGGACCGGGCCGAGACCATCCTCCATAGGCCCATCGAGCCACCACCCCCGTTCGGCAGCGAAATCGCGAGCGACCAGCGGCCCTTGGCGATGGCCCTGGAAGTGGCCTCCTCGGCCCGCGCCGGTCCCGCGGCCCAGACGAGAGCCAAGAGCGCGATCAAACACCGGATCCAGGTCATGCATGCTCCTCCGCCTGGTGAAGCGCGGCTGCGAATCCTCTAGAGTCCGGGAGGAGCCTGCTCCTTGCCTTCCGGAACCTTCCCGTCCGGGACGGTTCCGTCCGGAGCGTTTCCGTCCGGAGCCTTCTCATGCGGACTGACGCCGGGCTCCTCGTTGTTGTCCGGCGCGTTGTCACCGGGTCCCTTGTCTGGGACAACCCCGGTCGAATCCGGGCGCAGGGAGTCGGACCAGGCCGGCGCGTGGTACGCCGTGCAGACCTGCCTGGGCTCGGTGGTCGGGATGAACGACTCCCGCATCACGTGGACGCATTCGGCGCCGGCGCGGAAGCCCGTATCCGCGTCGATCCACACGTCGATCACACCCGGAGGCGCCTGGAAATCACGGACCGGCTTTCCCCGGTGCGCGATTTCCATGAACCGGGCCCAGATCGGAACCGCGGCCTGCGTCCCGGTGAGCCCGAGCCGCCTGTTCCGGTCACACCCGACCCAGACCCCCGCCACGAGATCGGGCGTATAGCCGACGAACCACGCGTCGTTCTCGTCGTCGGTCGTGCCGGTCTTGCCCGCGGCGGGGCGCGTGAATCCGAACTCGCTCCGGATCGACGCGGCCGTTCCATACAGCACCGGCCCTTGGAGCAGCGTGGTCGCGAGGTACGCCGTTTCCGGACGCACGACCCGGCGCGTCTCGCGCCTGGATGTCCAGATCAGGTTTCCTCCGCGGTCGAGAACGGCTCGAACCGCGTTCGGCTTGACCATCACGCCACCGTTCGCGAGCGTGGCGTACGCGGTCGTGAGCTCGAGCGGGGTCACCTCGCTCGTCCCCAGCGCGAGCGACGCGACCTCACGCAACTGGCTTTGGATCCCGAGCGCGCGCGCCATCTGCATCACCTTGGGCACGCCCACCAGGAACTCGAGCCGAACCGTCGCCACGTTGAGCGAGCGCGCGAGGGCGCGGGCCGCGGTGACACGGCCGTAATACCCGTGCTCGTAGTTGTGAGGAGCCCACAGGCCGAAGGGAGTTGGGAAGGAATCGGGCACGTCATCCAGAAGGGTCGCCGCGGTGAGCGGCGGCCGCCGTCCCGAGAACGGCGTGTCGAGCGCCGCAACGTAGACGAACGGCTTGAACGCGGAGCCCGGCTGGCGCCGTGATTCCACCGCCCGGTTGAAGGGGCTCTCGCGGTAGTCGCGCCCCCCGACCATGGCGCGGATCGCTCCATTCTGCGGTTCGATTGCGAGCAGCGCGACCTGCGCCGGGTCCCGGCCGGCCCCGCCCACCGGCGAGCGCACGTCCGCTTCCCGCGCCCCCTCGCGCGCGCATCGTTCGGCGGCTTCCTCGACCCGCGGATCGAGCGTTGTGAACACGAGCAGCCCGCGGGTGCTCAGGTCCGATTCGGAGATGTCCTTCGAGAGGACCTCCCGGACGTAGTCGACGAAATACGGGGCGCGGGTCGTGGGCGTCGGATTGGGGGCGAACCGGAGCTGCGCCTTCCGCGCACGCTGGGATTCGGCGCGCGAGATGAACCCGCACGCGACCATGTCCTCGAGCACCTCGTTCCGCCTCGCGATCGCGAGGTCCGCGTCCCGGTAAGGTGAGAGCCGGTTCGGCGCGGGGATAATGCCGGCCAAGAGCGCGCCCTCGCCCAGGGTCAGCTCGGTCGCATGCTTGTTGAAGTAGTAGAGAGCACCCTCCTCGACGCCGCAGACGCTCCAGGTTCCTCGCTGACCGAGGTAGATTTGATTGAGGTAGAACTCGAGGATCTGCTCCTTGGAGTAGCGGAGCTCGATCATCAACGCGAGAAGAGCTTCGTGAAGCTTCCGGGTGAACGTGCGCTTCCGCGAGAGAAACACGTTCTTGGCGAGCTGCTGGCTGATGGTGCTTCCGCCCTCGACGACCGATCCCGCGACTACGTTACGCGCCGTGGCGCGTCCGATCCCCAGGAGATCGAGCCCCATGTGCCGGAAGAAGCGCCGGTCTTCGCTCGCGACCGCGGCGAGCGCGACATGGCGCGGGATCGCGGAGAGCGGCATGTAGGAGCGGCGCTCACGCTCCGTATCCGAGAATTCGGCGAGGAGCTGCGGATCGATGCGCAGGAGCCCGCGCGGCGTCGTTTCCGTGAAGCCGTTTCCGATCGAAGCGACCAGTCCGTCGCGGATCTCCACGAGGGTGCGCGAGCCGGGCTCGGCGCGGTCCGGGTAAAGAAAGGGCCGGAGGTAAATCTCGAAGATGGACCCGCGCATGCGGTACTGCCCCGGCGCGTAGGGCTTCCCGGTCGTGCGGCGATAGCGCGCCCAATCGAGCGCCTGGCGAAGGGACGAGCTTTCGAGCGGCATTCCGACGCGGAGCTCGAGCCAGTCCGCATACACGCGCGTCGGGAATTTCCAGCCTTGCCCGGAATAGCGGAATGAAGCGAGCGAGGAGAGCCGGAACCAGTCGTACCCGAGAAAGCCGAAGACGAAGAGAAGCACGACCAGCACCCATCCCAGGCGGCTCCTCGAGAACGACCCGAATCTCCGGCCAAAGTCGACGGGAAGCCCTCGGACCGGGCGATCTCCCGCCGGGGTTGGATTCGGATTCACGCAGGTGAGCCTACGGCCCAGCCGTGCGGTCGTCAACCCGAGGGGGAGTCAAACGGCGTGCGGCACCGGGGATGGAGCGGTTTTCAGCGCCCTTCGGAGATCGCGTCCTCGAGCTGGCGCAGCCGCGAGACCGAGCGGCTGTCGGCGCCGCCGGCGGGCGCGCTCAAGAGGTATTCGCGGTAGGCGGCGAGCGCGTCCTTCTGGTCGGAGCGCTTGCCGGTGAGGCTTTGAATCGCCCAGAGGCAGTCGGCGTACTCTCTCCTCGCGCGCGCCCGATCTGGGCCAACGCCCATTTTCGACATGAACGTCTTCCAGGTCGCGCGGAGGCGGCGGAGCGCGACCAAATCCTCTTCCTCCGCCGCCTCCACGGTCGCCTGATGCATCCGGTCGATCGCAGTGACGGGCTTGGGCGGGGCAGGCTCGCTCTGCTCCGGGGCCTTGCTCGGTGGCGGCGTCGTGCTGCTTCGAGGCGGCACGCTGTCCTTCGGGCCGGGCGCGAGCCAGGACGTGGCGGGGACGCGCCGCCCGACGGCACCCTCGTTCTCGGAAGATCGACTGGGGTTCTCTGCCGGCGTGTCGGGCTCGGGCGGCGAATCCTCCGCCGATCCCGCATTCGGCTCCTCGCTCTCGCCGGATGCGCCGGAAGCGGAAGCGCTCGGCGGCGCCGAAGGCTTCGAGGACTGCGCGGCCGCGGCCTGCCTCGGGGGCGGTGCCGGTGCCTGCTTGGTCGCGGCTGTGGCCGGCGCCGGCGCAAGCGTCCCCGGTCGGGGGAGCGGCGACGGCTGCGGTGCGGAAGAAGCCGAGGTTCTCTGCTCGCGCACGTAAGGGGCGGCGGCGCCGGCACCCACCCCGGTCCGATCCGAGGAGACCGTTCCGGGAGGCGGCGCGCTGGGCGCCGGTACCTCCTGGGTTGTCGCCGACGGTGCCGGTTCCGGTGCGACAGGCTGTTCGGGTACTTGCTCCGCAGGGATCTGGTCCGGTGTTGCCGCCGCCGAGTCCTCGTTTGCACCTGACGGAACGGGGGTCCTGTCGGCGTCGCTCGGGGCCATGTGAAGCACGACCCAGGAGGAAATGGCCAGGAGGATAGCCCCGACCACGACGCCCGTCCCCCACAGAATGACCCGTAGATTCGATCCCTTCTTGCCGCCTGCTCTCCGGCGCGCGAGGGCCTCTTGTGCGAAAAACAGGCTCTCCTCCGGTGGCTTGCGATCCGCCTTCGCGTCGGCGGGCTCGAACGCCCAGGAAGACGGCCCCTGGCTCATGGGATCGCCATCCGCGTTGGATTGCGCATCCGGTGCCGCGTCGGCGCTCGGAACTTGAGCCTTATCCATCGTCTCGGCCGCGGACGGTTCCTCCCCGAAGAGATCTGCGGTGGGGGCGCTGCCGCTCTGATCAGACGGCGCGGATCCGGACCCAGGCGCCGGTGCCGCTCGCGACGGCCCGCCCTCCTGGCGCTCCGCGCCGAAAATCCGATCCAGCGTCCAGTCTGCCTGACCCACGGCGGCAGGTTTTTCCTGCGAACCAATCGCGCGCACCAGCTCGAGCTCAAGGCGGCATCCTTCGCAGGTTTCGATGTGCTGCTCCGCGAGCACCTTCTCGGCGTCCGGGAGCGTGCCTCGAACGAGGGCTTCCATCTTCGGCTTAACCGCGGCGCAATCCATAGATCAGCTATCGGAATGGGGCGGCGGATTCTTGAGCGATGGTACCCCGCCCGATGGCGGGTTGCGGGAAGGCGATAGGCACCGCCGCGCGGGCGTACTCCGGCCGGGAAGGTGCTGTGAAGCGTAGGCTTAGACGGAGAGGCGCGGGCCCCTAGTCTGGTAGGACGGCTCCCTCGACGGGGCAAGCCTCAAGGCAGGCGTTGCAGCTGACGCAGTCTTCTGCCACGACGAAGAACCAGGCGGTCCCTTTGGCGTTCTGCCCCTCCCCCTTCTTGATGCAGTCGACGGGGCAGACATCCACACAAGAGCTTTCGCCTTCGCAGATATCTTTGACGATTACGTACGTCACGGAACCTCCGACTCGTGGAACGTTGCTCGCCTCAGTCTAATGGACCTCGAGCATGCGGTCCAGAGCGACGTGCGCCCAATGCTTCACAGGGTCCCGAACGCGGATGGGATTCACCGCGTTCCCCTCCAGTAGACTCTCCAGAACCCAAAGGAGGTTCTGGGGGGAAATCCGGTACATCGTAGCGCAGAGGCAAAAATCCTTCGAGAGGATCGCGATCCCCTTGTCCCGGTGCTGCCGGGCGAGCCTGTTCACGAGGTGATATTCCGTCCCCACAGCCCAGCGGCTCCCGGCGGGAGCCTCGGCCAGGACGCGGATGATGTGCTCCGTCGAGCCGACCTCGTCGGCTGCTTGAGCGACCTCGTAGGGAACTTCCGGATGAACGAGGATTCGGACAGACAGATCCTCGGCGCGGCGCTCATGGACGTGGCGGAGCTGGAATTTGGTGTGCACCGAGCAGCATCCCTTCCAGAGAATGACCCGGGCGCGCCCGAGCTCGTCCGCCGTGAGCCCTCCCTGCTCCTTTGCCGGATCCCACACGACGAGCGATTCGAGCGGGATGCCCATCCTTGCCGCCGTGTTCCTCCCCAAGTGCTCGTCCGGGAAAAAAAAGATCTTCTCCCGGAGGGCGAATCCCCATTCGAAGATCGCTTTCGCGTTCGACGAGGTGCACACGGCTCCGCCCCGCTCGCCGCAATACGCCTTCAACTCCGCGGTCGAGTTCATGTAGGTAATCGGCATGACCGAGCGGATCCCGAGCCGATCCAGCGTGTCGCCGGCGAGCAACACGTCTTCGGTGGGCGCCATATCGGCCATGGAGCATCCGGCATTGAGATCCGGAAGGAGGACGGTCTGGTTGGGACCGCGCAGGATGTCGGCGCTCTCCGCCATGAAGTGGACGCCGCAGAAGACGAGGAACTCCGCATCGGTCCGCTCCGAGCCGAGCCGCGCGAGCTTGAGGGAATCGCCGGTAATATCGGCGTGCTCGATCACGTCGTCGCGCTGGTAGTGGTGGCCGAGGATCGCGAGCTTTCGGCCAAGCGCTTCCTTGGCCGCGCGGATCCGTTCGGCCAGAACCTCCTCATCCAGACGAAGATAGGGTTCAGGTACGGTTCGAACACTCATAGCCGATGATTATTGGGACGCCAATTTCCCTGGGTCAAGAGCTTCCGCCATGCATCTTAGATGCCATGGGGAAGCGGGTGAGATACACGAACGGAGCAAGCAAAGCAAACAATCCCACAACGTGATACGGGAAACGAGCTTGACCCTGTCGGGGGGGCGGGCGAGAATGACCTGCTCGGATCGACCGGGATACAACGAGGCGGAGAACCCTTTGTCGGCGACGAATAACGACTTCAGCATTCAGGTGGCTACGGTAAACGGCTCCGGAAGCCAGACGGCGAATACCACGTTGATTCGGGCCATCCTTCAGATGGGCGTGCCCGTTTCCGGCAAGAATCTCTTTCCATCGAACATCGCGGGGCTCCCGACCTGGTTCACGATACGCGTGAGCGAGCGAGGCTACGTCGCCCGGAAACGACGAAACGACGTTCTGGTGGCGATGAACCCGGAGACCTCGGTGGAAGACGTCTCCGCCATGGGGCCGGGCTCGATTCTCATCCTGAACGAGGGCGTTCCCTTGCCACGCATCCCCGAGGACCGAACGGTCTACAAGATCCCGTTCAACAAGTTGGTCGAGCCCCTCGTTCCGGACGCGAAGCTCCGGAAGCTCGTCATCAACTTGGTCTATGTCGGCGTCGTGGCCCACGTCCTTGGGATCGACCCCGATGAAGTGGACCGGTCGCTGAGCGCCCAGCTCGGCAGGAAGCCAAAGGCGCTCGACATGAACCGGGCCGCCGTGAAAGCCGGGGCGGAGTATGCCGCGCAGCATCTCAAGCCCGCGCCCTTCCGGGTGGAGCGCCGGGGAAAAACCTCGGGCAAGATTCTCATCGAGGGGAACCAGGCCGCGGCGCTCGGAGCGATGTTCGGAGGCGTCACCTTCCTCTCGTGGTATCCGATTACGCCGTCGTCGAGCCTCGCGGAGTCGCTCCAGGGGTACCTCGAGCGCTACCGCCGTGATCCCAAGACCGGGGAGGGGACCTTCGCGGTGATCCAGGCGGAGGACGAAATCGCGGCGATCGGAATGGTCCTCGGGGCTTCCTGGACCGGAGCTCGCGCGATGACGACGACCTCGGGACCGGGGCTTTCGCTCATGACCGAGTTCACGGGCTTCGCCTACTACGCCGAGGTGCCCGCGGTGATCTGGGACATCCAGCGCGTGGGACCGAGCACAGGTCTCCCGACTCGGACGTCGCAGGCCGATCTTCTATCCGCCGCCTTTCTGTCGCATGGGGACACCAAGCACATCCTCCTGCTCCCCGCCACGGTCGAGGATTGCTACGAGTTCGGGATGAAAGCGTTCGATCTCGCGGAGCGGTTCCAGACGCCGGTCTTCGTGATGTCCGATCTCGATATCGGGATGAACGTGTGGATGTCCGAACCGTTCCACTACCCGGAGAAGCCGTGGGATCGCGGGAAGGTGCTTGCGGCCGAGGATCTCGCCAAGGTGGCCACGTTCGAGCGATACCGCGACAAGGACGGCGACGGAATCCCGTACCGCACGCTGCCCGGCACCGACCATCCTCTCGCCGGCTATTTCACGCGCGGGTCGGGACACGATGAGAAGGCGGCCTACACGGAGAGCGCCGAAACCTATGCCCGCGTCATGGACCGCCTCGCGAAGAAATACGAGACCGCGCGGTCGTTCGTGCCGCCGCCGGTCGTGGATCGCGTCCCGGGCGCGGAGGTGGGAATCCTCGGTTTCGGCTCGAGCCACTGGGCGATCGTGGAGGCGCGCGACCTTCTCTCGGCCGACGGGCTCAAGACGAGTTACCTGCTCCTCAAAGCGGTCCCATTCACGAACGACGTACGGAGCTTCATCCGGGCCTACGACCGCGTGTACGTCGTAGAGCAGAATCGCGACGCCCAGATGGCGTCGCTTCTGAGCATGGAGTACCCGGACCTGGCCACGAAGCTCCGCCCGGTCCTCCATTACGACGGGCTTCCCATCGATGCCGAGTCGGTCGTCGAGCGGATCAAGGAGCGGGAGCGCGTGGAGGTGCTGACGCGGTGACACCGGTCGAAACGAACGGCAAGAACCGGATCGGGCTCACCGTCGCCGACTATCGGGGCGCCAAGTCCACGCTATGCCCCGGCTGCGGGCACGACGCGATCACGGGCAGCATTATCCAGGCCGCCTTCGAGGCCGGGATCGAGCCGCACCGCGTGGCAAAGCTCTCCGGTATCGGGTGCTCGAGCAAGACCCCAGCGTACTTCCTGAGCCGCTCCCACGGGTTCAACGCCGTTCACGGGCGGATGCCGTCCATCGCGACGGGCGTGTTCGTCGCGAATCGAGCGCTGACGCTGCTCGGGGTCTCGGGGGACGGCGACACCGCATCGATCGGCCTGGGGCAATTCCTTCACCTCGTGCGTCGCAACGTGCCGCTCCTCTATATCGTGGAGAACAACGGCGTCTATGGGCTCACCAAGGGACAGTTCTCCGCGACCGCCGATGTCGGGACCAAAGCCAAATCGGGGCGGGTGAACGAGCTCATGCCCATCGACGTGTGCGCTCTGGCGATCGAGTTGGGATGCGGGTTCGTCGCGCGCTCCTTCTCGGGCGACCCGAAGCAGCTCCGGCCGATTCTCAGGGCCGCCCTGTCGCATCGCGGCACGGCCGTCGTCGACGTGATCAGTCCCTGCGTCACGTTCAATAACCACGAGGGCTCGACCAAGAGCTACCTGAACGTGAAGGAGCACGACGCGCCGCTCCACGACATCACGTTCATTCCGCGCTATGAAAACATCGAGGTGGATTACGCGCCGGGGGAAAGCCGTGAGGTGACCTTGCACGACGGCTCGCGGATCACGCTGAAGAAACTGGGAGAGGACTACGATCCCGGCGACGCCCTGCTCGCGCTCCAGACGATCCACCACGGCAGGCAGGAGGATAAGTTCGTGACCGGGATTCTCTATCTCGATCCGGACAAGGAGCCCTTCGACCAGGATCTGCGCCTGGCGGAGGACGCCCTCGCGGGCCTGCCGCTCGAGCGTGTACGTCCGCCCAAGGAAGTGCTGGATGAGGTGATGGCGTCGCTCATGACGGGAAAATCCTGAGGCCGGTCACCCTCCCCGACAGGCGTCTTAACGCCGGTCGTCCTCGGGACCCCTCTCGTCTCCGCGAGTGCGCTGGTAGTAAACCTGAAACTTCTTCCTGAGGCGATTCCGCTTCCACCGGCGGTACGTCCCGCCGAGCGGATTCCCCAGCTTGGGCCATTTCGGCCCGCGCAAATAGAGCCAGCCGAAGATCATCCCGCCCAGGTGCGCCACGTGCGCGACGCCGCCGCCGCCGGTGGCCGAGATGCTGGACCAGAACGTGATTAGCCCGAGAATCAGAACGAGGTACTTCGCTCGGATGGGGAGCACGAAATAGAGCAGGATGATCCGGTCCGGAAAAAGTAGCCCGTAGGCCGCCAGAAGCCCGTAAATCGCCCCCGAAGCGCCGATCGTGACCGTGTAGCTGTTCGGCCCGACGAGGGTGGTCATGACCGCGGCTCCGATTCCGGTGATGAAGTAGAAGCGCAGGAACTTGCGCGTTCCCCAGAGCGACTCCAGCTCCGTCCCGAACATCCACAACGCGAGCAGATTGAACGCGATGTGGAAGAACCCGCCGTGTAGAAACATGTACGTGGCGAGCTGCCACAAGAAGAGGTGGTGGACCACGTCGTAGGGGACGAGCCCGAAGAGACGCTCGATCCGCACCTGGACCAACGCCCGCGCGATGGTCTGGAACAGGAATATCGCGACGTTGGCGACGAGGAGGCCACGAATGGCGGGAGTGGCGGATCCGCCGATCACGAACGGGCGAACGCCGCCCCGGTCCCATCTCACGCTTGAGGCTCCCGGCGGGTGCTCCCCATCGCGTCGAGGAAAAGCTCGCGATCGTTTCGCGTTTCCTCGTGAGCGCGGCGGAGAAGCGAGTCCAGCTCGGTCGCGAGGGCGACTTTGCGGCGCTCCATGGCGCGCTCGGCGGTGGCCACCATGGGGTCGATACGATGTTCCTGGAACGCACCGGGCGTCCCCCAGACGAACGACGGAACGTACGCTGGCATCATCTCCGTGCCGTACAGATTGCAGCCGATCCCGACCGACGCACCCGTCGTGAAGGACGTACTGATTCCGGTCTTCGTGAAATCCCCGATCTGGAGCCCCAGCATGAGCTGTCCGGAATCCTCTCCCTTCTTCTCGAGGAAGTCCCGCGCCGACCGGAAGGTTCGCACGTTGGTGTACGTGTTCTTGAGATCGCTGTTGTTCGTGTTGGCGCCCAGATTCACCCACTCACCCACGAAGGAATGGCCCAGGAAGCCGTCGTGCTGCTTGTTCGCATAGCCCTGGAACACCGTCTCGGCAACCTCGCCTCCGACGCGGCAGACGGGACCAATCGACGTGCCGCCTCGGATCTTCGCGCCGGCGCGGACGATCGCCCCCTCGCCCACCGCGGCGGGGCCTTCCACATAGGCGAGCGGCTCCACGGTCGCGTTCTCGCGCACGACGATCGGTCCCCCCTCGGCGTTGAGAACCGCGCCCGCCATCACGCGGGAGCCGCGCGCCACGTGGATCGCCTCGGCCTTGAGCAGGTGCGCCCCTGATTCCACGGCGCCCTGTATGACGCCCCCTTCGAAGAGGTACCGCGAATCTTGAAGGATTTGGCGGGGACTCCACCGGATGAGATCCGCCCCGGAGCGCGCGAGAAACGCCTGCACCTCCGCCGGGAATCGAACATCCTCGAAGGCCCGGTCGGGGTCCCCTTCGCGCAGGTGGCGCACGACGTGCTTCACGCGCTCACCGCGGACCTTTGCCGCGAAGAGAATGCCCTGCGAGATGTAGCTCACTTCCTGGGGTGAGGCCGCGAGGAAATGCAGCACCTCGTCGTCCGTCATGCAGAGCCGCCCGTTGATGAACAGGGTCTCTTCCGCGGGCAGGTCGGACAGCTGGGCGTCGGGATAGAGCTGGCGCGTCCATTCCTCGAGGTGGGGACGCACCAGAAAATGGAGCCGCGATTCGGGGAACGCGAGCGCCAGTTTTTCGGCCAGGGTGAAAATTCCGCACCGGAGGGCGAATACCGGCCGCAAAAGCGTGAGCGGGCCGAACGCGGCGGCCTCGATATCCTCGTAGACACACAGATTCATCCACGCACAGTAGAGAGTGGCCGAACCGCCGTCAAGTCGCCTACAATGCCGCTATGTCCGCTACGAAGAGCCCCACGACGGAGCAAGAACCCTCCGTACGAGCCCTGCGCTACCGCGAGCACCGGATCCCACGGCGGCACCGAGTGTTCGTGAATCGAAACCTCAGGCTCTCCAAGATCCACGCGATCGGATTCGATCTCGATCATACCCTCGCGCACTACGATCCCGTGCCGGTGGAGGAGCTGGCGTTCGATCTCACGAAGCGGAAGCTCGTGGAATCGAAGCAGTACCCGAGCGAGATCCTCGACCTGAAATACGATCCCGACTTCGTGATTCGCGGGCTGGTGGTCGACAAGAAGCGCGGCAATCTGTTGAAGATGGACTATTTCAATTTCGTGTCGCGCGGGCACCACGGGTTGAGGGAGCTCCGCTCGGAGGACCGGGAGCGCGCCTACCGGTCATCGCGAATCAGGCTCAGCCACGAGAACTACGCGTCCGTGGACACGCTGTTCCATCTCCCCGAGGTGTATCTCTTCGTGTGCGTCATCGAGCTGCTCGAGCGGACGGGACAGAAGAGACCCGACTACACCCAGGTCCACAACGACGTGCGGGAGATGATCGACGAGGCGCATCGGGACGGGAGCTTGAAATCGGTCATCACCGCGAACCTCGACCGGTACATCCGGATCGACCACGAGCTGCGCACCGTCCTCGAGGAGTTTCGCCGCGGAGGGAAAAAGCTCTTCCTCCTCACGAACAGCGACTGGACCTACGCCGATGCGCTCCTCAAGCACCTGCTCCAACGCGGGCGCGGCGCGCCGTCTCACTGGGCCGAGATTTTCGACCTCGTTGTGGTGGAATCGCGAAAGCCCTCCTTCTTCGCGGCCAACTCGCCGCCGGAGCCGGTGGCGGATGCCTCATCCCTTCCTGCCCCGATGCATGTCGTTCGCGGAGCGAACGGCGCGTACCTCGAGCGAACGCTCAGCGCCGCGGGGGACCAGATCCTCTACTTCGGTGACCACACGTACGGGGACATCCTGCTTTCGAAGAAAGCTCTCGGATGGCGCACCGCCATGCTCGTGCCCGAGCTGGACCGTGAGATCCGCGTCACGCAGGACTTGGCGAAGGATTTCGACCGCTTGGCCCGGCTCTCCGCGGAGCGCCACCACCTGGAGATCGACCAGGCCGCGCTCGGTCGCGAGGTACGCCGCCTCACGCTCATCTTAGGCGAGAACGACGGGGCCGATCCGGTGAGGCGCCAGGAAATCGCGGCTCGGATTGAGGCGATTCCAGGGGAAATCGCGCGCATCGAGGAGCGGTGCCTCGACCTGGAGCCTGAAATCGAAGGGCTGAGAGTGAAGCTCGACCGGGCGTACAACCAATACTGGGGCTCGATCTTCCGCGAGGGAAACGAATCGAGCCGCTTCGGGCACCAGCTCAAGGACTTCGCGTGTCTCTACACGAGCCGGGTCTCGAATTTCCTGCACTACCCGATGAGCTATTACTTCCAATCCCCCATCGGAT
>DASXTQ010000040.1:0-5314 GCA_036505295.1 Candidatus Eiseniibacteriota bacterium
GCGGTGGATCACGTTCCACACGCCTTCGTCAACGTCTCGGTCCGCTATCCGTGGTGGCCGGTTTTCAAGTGTCCATCAGTGGCCGGTTTTGACCGTCCACCGAGGTCAACCGATCCGCGGGGCCGGGGCTTTGGTAGGGAAGCCCCGGGTGCGCTGGAGTCCGCCTCCAACCGTTCCGGGAGGAAGGCCGTTGACGGCGGTAGTGGTGGGCAGGTGAAAGGGCTCTGTTCCGCACTCGGACCTCATGGGTCGGCGCGGTCTTCCAGGCTCCGGGCAGGTAGTCGATCCTGCGTCTCGGCCTACGTCCTGGTCCGCGAAGTGACGCCGCACAAAGAGCGCCCGTCAGTGGCAGCCCGGCGCGAACCCGCGGGAGCGGGACCGGGCAGCCCATCACGCACACCCCGCCGTAACCGAAGGACCACAACAGGGCCGCCAGCATTCCGCGACATAAGGGTCACGGAAGGGATGGCCGAGGTGTGCGCGTGAGGAAATGGACTCAGATCGCGGCGGCCGAGCGCAGGCGGAACGGGCTCGGCGGCGTCAGGATCGCCAGCGCGCGGCGGAGGTTCGCGTCCTCGATGCTACGGCTGCGACCGTCCACGCGATGGATATGCGCCCGCGCCTCCGGGCGGGCGGCCCCGTCCTGGCCGTCGACCGAGCTACCATTCGGACAGGATGAGCGAGCATTCCAGCATCGAGTGGACGGATTCGACGTGGAACCCAGTCCGGGGCTGTACGAAGATCAGCCCGGGGTGCGCTCGCTGCTACGCCGAGACATTCGCCGAGCGGTTCCGGGGCGTGCCAGGCCATCCCTATGAGCAAGGATTCGACCCCCGCCTAGTGCCCGAGAAGCTGACGGAGCCGCTGCATTGGAGGACGCCGCGCATGGTGTTCGTCAACTCCATGAGCGACCTCTTCCATGAGACCGTCCCGGACGAGTACATCGAGGGCGTGGGCCGCGTGATGGTCATGGCGAGGTGGCACACCTTCCAAGTGCTGACGAAGCGGTCGAAGCGGATGCGCGACCTGCTCCGGGGACGGCTGCGCTTCGCATCCGCGGCGCGCAACGTGTGGTGGGGCGTGAGCGTCGAAAACAAGAAGCACGGCCTCCCGCGAGTGCAGCATCTCCGCGACTCCCCCGCCTTCGTCCGGTTCCTCTCCATAGAGCCGTTGCTGGAGGACTTGGGTCCGGTCGATCTCACGTCGATAGGGTGGGTCATCGTCGGCGGCGAGAGCGGCGCGGGAGCCCGCCCTATCCGACCAGAGTGGGTCCGCAACATCCGCGAGCAGTGCTATCGCGCGAGGGTCCCGTTCTTCTTCAAGCAGTGGGGCGGGAGGGACAAGCGGCGCACGGGTAGGAGCCTCGACGGCCGCACGTACAACGCGCTCCCGCCGCGCCCGGCCGGTTCGGTGCCTTCCCGCGACGAGCGGGACGCCGCGATGCGGCAGCTCGCGCTACCGATCATCTGACCGTGACAGCTCCGCGGACGACGGTCTGGGAGATAGACGCGCACACGCCCGCGAAGCACAACGTGTTGCGCGAGTACCTGAAGGCGTGGTTTCCCATCATGTCTAGGGTCGGCCTGCGCCTCGTGTTCGTCGACGGGTTCGCCGGGCCGGGCGTCTACAGCAAAGGGGAGCCGGGTTCGCCGGTGATCGCGATGGAGACGTATCGGGAGAGCTATCTCTACCTGGCCCCCAACTTCCGCTCGACCGGCAACGTGGTGTTCCTGTTCGTGGAGAAGGATCAGGACCGCGTCGCGAGCCTAAAGGAGCTGATCCAGCGGGCACCGAAGCTGCCGGGCAAGGTGGAGGTCGACGTGGTAACCGGTGACTTCGCGACTGCGATGCAGAACGTGCTCGCAACGATCCCGACGGGCAGGCGCATGGCTCCCGCCTTCGTGATGGTCGACCCGTTCGGCGTGAAGGACTACCCGCTCGACGTGCTCACCAAGCTGCTCGGGGGCGGGAAGGTCGAGCTCTACATCTCGTTCATGTACGAGTGGATCGACCGCTTCAAGAGCACGGAGGAGTTCGCCGCGATCCTGACGCCGCTGTACGGGACCGACGAGTGGAGGAAGGCGCTCGACCTCACGGGCGATGCTAAGCGGGACTTCCTCCTCGGCCTCTACGAAAATCAGCTAAGGAAGGCGGGCGCGAAGCACGTCTTGCGCTTCGACCTGCATCGCAAGGGGCGGAACGTCTACTCGCTGTTCTTCGCGACGCAGCATGAGAAGGGCTCTGACGTGATGAAGAAGGCCATGTGGAACGTGGCTCCTTTCGGGGACTTCGCATTCCACGGCCGCCGCGACCCTCAGCTCGCGTTCGGAGCCCCGCCACCGGACGTCACGCCGCTGCGCGATGCACTGCTCGCGGAGTTCAACGGCAAGTGGACCACCATCGAGGACGTGGCCGCCTTCGTCTCGTCAGACAGGACGGACTTCCACACGGGCCATCTCAAGAAACCGCTCCTGATCCCGATGGAGAGGGCCGGGCGCATCGAGGTCGACCCGAAGTCCCGCAAAGCCACGTGGGGTTTCCCCGACGGGACACGGTTCCGGTTCAGGTGAGAGAGGCGGAGGCCGCATGCGAAACAAGATCCGGCAAGCAGTCATCGGACTCTGTTCGGTGATAATGGGCGCCGTCCCTTCGGCGCGTACTCAGGATCCCGACGACACGATCCTTCTCGGCGGCATTCAGCTTGAACTTGGAATGTCCCAAGGAGACGCGCTCCGCAAGCTCGGAGTCGTCTACACCCTCACGCATTTGGACTTCTCTCCGGGACACTGGGCCGTCACCCGCCGAGATGGATCGTACCTCGTGGGCCAAGTGATCTTCAGCGCGGAAAAGCTGACGGGCGTGAACAAGCATTGGGGTCCCGACGACGACCAGACGGCGGGCGCGTTCGCGCGTGCCTTGCGCGAAGCCGTCGAGTCAGTAACTCGCGGGGGCGTGCACAACTGCACGATCTCGACGGGTGCCGAATCGGCGGTGGAAGGCTGGCGCACGACCATTGAGTGTGGACGGCACCGATTGTTTGTCCTTGCACCCGGTCCGCGCTCCAACGTCGCGCCTGATATTTCTGAGGGTCTGAGCGCCCGCCACTGAAGCTGGGCCAGCTAGATCCAGCCTTTGCTCGGGGGTCACGAACATCCCGTTTCAAACCGTCGCTGTCAATGACCTCTCGTGGGACCGAATTGTCGAAGCGGCTGCGGCCTCCTGCGTGTCGGAATCGGAGGAGGGCGGCGCGATGCCTCCGCCCTCGCGATCGGGGCGGCCGAGGGCAATGCGAGGCCATCGCGAGCCGTCTTGACCACCCGTCCGCTTGCCCTGAAATCCGTTGCCCGGCCGTTGCCCGCGTCAGTGTTCGCGCGTAAGTCGCTGATCCTCCGGGAGTGGTTTTCTATACGTTCATCATGGCTGTCGGCCGGCGCGAATCGACGGTGTTCCAAGTGGGCTTAGTTACCACCGATGTTACCAGTCCAACCGGATCACCCCCGGCCAAACCGCCTAGCTCTCGCTCTCGCGATCGGTCTTGCCCGTGGATTCAGCGGGTGTTGTGTCGTTTGATTCCGTTTGGGCGGACGCTTCGTCAGAACAGCCAGGAGAAGGACGGCTGATCGAAGCGGGCGTTCTCTCCTCCGCGTAGTCGTTCCAGAACGAGTAGATTGGTAACGCCAACCAGATGTTGTTCTCAGCCGACGGTCATCGCCGCGCTCAGCCCTTCCAGGGGTCGATGACGGAGACGCCGCAGCCGTCAAAGTCCCGAGCGTTGCGGGTCGCGAGCGTTGCTCCGGTCGAACGCGCGATCGCCGCGATCTGAGCATCGAAATGGGAGATGGGGCGCCCCGCTCGGCGCCGCTCGGAAGCGATGCGGGCGTATGGCAGCGCCGCGTCGGTGCCGAACGAAAGGATGCGCCCGGCGAAGTCCTCCCTGAACATGGACGTGGCCGCCGCTTCGAACGCGCTGCGTCGCCGTCCCTCCGGAAGCAGCATCAGGCCGTGGAGAATCTCGGCCTGGGTGATGCTGGTCGTGTAGAGACTGGCCGCGGGCTGAGCGCCAAGCCAGCCCACGACCGTCTCGGAAGGCTTGGGCCTCATCAGCTCCGACAGGATGTTTGTATCGAGGATCGTCATCGGCCGGGCTTTGGCGGTTCACGCATCGGCTCACGGGCAGGAAGGCGAAGCTCGATTCCGCCGAGCGGCCGAAAGCGCGCGCGGATCGCCTCGGCCAGATTGCCGGCGGTGGCGGCGTCCTCGGTGAGAGCGGCCCTCAGCAGGGTACGGGCCTCCTCCTCCATCGAGCGGCCATGCCGCGCCGCCCTCACGCGCAACCGCGCCTTCGTATGCTCGTCGAGATTTCGAATCGTTATGACCGCCATGCCGGCTCCCGATGGATGCAATGATAGCATTGTATGCAGTGACTGCATTACCGGGCCCACGAAGTCAGCGCAGGCGCGATTGCGGTCGTGACGTCTCCAGTCGCATCGGGCTCACCGATGCTGGCCTCAGCGGTTCGGCCGAGCACTGATCGCTCATCTCTCACCTCCTGAAGTCCCGCCTCCCACACGAGCGCGGGCGCCCCGGACGTGCGTCCATCGGCTCGTCCGTTCCCCATTCCACGAGACATGCCAGCGGTTCTCGAGCACGCGACACCGCGGGAACCATTGCTCTTCCAGGGGCTTCGAGAATGAGAGCCTCGACGCGGCGCCGACGGTCGGCTGGCGCTGGTGGCTCTACGCCGCAGGTTCTGGCGACAGCGGCCGCGGAACCGCCTACCCGTATCCTTTTGCCCCCCGGACTAGTCGTACCTCAAGGCGACCAGGGGATCGATCCGCGAGGCGCGCCAGGCCGGCCAGGCGCTGGCCGCCAGGGCGGCGGCGAGGATCACCGCGAGCGTGCCCCCGAAGGTGACGGGATCTCCCGCGGGCACCCCGATGAGGAGGTTGCCCAGGCCCCGGGTCGCGGCGTAGGCGACGAAGAGGGCGATGCCGGCCCCGATGGCCGCGGTGAGCATCGTCTGCCGCAGCACCATCTTCAGCATGTCCACCGGGCGCGCGCCCATGGCCATCCGGATGCCGAACTCCTGCGTCCGCTCCGCGACGGAGTAGGAGACGACGCCGTGCACGCCGATGGCGGCCAGCGCGAGGGCCAGGGCCGCGAAGGCGCCGAGCAGGCTCGCCGACATGCGGGGCGCCCAGAGGACCTGATCGAAGAGCTCGCGGATGGTCAGCACGTTGGTGATGGGCATGCGCGCGTCGAGCGACTGGACCTGCGCGCGCACCGTGCCCACCGCGGCCGCGGGATCGCTGGC
>DASXTQ010000041.1:0-77846 GCA_036505295.1 Candidatus Eiseniibacteriota bacterium
CCGTGCCTTTGCTCGTCTCTTCGCGACATCACTTTGCCTCGCGTTTGGCGCAGGCATTGGCGTGGTTTTCACGCCCGCGCCTTGCGCGGCTGCGCCACCTACGATCACGGTCCCGGGTCCGCAGACGGTCAACGAAGGGGCGCTTCTGACCTTCTCGGTCTCCGCGACTGATCCGGACGGTCAGCCCATTTTCTTCCGGGCTTCAGGAATGCCCGCGGGCGCGACATTCCGCGACAATCACGACAACACAGGGACCTTCATGTGGACCCCGAGCATGTTCCAGGCGGGGAGCTATCTCCCCGCGTTCACCGCCGATGACACATTCGGAGGCCGGGATACCAAGTCGGTCCGGATCGACGTTTTGAACGTCAACAACGCGCCGGTCCTTGACCCGATCGGCGACCGCTCGATCGAGCGGGGATCTCAGGCCGGCATCAACGTCTCCGGCGATGATCCGGACGGCGATAACCTGAGCTACACCCAGGTCGGCCTTCCTTCGTATGGAACGTTTACCGATAACGGCAATGGAACCGCCTCGATTTGGCTGGCGCCTCCGGCCAACGAGCCTACAGGCACCACGTCGATGACCGTGACCGTGTCGGATGGGAGCCTCACCGATTCCGAAACCTTCTCGATCACGGTTTTCGCGCTCCAGAGCGCAAACCCTCCGGTGCTCGCCCCGATCGGAAACCAGACCGTTGCGGAAGGCGCCGTGGCAACCGTGGGTCTCTCGGCCAGCGATGCGGACCTGGACGTCATGACCTGGACCGTGTCGGTGCCCGGATTTGCCTCGGTCTCTCCGACCGGAAGCGGGCCCGGCGTGGCGTCGGCGAATCTCACGCTCGCCCCGAGCTACTGCGCTTCGGGCAGCTACCCCGCGACCGTCGCGGTGAGCGACGGTTTCAACTCCGACAACGAGAGCTTTACGATCAACGTGACCGACGTGAATCGGACGCCTGCCTGGACCGTCCCCACGGGTGGGTATGCGCTCGCCTTGAACGAAGGGGCCGCGGCCGACCTCACGGTTTACGCTTCCGATCCTGATCAGGAATGCGGCACGGCGGCGCCAGTACTATCGCTGCTCAGCTCGGGAATACCTCCCTCGCTCACGGTGACCTTGACCGACCAGGGCGGCGGCACGGGGCTTCTCCACGTGGTCGCGAGCAACGGAGCCGCGGGCAGCCACACCCTCAATCTGAGGGCGAGCGATGCACTCGATGCGACCCGATCGGCGGATGTTTCGGTTCAGGTCACGGTCAACGCGGTGAACCGCGCGCCGCTCGCCTCCGCGGGCGGACCGTACTCGGGAGTCGTCGGCATATCGGTCGCGATGAGCGCGTCCGGGTCCTCCGACCCCGACGGTGACGCGCTCACGTTCTCCTGGACGTTCGGCGACGGCTCGCAGGGAGCGGGTGTCGCGGCGTCGCACGCCTATTCCGAGGTGGGGCACTATCACGTGTCGCTCACGGCCAGCGACGGATCCCTCGCGTCCACCGACACCACGTCCGCGGACGTGGGCACGTTCTATCAGGCGCGCGCCTTCACGGACGGTTCGATCAAGCTCCAGACCGGCAAGCCGCGTGAGACGTTTTACCTCGAGCCTGTGGCGGGATCCTTCGATATCGGCTCGGTCGATCTTTCGAGCTTGAAGCTCACGGTGCCCGCGGGCTGTGGAACGGTCGACTTCATCCGACCCATCCAGGACCGTACGTCCCTTGGGTCCGACCGCGACCGCAACAACGTCGCGGAAATTCGCATGGAGTTCGCCAAGGAGGATCTCCGGGCGCTCTTCTCATGCGTCGCGGATAAGACCTCCCTCAACATGGACCTGTCGGCCGAGCTGGTCGGTGGTGGATCGGTGCATGCGATGGTCAATGCGGAGATCTGGCCGGAGCGGGCGAAGGTGGTGCGGCGGGTCGCCCCCAATCCGATGAATCCGGAGACCGTGATCAGCTTGATCACGACGGAGCCTGGATACTTGAGGGTGCGCGTCTACGACTTGAACGGGCGTCTCGTGCGCACGGTGATGGACGAATCGAATTACCCCGCCGGAGATCACGACATCCGCTTCGACGGCCGTGGCTCGAACGGACAGCCGCTTTCGTCCGGACGGTATTTCCTGAGGGTCGAGACCCCGTCGGCGCAGGATTCTGGATCGCTGACTATTCTGAAATAACTCGGTCTGCTTCACTCGAGCGGCTGAGCCGATAAGGCTCAGCCGCTCCCTCCCGCCTCGATCCCCGCGCTCGCGCCCAGCAGCCCCCGAAGGAAATCGCGCCACACCGGCGCCAGCCAAAACTTCAAGCCGATGTCGATCGCGAGAAATGCCAGCGAGGCAAGGATGAGCGGCTTCACCGCGGGACGCGTGGCCCCTCGGTTGTAGAGTCGCGGGAATCCCCACGCCGCTGCTGCGGTACCCGCGAGGACGAAGGAAATCACCCGGGCCATCGGCCAGGGCGGCCACGCGATGAGCGCCGACTGGATCGGGGGCACTGCCTGATCCGCGTGCGCGACCACCCAGCCCACGTACCCGTTCATGTAGCCGAGCAGGAGCGATCCCAGGATCAACGCACCCACCCCGGCGGAAGCCGCCGCGAGCAACAAGACCAGCCCATACTCCACAAGCACCCGCGGCAGAAAGCGCGCGATGTTCCCTTCGGCGCCCTGCCCGGTCGCGATCCATCGCAGCATCTCGTCCCGGTAGGCGCTTGCATGCCAGATGCCGCGCGTCGCGGCCTCGGGCGAATGCGCAACCGCCGCGACGGTCGAAACGCTGAGCGCGACCGCCCACGCGAGCGCGACCGCTGCCGCGACGCGGGGCCTGCCGCGGGCGATGGCTCGCGCGTACACGAGCGCGAGCGGAACGACGGGCAGCGTCGCGAAGAGGACCGGATTCTTGAGGGGAAGCAGGAGCCAGGGGAGCAGCAGGGCCGGGATGACAGCGAGCGCGAAGGCGCGTATCATGGCGGGGCGAAGTATAGGCAGATCCGTTCCATTCCCGGAAGGAGAAGTGAATGCTTCCCGAGTTTCGAAGCACGGCCTTTCTCGATTATTCCCGTTCGGAGGCTGAGACGGGGATGCGCGGAGCGCTCGAGCAGGTCCGCTCCAAGTTCGGCACTACTTATCCGATCGTGATCGGCGGGAAGCGGATCACGAGCAAAGAGACTTTCCAGAGCAAGAACCCGGCGAATCCATCGGAGTGCGTGGGCAATTTCTCCAAGGCGACGGTCGAGCACGTACACGACGCCGTCGCGGCCGCGGAGAAGGCGTTCGAGTCATGGCGCTGGGTCCCCCCGGAGGAGCGCGCCGACGTGCTCCTGCGCGCGGCGGGACTGCTGCGCCGGCGGCGGCACGAGGTGAACGCCACGATGGTGCTCGAGGTGGGGAAGAATTGGAACGAAGCAGACGGCGACACCGCCGAGGCGATCGATTTCTGCGAGTTCTACGCCCGCGAGATGATCCGGTGGGGCGGCCCGCAGCCGCTCGTGCCGAATCCCGGCGAACATGACGAGCTGGTCTACATCCCGCTCGGGGTCGGCGTCGTGATCCCGCCATGGAATTTTCCCTGCGCGATCCCGATGGGGATGACCGCGGCGACGGTCGTCACGGGGAACAGCGCCATCCTGAAACCGGCCAGTGATTCGCCGCTCATCGCGTGGAAGCTGTTCGAGATTCTGGAGGAGGCGGGCGTCCCCGCCGGGGCCCTCAACTTCCTTCCTGGGCCGGGGGGGAGCATCGGAGACGCGCTCGTGGAGCACCCGCGGGTCCGTTTCGTCGCGTTCACGGGCTCGAAGGATGTCGGGATCGGAATCAACGAGCGTGCGGCCCAGGTGCGTTCCGGCCAGATCTGGCTCAAGCGGGTGATCCTCGAAATGGGGGGCAAGGACTTCACGATCCTCCACGAGGACGCGGATCTGGAGGCCGGAGTCCAGGGCGTCTATGACGGGGCGTTCGGGTTCCAGGGGCAGAAGTGCTCCGCGTGCTCGCGCGCGATCATCCACGAGCGACACTACGACGAATTTCTGGACCGGCTCAAAGCCAAGGTGGAAGCGATGGCCGTCGGTCCACCTGAGAAGCAGGAGAACTACCTGGGTCCGGTAGTCAGCGCCTCCGCCGAGAAGAAGATCTTGGAGTACATGGGGATTGGAAAGAGCGAGGGGCGCCTGATCGCCGGCGGCGAAAAGCACTCAGGGCCTGGATACTTCCTCAAGCCGACGGTGTTCGCGGACGTGAAGCCCCAGGCCCGAATCGCCCAGGAAGAGATCTTCGGGCCGGTGCTCGCGGTGATCAAGGCGCGCTCCTTCGAGGAGGAGGTCGAGATCGCGAACGGAACGATGTACGGGTTGACCGGTGCCTACTACGGTCGCGACCGGGCCCTGCTTCTCGAGGCGAAGTGTCGTCTCCACGTCGGCAATCTCTATCTGAACCGCAAATGCACCGGCGCCTTGGTCGGGATCCATCCATTCGGCGGCTTCAACATGAGCGGAACGGATTCGAAGGCCGGAGGCCGCGACTACCTCGGACTCTTCCTCCAGGCAAAATCGATCGCGGAGTACGTGGGCTAGAGGCGTTGCCTAGCGCTGGGCGCGGCCCGCGGCGGGCTCGCCCGTGCGCGCCAGCAGGGCGGCCAGGATCTCGCGCGCGAATGACGGAAGCGTGTCGTCGCGGGCGCCCATGACCACGACGCGGTCGCCGTGGCGTGCCCCGGTGACGATGTCCCGCGTGGCCTCGTCCCGTGATGGAACGACCCTCGCGTGGATCCCGCCTTCGGCCAGGGGGCGCGCGATATCCTCGGAGCGAATCGTGCGGTCCGCGGTGCCGCCGGCGTCATAGATGGGTGCCAGCAGAAGCTGATCGTCGGGGCGCAGAACCTCCAGAAACGTCGCGATCAGCTCGTCCCGGAAGAAGCGGGTGGGACCGTATCCGTGGGGTTGATAGAAGATCCAGAGCGCGCCCCGAGGCCGGAGCGCCTCCACCGCCATGCGGATCTTCACCGGGTTATGGGCGAAGTCATCAAAGACCTCGATCCCATCCGCCGAGCCGATCCGCTCGAGCCGCCGGCGGACTCCGGCGAAGCTCGCGAGCGATGCCGCCGCGCGCACAACCGGTATCCCGGCCGCGTGGGCGGTCGCGACCGCGATCGCCGCGTTCTGGACGGTCAGGATTCCGGGGAAGGGAACGCGTGTGTCGGCCCCGCCCATCTTGAACCGCACGGCACCCGGATCGAGCTGGACGGAGGTCGCCACCAGGTCCGCGCGGAGCCAGACCGGATCCCCCTCCACGGCGACGGTGAGGATGGGCAGGTGGTCGGGGCGCTCGACCGCGGCGAGCGCGGGATCGCCGACGTGGAGGACCGCCTGCTCGCGCGTCTGTTCCAGAAGGCGGGCGAAGAGCTCGGTCGTGACGTCCATTTCCTTGTGGTCCCGGGTCAGATTGGTGAGGGTAGCGATTGCGGGGGAGAATTCGGCGACGCTGCCGTCGCTCTCGTCGGTTTCGACGACGAACCAATCGCTTCCGCCAACGCGAAGGCTTCCCGGCGGAAACGCCCCGTCCAAATCCGCCGCGGCACCGCCTCCCAGGAACGAGGGATCGAATCCCGAGGCCACGAGGATGTGGGCGACCATCGCCGTCACGGTGGATTTGCCGCTCGTGCCCGCGATCGCGATGGCGCGGCGCTCCGCGGCCAGCCTCGCGAGAAACGACCCGCGCCTGATCCGCTCGATGCCGAGCGCTTCGGCTCGGGTGAAGTCGGGATTGGTCGGCTCGACGGCGGTGGAGTGAATGAGGGCGTCGATGCCGGGTTCCACACCCGATCCGTCCTGCGGTACCAGCGCGACGCCCGCCCGCGCGAGGCCGTCGAACACCGGGAGCAGGAGGCCGCGGTCGAAATTGCGGTCGGACCCGGTGACGCGCGCGCCGAGCAGCGCCGTGAGCTGGGCCATCGGCGCCATGCCGCTTCCACCGACACCGCTGAAGTGGTAGCGGCGTCCGGCGAGCGGGAGGGAGGATTTCACGCTGGAAGTCTCGCTTCCGCTGGACACGCGGTCAAGATCCGCATCCGTACAGAAGAATCCGTGTCCAAAGCTAATTGACGGGGCAATTCTCTACCATTAGGTTGGTGTGGCTCGGCAGCAAACGGATGGGGCTGTAGCTCAATTGGGAGAGCGCTTGACTGGCAGTCAAGAGGTAGCGGGTTCGATCCCCGCCAGCTCCACTTGCCTTCTACCGTAGGGAAAACGTCGGCTGGACGAGGTTTCCCCGCCACGCCTCCGCCGCCTTGAGCGCCAGATCGGCCGTGACGAACCGATATCCGTTGCCCTCGACAATCCCCTCGTAGTTCTCCCGTAGCGACTCCCGCAGGTATCTCAACGCCCACTCGAGGGCGAATGCCGGCCCGATGATGGGCCGAGGTGCCGGTGCGAAACGATCGAGCAGCGTCGTGATGCTATCCGCACGGACAAAGAGATCGAGGATCCAGTCGCCGAATGCCGACTGGTCGACCGTCCCCATTTGCAGATCGCAGCGTGCGGTTTGGAGGTCGGCGCAGATGGAGTTGAATTCGTGCACGAGGCCCCTGATGCTGGCACCGTCCTCGCCGCTTCCGATCCCGGGCGTCGTTGCGGTAAGCAAGAACGTGAGCGCGAACGCCGGGAGAAAGGCGGTTCCTTTCCGCACCTTCGCGGTGGAACTCGGATACTGCATATCCGTTTCTCCGATTCGGAACCGCCCCGAGCGGTCCCTGGTTAATCATTCGGACGAAACGGCCAGAAACTTCACCTTTCATTCATTTCGCATCTCGCAGAATGCCGCCTACGCATTGACGCGGCCGCACCCCTCTGATAGGCTGGTACCATGCCCGCTCAACATCGTAAGTCTCAGTGGATTAGCGCCCTTTGGCCGCTTCTGGCCACGGTCGCCTGCGTGCTTACCCTTAGCCCTGGATCGGCGCGAAGCCAGGACGAACGCGCCGCCCCGGTCAAGCCCCCTCCGCGGGTCCCCATTTACGACCCGGGCTCGCCCGTGCAGAAGAAGGTGCTGAAGAACGGGATCACGATCCTCGTCCAGGAGGAACGGACGAGCGAGCGGGTTGCAGGGGCAGTCGCAGTCCGGATGGGCTCGATGTACGAGACCGATGACGACGCCGGCCGCGGCCAGGTGCTGATCAAATCGATCGTGGCGGGCACGCAGAAACGGTCGCCGGCGGAGCTGGCCCTGAAGCTCCTCGCGGCCGGCGCGACCCTCGAATCCGGTGCGGGGCCGGACATGGGCCAGATCACGATCGCCACCACCCGCGAGCAGGTGGATCCGGCGATCGATCTCCTCGCCGAGTGCGTGCTCGAGCCTTCCTTTCCCGACACGGCCGTGGATGCCTCGCGCCAGCGTGCGCTGACGGTGGCGGCGGGGGAAAACGAAAGCCCGATGAAGGCGGCCTACTCGATGTATCTCGCGGCCATGTACCGGGGCAGTCCCCTGGCCCGCCCGGTGGCGGGGACCGTCTCCGGGATCGCCGACTGCAGTCGAAAGGACGTCGTGGCACTCCACCAGAAGTATTTCGTCGGCGGGAACATGGTGGTCTGCTTCGTGGGGAATTTCGACGGCAAGAAGGTGATGACGCGCCTCGAAAAGGCGTTCGCCGCGGTCCCGCGCGGGGCCGCCCTGACGCCCGTGGCGGGAGATCCGATCCCGCTTGCCGCCGACACGAGCATGACGGCCGAGCGGGAGATTCTCGCCTCCTGCCTCACGTACGGATTCGCAGCTCCTGGCTATTCCGACCCCGACTATGCGGCTTTCAAGATCATCGAATCCTACCTCGCCTCGCCGGATCGCTCGCCCATCGCGTTCTGGCTCCCGCAGAGGGGACTGGTCGGCACGGTCGGGGTTGTCTACTCCCCCTACCCAAAGCGATCCTCGATGGCCGTCTACATCGCGTCACCACCGAACAGGCTCGGTGCGGCCCGCGACACGATCGCGGCGGTGATGGGTCGCCTGAAGACGGAGCCGCTCGACGAGGGGGAATGGACCACGCAGCTCAAGCGGGTCCAGAACGGAACCTTCGCCAATCAGAACGACCCGCTCGTGCGCGCGCGGTCGATGTCCCAGTGTGAGGTCACGGGTGGAGGTTACGATTATCCCCGTCGTTTCGAGGAGTCGCTGCTCAAGTTGAATCCCGAGAGCGTCCGGGCGGCCGCGGAGCGCTGGTTCACTCACTCTTGCGAGGCAAGAGTCACGCCCGCAAAGAGCGAGTCCAAGCTCTAACGAACCTCACCGGCCGAGGCGGGCGGGGAGGGAGGAGGGTCGGTGGGCGATGTAACGGGGATCCTCCTGATGATTCCGCCCCTTCTCTTCGCGCTCACCTTCCACGAGTATTGCCACGCGTACGTCGCCACCCGGCTCGGGGATCCTACCGCGAGATTGCTGGGACGGTTGACGCTCAACCCGATCGCCCATTTGGACGTGACCGGCACGATCGTTTTCGTCCTGACGCAGAGGATCGGCTGGGCCAAGCCGGTGCCGGTGGACGAGCGTTACCTGAAACATCCGCGCAGGGACATGATGTGGATCGCCCTCGCGGGCCCGATCTCGAACCTGATCCTGGCTCTCCTGTTCGGCACGATCGTTCGTTTCGTCGCGCCGATCCACATGACCGGGACGATGGAGAGGCTCCTGTTGTATATGGCTGAAGGAAGCGTCCTGGTCAATCTCGGGCTCGCTGCCTTCAACTTGATCCCGATCTTCCCGCTCGACGGGTCGCGGATCCTGACCGGCCTCCTGAGCCGCGCCTGGGCCGAGCGGTATCGCCAATTCGACCACGTGGGGCCGTTCGTGCTTCTGGGGATCGTCGTGCTCGGAATGGCGACGGGCGTCAATCTCTTCAACTACGTCGTGACGCCGATCGTCTACATTCTGGGAGGACTGTTCACGGGAGGAGTGCTCTGAACGAGCCCAAGGCCGGAGCCGGCAAGAAGCCGCGGATTCTGAGCGGCATGCGCCCGACGGGAAGACTCCACCTCGGAAATTATCTGGGGGCGCTCCAGAACTGGGTGGAGCTGCAGGGCACCTGCGAGAACCTTCACATGGTGGCCGACTGGCACGCGCTCACGACCGACTACGAGCACGTGGACCAGATCCAACCGAACACGGTGGAGATGGTGACCGATTGGCTTGCGGCCGGGATTGATCCGGAGAAGAGCCCGGTCTTCATCCAATCGCGCGTCAAGGAGCACGCGGAGCTTCACCTGCTCTTCTCGATGCTCGTGACCACAAGCCGTCTCGAGCGGAATCCGACCGTAAAGGAGCAGGTCCGCGATCTTCACCTGGAGGAGACGGTGAGCTACGGCCACCTGGGGTACCCGGTGCTCCAGGCGGCAGACATTCTCCTCTACAAGGCCAACCTCGTGCCGGTCGGGGAAGATCAGGTGCCGCACATCGAGCTTACCCGCGAGATCGCACGCAAATTCAACAGCCTCTACGGCGAGGTGTTCCCGGTTCCGGCGGTGAAGCTGACCCAATTCCCGCGCGTCCCCGGGCTCGACGGCCGGCGGATGAGCAAGTCGCTGGACAACGCGATCTATCTTTCGGATTCTCCGGAGGAGATCGCGGCCAAGGTGAGGACCGCCTACACGGATCCGAAGAAGATTCGGGCGAACGATCCCGGCAATCCTGACGGGTGTGTGGTGTTCGCGTACCATCGGGCGTTCAATGCCGCGAACGCGCCCCGGATCGACGCCGACTGCCGTGCGGGCAGGCTGGGGTGTGTGGCCAACAAGAAGGACCTCGCCGCGGTACTCGCCGAACAGCTTGGTCCGTTCCGGGAGCGGCGGCGCGAGCTGGAAGCGCACCCCGAACGGATTCGTGAGGCGTTGAACATGGGGGAGGAGCGGGCGCGGAAGATCGCGCAGGGGACCATGAGAGAGGTGCGGGAGGCCATGAAGCTGCCATGAGTGAATCCCGAGAGCACGATCCAGCCCGCCTCGCCACGCGTGCCCCAGGGGCTCCGGAGGAGGGGGGCGCGCCGCCGATGAGCCTGATCCGCGTCCAGCTTCCCGCGTTCTCGGGTCCGCTGGACCTCCTGCTCCACCTGATTCAGCGCGAAGAGATCGAGATCTCCGACATTCCCATCGCCCGCATCACGCGCGAGTATCTGGAAACCCTGGAGCTCATGCGGGAGCTGGATCTGGAGGTCGCGGGAGAATTCTTGGTCATGGCCGCGACGCTCATGCGGATCAAGGCACGGATGCTCCTCCCACCCGCGATCGCGGATGAGGAAGAGGAGGACCCCCGCGAAGGTCTCGTCCGGCAGCTCCTGGAATATCGGCGCTTCAAGGCCGCGGCGCGAGGTCTCGAGGAGCTGGAGAGCGAACGGCGGCTTCTCTTCGATCGGGGCGCACCCGCCCAGCTCGAGGATCCCCAGGATGGAGAGCTGCAACCCGTGAGCCTCTTCAGGCTGCTCGATGCGCTCAAGAACATCCTCCAGCGGCAGGCGCCGCCGGTTGTGCACACGATCACCGCGGAGCCGATCAGCTTGGAAGAGGCAATCGCGGTCATCCGCGATTCGCTCGGGCGGGGGAAGCGCGCGCTGTTCGAGGAAGTGCTCTCGCGTTTCGTGACCCGCCTGGAAAAGATCACCGCCTTCTTGGGGCTGCTCGAGCTGCTGAAGCAGGAGCGGGTCACCGTGGCGCAGGAAGAGCTATTCGGACCGATCTGGATCGCGTGGCGGGAGGAGAGCCCGCGCCGCCGGATCGACGTCGAGGAGAAATGACCGACATGCCGACCCCCAAGCAAATCCTCGAGGCTGTCCTCTTCGCGAGCGACGTGCCCGTCGTGCTTGCGGTCTTGGTAGAGGTGCTCGAGGACAAGAGCCCCCAGGAGGTGCGCGGCCTCATCGCGGAAATGGCGGAGGAATTCGAGCGCGGGGAACGCGGAATCGTATTACAGGAGATCGCGGGCGGGTTTCAGATTCTCTCCCGAAAGGAGTGCTCTCCGTGGGTCGAGCGGATGCTCCGATCCAGGCGGAAGATCCGGCTGAGCAAGGCGGCCCTCGAGTCGCTCGCGATTATCGCCTACCGCCAGCCGATCACCAAGGTTGAGGTCGACTCCATCCGCGGCGTGGATTCCGCGGGAGTGCTCCACACCCTTCTCGAGCGAAACCTCGTCGCCATCAAGGGCAGGTCGAAGGGGGTGGGCCGGCCGCTTCTTTACTCCACGACGCAGGAGTTTCTCTCCTACATGGGAATCAACGAGCTCTCGGACCTTCCCGAGCTGAAGGAGGTCGCCCCGCTCCTCGAGGAGCGCGAGCGGCTTCCCGAGGGATCCGACGAGCTCGCGGGGGTCGGAGTCACGGAGGTTGAGCCCGCGAAATCCGAAGCGGAGGTGACGGCCGCCGACGGTGCGACTTAATCAGTTTCTGGCCCGCGCCGGGGCAGGGTCCCGACGCGAGGCGGACCGCTGGATCCGGGAGGGGCGCGTCCGCGTGAACGGCGCGCAGCCGTCCGGGATGGGCCCGAGCATCGATCCAAAACGCGACCGCATCACCCTCGACGGGACACTTCTCCGCTGGGACGATGAATCCCGCTATCTCGCCTACAACAAGCCGGCCGGCGTCCTGGTCAGCCGGCGGAGCCAAGGCGGTCGTCCGACCGTCTTCGACCAGCTTGGAGAAGCCGCCCGCGGACTCCACGCGGTGGGCCGGCTCGACCTCGAGTCCGAGGGGTTGCTTCTTCTAACCAACGACGGGGTCCTCGCGGAAGCGCTTCTCCATCCTCGGACCGGGTTGAAACGCGTCTACCGGCTCTGGGTCGTCCCCGTGCCCGGAGTGCCCGCAATGCGACTTCTTCGCGAGGGCGCGACGGTCGAGGGCACGGAGGTCGTGCCCAGCCGCGTGCTCCTCGAGGGCGCGGAGCGGGGACAGGGGAAGCTCTTGGTGGAGATTCTCGAAGGAAAAAAACGCGAGGTGAGGCTTCTCGCGCGCGCTGCCGGCCTCCACGTCCGCCGGCTTGTGCGCGTTCAGTTCGGGCCGGTCCGGCTGGAGACCCTGCCTCCGGGAAGAACACGCGCCCTTACCGAGACGGAGGTGCGCGCCCTCAAACACGCGGCGCGGACGGCGTCGCATGCCTGATCTCGGCGACCTACGGTCGCGGATCGATCGTATCGACCGCGAACTGGTGCTGCTTCTGGCCCAGCGGGCCGAGGTAGCCGCCGCGATCGGGGTCCGAAAGCGTGAGGCGGGGGAATCGGCGCTCGATGCCGCGCGCGAGCGGGAGCTGTTCGAGCGTTTGGCCCGCGAGGAGCGCGGGCAATTTCCCCTCGCGGGGATCCGGGCGATCTTCCGGGAGGTCGTGTCGGCGTCGTGGGCGATTCAGGGAGACTTTCGCGTCGGGTACCTGGGACAGCCCGGCGGCTTCGCGCACCAGGCCGCCACGCGCCGCTTCGGAGCGTCGTCCTCGTACGAGCCGCTCGCGTCGGCGCAGCATCTCCTCGAGCGGATCGAGTCGGAGCGTCTCGAGTATGGCGTCTTTGCGATGGAGGGAGATCCGGAAGATCCCGCGTTCGACGCATTCGACCTCTTTCTCACGGCTGAAGCCCAGATCGTCGCGGAGTTCGTGGATGGAACCGGGTACCAGGTGCTGGGCCATGCGGCGGAGCCCAGGCGCCTCTATGCGCACCCGGCCGCCCTGTCGCTCTGCCAGCGCTGGCGAGCCACGCTCCCTCCTGCGATCGAGACCGAGCCGGTTGCGGGCAGCGGAGAGGCGGGGAAGCGGGCGGCCGCGGATCCGCAAGCGCTCTGCATCGCCCCGCCGATCGTCGCGGAGTCGTTTCAACTTCCGGTGGTCGAGGCCGTGGCCGAGGACGCGCCCCGACGTCCCCGCCGATTTCTGGTACTTGGCGCCGGCGAGTCCAAACCGAGCGGCAGGGACAAGACCGCGGTTCTCCTCTCGCTCGAGAATCGGCCCGGGCGCCTCCTCGAGGCGCTGCGCCGCCTCGCGTCACGCGATGTGAACGTCGGGTGGATCGAGTCGCGGACCCATCGGTGGCGGCCCGGGGAGCACCTGTTCTTCCTCGAGCTCTCGGGACACCGGAGCGAACCGCCTCTACGCGAGGCGCTGGACGATCTGCGTTCGGCGACGCTCCTTCAACGCGTCCTCGGGAGCTTCCCGGCGGCGGATCAGGCCCTGTAGTGATACACTGCCCCGAGCCATCCATAGAAGCTCGAGAGGACACCGATGTCGATCCGTGCGATGGAACCGGTCAGGCCTGAAGTTCGCTCGCTCGAGCCTTACGTCCCGGGCAAACCCATCGAGGAGCTGGAGCGCGAGCTCCAGATCTCGGGGGCGATCAAGCTCGCCTCGAACGAAAACCCTCTCGGTCCCTCGCCGCTGGCGATCGCGGCGATGGATGGAGCGATCCGGGGGGTGAACCGCTACCCGGACGGCAGCTCGTTTTACCTCCGCGAGGCGCTCTCCGAATTCTGGGACGTTCCGATCGACCAGATCGCGGTCGGATCCGGCTCGAACGATCTCATCGACATTCTTTGTAGGATCCATCTCGGCCCGGGGGACGAAGGCGTCATGTCGGACCCCGCGTTCGTCATGTTCGCAATCGCGGTTCGCGTGGCCGGGGGAAAGCTCGTGCGGGTCCGGGGCCGCGAGCTGTTCCACGATCCGGACGCGATGCTCGGCGCGGTCACCGAGCGCACGCGGCTCGTCTATTTCTCCAATCCCGACAATCCGACCGGCACGATGGTCTCCCGGCGCGCCCTCGACGCGTATTTCGACCGCGTTCCGGAACACGTGCTCACGATCCTGGACGAAGCCTATTTCGAATACGTCACCGATCCCGAGTATCCGAATGGGCTCGACTACTTGCGGAAGGGGAAGCGCGTCGCCGTGCTTCGGACGTTTTCGAAGGTGTACGCGCTCGCGGGGCTCAGGGTCGGTTATGGGTTCTTCTCCCCCGAGCTGGCGTCGCTCGTTCATCGGGTGAGGCTTCCGTTCAACGCGACGAGCGTCGGTCAGGCCGCGGCGCGCGCCAGCCTGCGGGACAAGGTCCAGGTGGAGCGCAGCCGCGCGATGAACGAAGCCGGAAAGCAACTCCTGCTATCCGAGCTTCCGGCGCTGGGTCTCACCCTCACACCGACGTGGGCGAATTTCGTCCTCGCCCGTTTCCCGGGCTCCGCCGTAGACGCCGCGCGCAAGCTCGAGCGCTTGGGGATCATCATCCGCCCCGTCACCTCGTTCGGGCTCCCACCCGAGTACGCGCGGATCAGCGCCGGGACTCGAGCCGAGCTAGAGAGGCTCCTCGACGGACTGCGCCGGATCCTGTGACGCCGCGGGTCATCGCGATTCACGGGCTCGGGCTGATCGGGGGATCGCTGGGTCTGGCACTCCGCGCGCGGCCGGACCCACCGCGCGTCCTGGGCTACGACGTCGATTCCGACACGGCACGTATGGCCTACGAGCGCGGTGCCGTGGACGCATTGCTTTCCACTCCGGAAATGCCGGATCCCGACACGGAGATCGTGGTCACCGCCGTTCCGCCGCGAGTCGCGGTGGCGCTCGTTCCGCGCCTCGCGGACGCGATGCCACGGGCGGCGGTCCTGACAGATTTGTCGAGCGTCATGCTTCCCGCTCTGACCTCGGTGTCGGCCAAGCCTGAAACGAGGCGTCGGTTCGTCGGGTCGCACCCGTTGTGCGGCTCCGAGCAGGGGGGGATTCGCGCGGCACGCGGGGATCTCTACCGGGGCGCACCGGTCATCATCGGGGCGCCTCTCGATCCGGGATCTCCGGCCGAGCGCGTCGGCGCGCTGTGGAGCTCGGTCGGAGCGCGTCCATCCGCGATGGCACCGGCGCTGCACGACGCGCTCGTCGCGCTCACAAGCCACCTCCCGCAGGTGGCCTCGACCGGGCTGGTGAGGACGCTCCGGCGCACGGGGAACCTGACCGGGATGCTGGCCCAGGGCGCTGGTCCCGGGCTCAAGGACATGTCGCGGCTCGCCGCGTCGCCCGCCGATCTCTGGTTCGAAATCCTGACCTTGAACGCGGACAAGGTGACCCCCGCCCTCGAGCTCTTCGAGCGCGAGATTCGCGGATTGCGCCAGGCCATCGAGCGCAAAGACCCCGCGCTTCGCACGCTCCTTGAGGAGGCGCGTGAGTTTCGCCGGGAGATCGCTCCGTGACCCGGGCCCGCGTGGCGCCGCGGGGCCCGCTCCACGGCGAGACCCGGGTTCCGGGTGATAAGTCGATCACGCAACGAGCGATCCTCCTCGGAGCTCTGGCGCCCGGCACGACGCGGATCCGCGGGGCGAACCCGGGGGCCGACGCCAGGGCCGCGCTCGGTATCGTGCGGCAGCTCGGGGTCCGCGTCACCGCTTCGGCGAAAGAGGGCGTCTTGATCCGCGGCGGAGAGCTCCGCGAGAGCGACCGGGTTTTCGACGCTCGAAACTCGGGGACGGCGCTCCGGCTCGCGACGGGAATTCTGGCAGCCCAGCCCTTTCTATCGATCCTGACCGGGGATTCGTCCTTGCGTCGACGCCCGGTGGCCCGGGTCATCGAGCCGCTCCGCGCGCTGGGTGCCGAGCTTACGGCGCGGCAGAACGATCGATATCCGCCGGTCGTCGTGCGCGGCCGTACGCTTCAAGGCGCCGCGGTTCTGACGGCGGTCCCGAGCGCCCAGGTCAAGAGCGCGGTGCTCCTCGCCGGCATCCAGGGGCACGGCGTCACTTCGGTGCGCGAATCGGCGCCTACGCGCGACCACACCGAGCGCATGCTGCCGCTCTTCGGCGCCCCGGTCGAGCGGGACGCGATGTCGACGCGGGTCCGCGGCCCGGCCGCCCTCCACGGGGCCGAGATCGACGTGCCGGGGGATTTCTCCGCGGCCGCGTTCCTTCTCGCCGCCGCAGCCATCGTCCGCGGATCGGACGTCACGATCCGGGGCGTCGGCGTCAATCCGACGCGAATCGCCTTCCTGGACCACCTCGCGCGCATCGGCGCCCGCGTGGAACGCGGAAACGACCGTCTGGCCTCGGAGGAGCCGGTCGCCGACCTGCGCGTGCGTGCGGGTGCGCTCCGCGGGGTGCGTCTCGCCCCGGGTGGCGCGCCGGGGTTGATCGACGAGCTCCCGCTCGTGGCCATCCTCGCCGCGTTCGCGGAAGGGAAGACCGTCGTACGGGGCGCGGAGGAACTGCGGGTCAAGGAATCGGATCGGATCGGCGCGGTGGCCGCGGGCCTTCAAGCGATGGGTGTCGACGTGGACGTGCACGCGGACGGCTGGACGATCCATGGGAAGGGGGGCCGCCTCCGCGGCGGAACCGTCGACGCGGGGGGAGACCACCGCATCGCGATGGCATTTCTGGTCGCGGGGCTTGCGGCGCGGGAAGGCGTCACCCTGTTGGGCGCGGAGTCCTCGAGCGTTTCCGACCCGGGATTCTTGAGCCGTCTGCGGAGCCTTGTGCGTTGAGGCCGTTCGTGCTCGCGATCGACGGACCCGCGGGTGCGGGAAAGAGCACGACCGCCCGAGGCGTCGCCAAGCGGCTGGGCCTCCTGCACGTCGATTCGGGTGCGATGTACCGGGGCGTTGCGTTGCTCGCTCTGCGCCGGGGGATCCCCCTCGCGGACGAATCCGCGCTGGTGGAGATGGTCGCCGGGGCCCGGTTCACGCCGAGCCCCGACGGGATGCTCCTGGACGGCGCGTCCATTGAGGATTCGATCCGGACCGCGGAGGCAGGCGAATCCGCGTCGCGGGTGGCGCTCCATCCGGAGCTCCGCCGAAGGCTCGTCTCCATCCAGCGCTCGTTCGCGCAGGGCCCCGGCCTGGTCATGGAGGGGCGCGACATCGGGACCGTGGTCTTTCCGGACGCGGATCTGAAGATTTTCATCTCGGCCAGCGCCGAAGCACGGGCCGAGCGGCGTTATCTCGAGCTTCGGACCAAGGGGGCGAATCCCGATCGGGACTCGATCGTGGAGGCAATCCGTGAGCGGGACCGGCGGGACACCGAACGCGAGACAAGCCCGCTCGTGCGCGCTCCCGATGCGATCCTGCTCGATACCACGCGCATCGGCCCCGAGGAGCAGGTCGCGCTCGCCGCGCGCTGGGTTGAGCTCGCGCGCGGACGCCCGGACCGGGGGACCCTGGTGTATCGGTTCGGCAGCGGATTCGCCCAGGCCTTCGCCCGGGTCTTCCTCGACTTCCACGTCGAGGGGTTGGAACGAATTCCGCGCAAAGGTCCCTTGATCGTGGCGTGCAACCACATCTCCTTTTGGGACCCGCCCTTGGTCGGATCCTCCATCCCCAGGCCCGTCGCCTTCGTGGCGAAGGCCGAACTATTCGATAATCCCCTGTTCGGGGCCCTGATCCGGTCGTATAATGCCATCCCGATTCATCGGGGGCCGCAGGCCCGCACCGGGCTCCGCGGGGCAGAGGAAGTTCTGTCCGCGGGGGGAGCCGTCCTTATTTTTCCTGAGGGGACGCGGAACAAGAGCGGTACGCTCATGCCCCCTCGAGCCGGGGTGGGGCGTCTGTCGGCGGCCACAAGGTCTCCGGTATTGCCCGCGTGCATCACAGGCTCAAATCAAATCCGTCGCTCGATCATGCGGCAGGTTCCGATCCGGATCACGTTCGGCTCGCCGGTGATGCCTCCCGGCTCGGGCCAACGGGAAGAAGCGCGCGCGTTCGCCCGACAGATCATGGATATGATCGGGGCGTTGCGCGAGGACCAGGAGAAACGACATGGACGTGATCGTCGCCGATAACGCCGGCTTCTGCTTCGGGGTGAAACGCGCGATCAAGATGGCGAACGACACCATGGACCAGGCCGGAATGCGTGTGAAATCGCTCGGGTCCCTGATCCACAACCCGCAGGTCGTCAATTCTTTCCGCGAGCGTGGGCTGGAAGTCGTGGGAGATCTCGACAGCGTGGATCCCGAGGACACCGTCATCATCCGATCCCACGGGGTCGGTCCGGAGTTGAAGCAGGACGCGGCGGAGCGTGGGCTCAAGGTCGTGGACACGACGTGCCCCTTCGTTACCAAGGCACAGCAGTACGCGGCCAAGCTCATCACCGACGGCTACAAGGTCGTCATGATCGGGGACAAGGATCATCCCGAGGTGATCGGCGTGGTCGCGTACACGCAGAATCGCGCGATCGTGATCAACACGGTCACCGAGGCGGAGAACCTCAAGTTCATCCCGCGAATGGGGGTGGTGTTTCAGACGACCCATTCGATCGGGCACGTCCAGGAGGTCGTGGGCGCTCTCCTGAAGCGCGGCAAGGAAGTGCGCGTATTCAACACGCTTTGCGGGGCGACGACTTCGATGCAGAAGACCGCGATCGAGCTTTCGTCGGAAGTGGAGGCGATGGTGATCGTGGGAGGGCGTCAGAGCGCGAACACGGCGCAGCTCGCGGAGGTCTGCCGCAAGGTGAATCCGCGGGTGCTCCAGATCGAGTCCGCGGATGAAATCCAGGAGGACTGGTTCCAGGGATTGTCCCGGGTCGGCGTTTCCGCGGGGGCTTCCACGCCCGACGAGGTCATCGCCGAGGTTGTGGACCGGATTACGCGCATCGAGCCGAGCCCCGCGGGGGCTTGAATCAGGCACCACCGGCCTGCACGGCCGAATTTCATAGAAGAAGCAAGGGGGAACACCAACGAATGGTTCGACGTCATGAAGAGGATGTGGACGTAAAGGACGAGTCGGCGGAGGACGCCGAGGTCGAGACGAAGCCCCGTAAGCGCAAGCCGCAGACGAGGCTCATCCATGAGGAAAGCGGCGATGAGGGCACGGTCACCGCCGTCGGCACCCAGGAGCTCGATCCCGACGAAGACTCCGCGGACATGATGGGGCAGTGGCTCCAGCTCTACGAGGACTCGCTCAAGGATCTCGAAGAGGGGGAGATCGTCCGGGGCCGCGTCCTCAAGATCGACGACAAGGAAGTCACCGTGGACGTCGGGTTCAAGTCCGAAGGCGTGATCCCTGTCGAGGAATTCCCGGATCTTGAAGGGGTGAAGGTCGGAGACGAGATCGAGGTTTTCCTCGAGAAGACCGAGAATCAAGACGGCCTCGTCGTGCTTTCCAAGCAGCGGGCCGATTTCGTAAAGGTGTGGGACCGCGTGAAGACGGCCGCGGACCAGGGGCAGCTCGTGGAAGGAAAGCTGGTCCGGAAGATCAAGGGCGGAGTCGTGGTCGATCTCTACGGGGTGGAGGCATTCCTCCCGGGATCGCAGATCGCGCTCCGCCAGGTGCAGAACGTGGACTCCCTGATCGGCCAGGGGATGGAGTTCAAGATCATCAAGCTCAACAAGAGGCGCCGGAATATCGTCGTCTCTCGTCGGGCCGTCCTCGAGGAGCATCGAGCCAAGCAAAAGAGCGAAATCATTCAGGAGCTGGCCAAAGACCAGATCCGCGAGGGCGTGGTGAAGAACATCACCGATTTCGGCGCCTTTGTGGACCTAGGCGGTATCGACGGCCTCCTGCATATCACCGACATGTCCTGGGGGCGCGTGAGCCACCCCTCCGAGCTGGTCTCGATCGGCGAGAAGGTCAAAGTGAAGGTCCTCTCGTTCGACCCCGAGAAGGAGCGGATCTCGCTCGGCATGAAGCAGCTTACGCCGTACCCGTGGGAGGACGTCGACAAGCGGTATCAGGTCGCTCAAAAGGTCAAAGGCAAGGTGGTCTCGATCACCGATTACGGCGCCTTCGTCGAGCTGGAAAAGGGCATCGAGGGGCTCATCCATATCTCGGAGATGTCCTGGACGCGGCACGTGAGGCATCCTTCGAAGGTCGTCGCGATCGGCGATCAGATCGAAGCGGTGATTCTCAAGATCGACAAGGAAAACGAGAAGATCTCGCTCGGCTTGAAGCAGACCGAGCCGGATCCGTGGCTCACGCTCGATCAGCGGTTCCCGATCGGCACCAAGCTGACCGGAAAGGTCCGGAACCTGACCAACTTCGGCGCCTTCGTTGAAATCGAGGAGGGAATCGACGGCCTCGTCCACATCAGCGATATGTCGTGGACCCGGCGCGTCGTGCACCCCAGCGAGGTGTTGAAGAAAGGGGACAAGGTCGACGTCGTGGTCCTCTCGATCGACAAGGACGCGCGCAGAATCTCTCTCGGCTTGAAACAGGTGAGCGAGGATCCGTGGCCTACGCTCGCTGAAAAGTACATTCCGGACCTGATCGTGAAGGGGAACGTGGTTCGCCTCCTGGATCGCGGCGTGATCGTGGATCTGGAGGAAGGCCTCGAGGGCTTCATCCCGCTCTCCCAGCTGGGAGTGGACGGGCTCAAGAAGCCGGCGGACAGCTTCAAGGTCGGGGACGAAATGAACCTCAAGGTCACCCGCGTGGACACGCAGGCGCATCGGATCATCCTCAGCGTCCGCGCCTGGCTTGCCGATCAGCCCCAACCGGTTCAGGCGGAGTTTCAGTCCAAGTTCAAGCCGAACCCGTCCGCGGAATCCTCCACCGAGGAGACCGTCGTGGTCGAGGCCGAGGAGACCGGGGACCCGGCAGCCGAGTTTTGACGTGAGATGACGGACGTCACGATTTCGCCCGAGGGGTCGCCCAAGGCCCCTCGGGTTTCTTTTTGGACGCTGGGGTGCCGCTTGAATCAGTACGACACCGCGGCGATCCGGGGCCGAATCCTGGATTCGGGGTGCAGCGAAGTTCCCGCCGGCTCGCCCGATGCGGACATCATCTTCGTGAACACGTGCACGGTCACCGCGCGCGCCGACCAGGAGGCCCGCCAGCTCATCCGGAAGATTCACCGCTCGCAGCCTGGGGCGAAGATCGTGGTGACCGGCTGCTACGCGCAGCGAGCCCCGGAGGAGCTCCGGCCGCTCGCGGGAGTGACTGCGGTCCTGGGCTCCGCCGAGCGCGACGAACCGGAAACTCTGATGCGTGCGATCCGCTCCAGAGCGCCCTTCGTTCACGTGGGCGCGGGGCGGGAGATCCGCGAGTTCAAGACCGCCGCGCCCGTCCTGGTCGGGCGCTCGCGCGCCCTTCTCAAGATCCAGGACGGCTGCGACTCCTTCTGTTCCTTTTGTATCGTCCCCTACGTGCGCGGGCGGGGCCGTAGCCTCCCACACGAGGAGGTCCTGGCGCGCGCGCGAAGGCTTCTTCATGCGGGTTTCACCGAGATCGTGCTCACCGGTGCGGACCTCGGCAGCTATGGCCGCGACCAGGGGGAGACCAACGCTCTCACGCGGCTCGTCGAGGCGCTCCTCGACTTGGGCGGCCGGCACAGGATCCGCCTCTCGTCGATCGAGCCCAACAAGGTGGACCGGACCCTGGCGGGGCTCATCGGCAGCGAGCCGCGGCTCTGCCGGCACCTCCACGCGCCGCTCCAGAGCGGCTCGACTCGGGTCTTGCGCGCGATGCGGCGCGGCTACACTCCGGAGGAGTATGCAGCCCTCGTATCGGGGGTATCGGCGCGCGGGCCGGTCGGCATCGGAGCGGACGTGATCGTGGGCTTTCCAGGCGAGAGCGAAACGGAGTTTCAAGAGACGTACGACTTCCTCGAGAACCTGCCGATCACGTTCCTTCACGTGTTTCGCTATTCGCAGCGGCCGGGCACGGCAGCCGCGCGCTTGGGGGCCGGCGGGCACGACGGTAGCGTCCGGGAGCGCTCGGAGCGGCTGCGCGCCATGGGGGAAGCGAAGTCCGAGGCCTTCCGCCGTTCCCTCATCGGCTCGACACTTCCGGTCGTGATGGAATCGGGGCGCGGAAGCCGTGGGCCGATCGCCATGAGCGACGTGTACGTCCCGGTCGAGCTTGATCGCGATCCGGAACGACGCGGTGGAATCCAAACGGTCCGCATCGAAGGCGTGTCCGGCGTCCGCCTCGCGGGGTCTCTCGCAGCAACGGGTTGACCCTCCCGCCGGAGGCCGATATCCTCCGACCGGAATCCGAAACGCCCCATCCCGGGAGGGGACGCTCATGTGGATTCTCAGAAATCTCATCTGGCTTCTGATCATGATTGCGGTTGTGGGATTCGCGATTCTGAACGTGAACGGGCGCGTCACGGAGGTCAAGCTCCCGGGTGCCGCCTATGTGGACCTTCCTCTGACCCTGGTCCTGTTCGGCGCGTTCGTCCTGGGCATGTTCCTCGCGTTCGTCATGACCTCGGTTCATTACCTGAAGGGCAGAGCCGCGATCGGCCGCCTCGCCCGTGAGAATCAGAGCCTGAAGGAAGAGCTTCGCGCCCTTCGCAACCTTCCCCTTGAGGACATGAGGCTCGGCGAGGGCAAAGGGGACAAGGACTGATGCAGGGGATCTACGCCTTCGTTGTGGGCGGTGGGGTGCTGGCACTCATCGGGTGGGCCGCCTGGACTCTATCCGGGGGATTCACCGTGGTCCGGCCCGGGCTGGACACGCCATACCGGCATGGGCTGGACGCGCTCCTCCGGGGCGACCGCGACGAGGCGCTCCTTGCCTTCACGGAGACGGTCCAGATCGACACCGACAACGTGGACGCCTACATCCACTTGGGAAACTTGCTTCGAGAACGAGGCGAGGCCGCCCGCGCCCTCCGCATTCACCGCGAGCTGACGGTGCGGGCGGGGCAGACGCCGGCCCAGCAGAGGGCTGTGCGGGAAGGGCTCGTGTTGGACCTCATCGCGCTCGACCGGCCGGTGGAGGCTGTGGAGGAGGCGGAGGAGCTCCACGAGCTGGACCGGAAGAACCGACGCGCGCTCAGGATCCTGCTCCGCGCCTATGAAGCGGCCGCGGACTGGGAGCATGCATTCGAGGCTCGCTCCGAGCTTGCCCGCTTGAACGGGGAGCATGTCAACGGGGAGCTCGCGAACTACCGCTCCGCAATTGGCGAGGGATATCTGCGGACCGGGAAGGTCCGAGAGGCGGAAAAACATCTGCGGGGCGCCCTCCGGAACGAGCGAAACCACCCCGCCGCTCTGCTCAGGCTCGGAGATATCTACTACGACCGGGGTCGCCCCGAGCGCGCGGTCGTCCTCTGGAAAGGTCTCGCGCAGACGCATCCGGAACGAGCCAACCTCGTGCTGGAGCGCCTGGAGACCGCGTACTTCGAAGGTGGGCACTTCAGCGAAATGGCGAAGGCGTACGAAGAGATGCTCGCGCGCAACCCTCGGGACGCAAGAGTCATGGTCGCGCTCGCGCGGATGCACATCAAGAAGGGGGAGCTCCTCGAAGCAAGCCGCGCCCTCGCCGACGCGCTTGAGATCGAGCCCGAGTCCCTGTCGGCACGGCTGCTGCTCGTCAACGTGCATCGGCGGCGCGGCGACCTGAGCCACGCGCTCGACGAAATGGAAGCGCTCTTGAAGAGGTTCGAACGCGCGGAACGCTTTACGTGCACCGCGTGCGGCGCCGCCTCGGACGAGTACTGGACGCGGTGCCCCACGTGCTCCTCGTGGTCGACGGTCGCGTGAAGCCCGGCCCCCGAGTCCTCGTGGCGTTGGCCGTCGCGGGAATCTGCCTCGTGGCGATGACCGCCTCACTCGTCGCGGAGCGTCCGCCCGCCGGGGAGCGCTTCAAGAGGCCCCCACCGGTCCGCGGAGGTCCGCGCGGTCTCGTGGAAGAGCGGCGGGTCACGAATGCGCAACGGGCTGTGGATCGAGGCCGGATCGATGAAGCGCGGGCGCTCTTGAAAGGGGTCGATCCCGCGCTGCTCCCCCGCGGGCTGGGCGAAGAGGCGGCCTTCCTTTCCGCCACGGTCGCGGAGGACGCCGTCACGGTGGACCGCCTGCTCGATGAATATCTCAAGAACTACCCGCGTGGTGTTCACCGCCGCGCGGCGGCTCTGGCGCTCGCCAAGAGCCAGTACGCCCAGGGGGACTACCGCGAGGCTGAGAACCTCCTGAGCATTTTCTCTCCCGGCGTGGAACGCGATCCCCTCGGGCGGGAGGGCCTCGTCTGGCGTGGACTCTCCCAGCTCGGCCGCGGGGACGCGGTGGGAGCCCTCCAGTTTTTCAAATCGGCGAAACAGGACCTGGAGGGGAGTAGCGAAGAGGAGCCCTACTACTTCGCGGTCGCCGAGGCCGCGCTCCGTGCGAGCAGACCCCGGGAGGCCGTCGAAGCCCTCAAGGTGATCCTCGCGCGTTATCCGCGCGGTGATTACGCACCCCAAGCGCTTTACGCGATGGGGATCTCGCTCGAGACCATGGGGCGCGCGGCCGATGCCGCCGCCGTGTTCCGCCAGGTCGCGCAGCGTTTCCCGGACTCCTACGAGGCGACCCGCGCCCGGGATCGCGGGATTCGCTCGGTCGGAACGCCGATGCTGGGGCTCCCGATCGGCGGTGGATACTCGATTCAGGTTGGCGCCTTCGCGCGGCGCGAGCTGGCCGAGGCGCTCGCGAAGGATCTCAGGCTCGCCGGCGTCGGAGACGTCGCGGTGCAAGAGGGACGCGAGGCGACTCCCATCTACCGCGTCCGCGCGGGAGCCTACGCGACGCGCGATGAAGCGCGCGCGCTCGGAGAGAGGCTCCGCCGCGAACGCGGCTTCTCCTACAACATCGTACCCCGCTGACCCCCCCCGATCATGGAATCCACCCCGATGCTCGACCAGTACCGGCGGCTCAAAGCCGAGCATCCGGGAACGATCCTCTTTTTCCGGATGGGGGATTTCTACGAGACATTCGGCGAGGATGCCCTCATCGCTTCCCGGGTCCTCGGAATCGCGCTCACGAGCCGCGACAAGAAGAAGGACGGCTCGCTCCCGCTGGCGGGCGTGCCGCACCATGCGGTCGAGGGCTACCTTCGCACTCTCGTGCGCCAAGGGCATTCGGTAGCGATCGCGGAGCAGATGGAGCCCGCTGCCGAGGCGCGCGGTCTCGTCGATCGGCAGATCGTCGAGGTCCTCACCCCGGGCACGATCACGCGGACTGGAATCCTCAACGCGGTCGACAGTAATTATATCGTGGCGCTTCACCCGGCGGCCGATCGGATCGGCGTCTCGGTGGCGGAGGTCTCCACCGGAGAGTTCCGGGTGGGAGAGGTCGCGCGGGAGGACCTGCCGGCGCTACTCCTAGAGTATCCCTCGCGGGAGATCGTCTTCCCCGAGGGGGTCGCGGCCGAGCTGGGCGGATCGGAGATCACCCGGCCCGGGGGCGCACGCGTCACGCACTGGGACGCCGCTCGGTTCGACGTGCGCGCCGGGCGCCAGGCGCTCGAGCGGAAATTCCAGGTCCAGAGCTTGGATGCTTTCGGGCTGGGCGACCCCGGGCTCGGGTTCGGCGCGGCCGGGGCGCTCCTCGACTACCTCCGCTCGCTCAAGAAATCGGACCTGCCTCAGATCGGGACGGTCCGCCCGATCCGGGAAGGGCCGACGCTGGTCGTGGACGAGGTGACGCTGCGAAACTTGGAGATCCTGGAATCGCAAGCGGGACCCGAGCACACGCTGCTCCATCTCCTCGATCGGACCGAAACGGCCATGGGCGGGCGGGCTCTGCGGGCCCTGCTTCGCGCTCCCGGCGCCGAGCTTGGCCTTCTGAACGCGCGTCTCGACAAGACGGAAGCTTTTGCGGCCTCTCCCCGGCTCCGCGCCGAGATGCGCGAGCGCCTTCACCGAATGCCGGATCTGGAGCGCGCGCTCGGGCTCCTCGGCTCGGGCCGAGCCAGCCCGCGCGACCTGGGGACGCTTCGGGATGCGCTGCTTCGGCTCCCCGGCGTGGCGAAGACGCTCGAGTCCTACCGGAATCCGGTGACCGAGGCGTGGCGCTCGGCGCTTCCCGACCTCTCCGTGCCCGCGTCGGAGCTTGGGCGCGCCCTCGCGGATGAGCTCCCCCTCGTCGCGACCCAAGGAGGAATCATCCGCGAGGGGTACGACCCTGTTCTCGACGAGCGGCGCAGGGACGCGTCCGACTCCCGCTCGCAAGTACTGGCTCTCGAGGCGAGCGAGCGGGCTCGGACGCGGATCCCCAACCTCAAGGTTGGATTCAACCGCGTGTTCGGCTATTACCTCGAGGTCACGCGCTCCCAGCTCGGACGCGTTCCCTCGGACTACGTCAGGCGCCAGACCCTGACGGGCGCGGAACGATTCGTCACCCCCGATCTCAGTCGGATGGAGGAGCGGATCGAGGCGTCGAGCGTCGAGAGCCACAGGCTCGAGACCGAGCACTTTCAGAGGCTGCGCGATCTCGCCACCCGCGAGATGTCCCGGATCCAATCCGCCGCGCGGGTTCTCGCGGCCCTGGACCTCCATCTCGCGCTGGGAGAATGCGCGGCTCGGGAGCGATGGGTGCGTCCGGCGCTGGCCGAGGACCGCGAGCTTCGCCTGATCGCGTCGCGCCATCCTATGGTGGAGCGCTCGCTCGAGCCCGGAGCCTTCCAACCGAACGACGTCCTTCTCGATCCGGACGAAGAACAGATCTGGCTCATCACCGGACCCAATATGGGCGGAAAATCCACCTTCCTCCGCCAGGTCGGGCTCGCCGTCTACCTCGCACACATCGGATCCTTCGTGCCCTGCGCGGAGGCAAAGATCGGTCTCGTGGACCGGATCTTCACGCGGGTCGGGGCGTCGGATCAGATCGCGCGCGGAGCCTCCACGTTCTTCGTGGAGATGCAGGAAACCGCAACGATCCTGCGCCAGGCGAGCGACCGGAGCCTGGTGCTGCTCGACGAGGTGGGGCGCGGGACGAGCACGTACGATGGACTGAGCCTCGCGTGGGCGGTGACGGAGACGCTCCACGACGGCCCCGGACCCAGACCACGGACCCTGTTCGCGACCCACTACCACGAGCTGACCGATCTCGAATCGAAGCTCCCGCGACTGCGGAACCGCACGGTTCGGGTCGAGGAGCGGGGGCATGAGATCGTTTTCCTCCACGCCCTGGCCCCCGGGCGAGCGGACCGCTCCTACGGAATCCACGTGGCGAAGCTCGCGGGCGTTCCCGAGAACGTCCTGAGTCGGGCTCGGGAGATCCTCGCGAGACTGGAGGCGGGGGATCGCGCTCCCCAGGAGCCCCTCGGCACGGTTGAGGCGGGAAGCAGGAGAGACGATGAGGCCCGCGTTCCCTCCGCGATGGCGCAGCGCTTCGACGCGGCGCTGGCAAACGAGCTCGCGCGCGTCTCGGTCGAGTCGATGACGCCCCTCGACGCATTGAACGAGCTGGCCCGGCTTCGCGACCGGGCGCAGAAGTCCCGGGAACATTGACGGGCCCACGCCGAATCCGTATTCTTTCCCCGGTAGACATGACCCCCGCTCCGCAGATAGATCCCCGCCGTCCACCATCGAGGAGCTTCCGTTTCGGGACGGCTCCCCGGCTCGGTCTATGGACACGGGTTGTTCTTCTCCTGGTCGCCGCCTGCGCCGGGGATCCGCGTGTCGCGGCGGCTCCATCCGCGAAGGGGGAGCCCTCCACGCTTCCCATCGATTTGGTCCGTGCCGGCATGACCGGATACGGGCTGAGCGTGTTTCGGGGGACCCAAGTCGACAGCTTTCCGATGACGATTCTCGGCGTGCTCAAGGGAAACCGTCCCGGGGCTGACCTCATCCTCGCCAAGGCGCGCGGCGATTTCCTCGAGCGGACCGGAATCATCGCGGGCATGAGCGGGAGCCCCGTGTACATAGGCGGGAAGCTCATCGGCGCCGTTTCCTACACGTGGGCCTTCACCAAGGAACCGGTCGCGGGCATCACGCCGATCGGGGAGATGCTCGCCTCGCTCCGCCCGACGCCCGAGGAGAAGCCCGAGCCGTCCGACGCACGATACGGAGCCCTCGATCTGCCTCCGGGGGAGACCTCGCCTACCTCCGGGGAAGCCCGACCCATCGCGACCCCGCTCGCGCTCTCGGGTTTCACCCCCGAAGCGCTCCGCTACCTGGATCCGTGGCTCAAGGAGCACGGGTTTGTCTCGGCTCCCGGAGGGAGCACGTCGGACGAAGGATCCTGCGACTCGATCGTGCCGGGCTCCGCCGTCGGCGTCGAGCTCGTGCGCGGGGACATGAACGCGACCGCGATCGGCACCGCCACATACCGCGAGGGGAACCGCGTTCTCGCGTTCGGGCATCCCTTCTACGCCCTCGGCCGCGTGCAGCTTCCGCTGACTGCCGCCACGATCCACACCATCTTCGCGAGCCAGCAGATCTCGACGAAAGTCGGATCGGCGACGCGCACCTGCGGCACACTCGTCGCGGATCGCAGCGTCGGAATCGCGGGAGAGATCGGCGGCTCGCCGTCCATGATTCCTGTGACGGTCTCGATCCACGGTCCGCAGGGACGCGATCGCGACTATCATTTCGAGATTGCCCGCAGCCGTTCCCTGACGCCCGGGCTCGCGGCAGCGACCATCGTCAGCTCGATTTCGGAAGCGCTGTTCGACGTGGGTCTCTCCACCACGCGGTACGATCTCACGTATTCCCTGAACGGCGGGAAGCGCGTTCTCAAGCGCGGCAACGCGATCGTAGCCCCCGCGCCCCTCGCGGGCGCCGGGGACGACGTCTCGCAGACCTTGTTTCTGCTCCTGATCAACCGGTTCGAGTCGGTGCGGCTGGATTCCCTGCGGGCGGACATCTCCGTGGAGGACGGGCTCGACCAGGCGACCCTCACCTCCATCCGGGTGGAACCCACGATGGCGGCACCGGGTGAATCCGTCCAGGTGGAGCTCTCGATCCGTCCGGCCCGATCCAAGCCGGAAACGCGGCGCGTCACGGTGCGGATACCGCCCGGGACTCCGCCGGGAGATCTCATGATCCGGGTGTGCAACGGTCCGGAGACCGACAAGTGGGAGCGCGATCGAGCGCCCGAGACATTCGAGCCGCAGAACCTGGATCACCTTCTGGGTCTCCTGAGCCGCGAGCGCCGCGGCGATCAGATGTTCGTGCAGCTTTACCGCGAGGTCCGCGGAATGACCCTTCGCGGTGGAGAGATATCGCAGACGCCGCCATCGGTCCTGGACGTGCTGGGCGGTGGAGCCAAATCGGGGGACGGGGCGCCCGTCAAGGGGGCAACGCTCGTGGAAATTCCGATGAACATGGGTCGCGTCGTGACCGGCTGCGAGCAGAAGACGGTGACGGTGTTTCCCTATCGGGCTCGATGATGCGTAGCGGGGCCTGGACGAAAGGAGGAACGATCCGGTGCGCATGAGACGTCGCTTCTCGGCGGTGCTGGCCGCCTTGGCCCTCGTCGGTGCTTCGCAGGCGTGGGCGGTGCGGACCTCCCTGTGGACGCAGGATACGGTCGATGACTTCCTCACCGGCGACGTGACGGGGGTCACGGTCACGAGCGAGGGGCAGGTCCAGCTCGGCGCCGCGTGGGATTCCGTGGTGACCAACCTGCCCGAGGTGGCCCAGATCTGGTGTCTCGCGCGGGACTCGAAGGGCCAGATCTATTTTGGAACCGGAGACGACGGCCGCATCTACCGCTGGTCGCGCGGCCGCTCCGCCCAGCTCGTTTGGAATACAGGGTCTTCCGAGATCATGTCCATGGCGATCGACGCGAACGACAACCTGTACGCGGGCTCATCGACCGACGGGGTGATCTACCGCGTCACCGCGCGCGGGGACACCTCCCGCTACTTCGAGACGGGGGAGCAGTCGGTCTGGACCCTCCTCGTGGGAAAGAACGGAATGCTGTACGCGGGCACGGGTAGCCGCGGACGCATCTACAAGGTAACCGGCCCCGGCAAAGGAGACGTCTTCGCCGACACGCGGGACGCGAACGTTCTGGCGCTCGCGTGGGCGAAGGACGGCGCCCTTCTGGCGGGAACATCGTCGAAGGGGCTGCTCCTGCGCATTGAGCCGAACGGATCCACACGGGTCATCTACGACTCCGGCGCCGAAGAGCTTCGGGCCATCGCCGTGCTCGACGATGGCTCGATCGCGGTCGGGACGAATCGGAGTCCGAGCGGCTCCTCGGGCGCTGGGGCGGTGGTCGGAAGCGGTCCGCCGGGGGTACCATCGCTCGGAATTGAGGTCACGCCCACCGGCGGGAGCAAGTGCGGGGTGTTCCTGGTCCAGCCGGACGGTTCCGCGCGGCTCCTCTACGCGCCCCCGTGCGATTTCGTCTACGCGATGGCTCCAGGGGATGCGGGATCCGTCTGGTTCACGACCGGAAACCCGGCCGCGCTCTTCCGGGTCGGGCTGGATCGGAAATTCGCGCTCCTGGGCGCGACCGAGTCAAAGCAGCTCCTGGGTCTTCTGCGCGCGGGCAAGGAAGTGTATGCCGCGGCGGGAAACGCGGCGGTGCTGTACTCGCTCGGATCCGGCGTCGGCACCGAGGGGACCTACATCTCCGAAGCGCACGACCTTCGCTCCGTGGCATCGTGGGGAGAGGCGAGGGTCGCCGTGTCGGGTGGAGGCGAAGTGCGCTGGTCCAGCCGAAGCGGGTTCAGCAAGACCCCCGACGACGGGTGGAGCGGCTGGTCGCGCGAGGTCCCGATCAAGGGCTACGTCAAGATCGAGAGCCCGCCCGCGAGGTTCCTGCAGTACCGCCTCCGGTTCCGCCGCGGCTCGGGGGAGCTACCGACCGTCTCGACCCTCGAGGTCGCTTACCTTCAGCGCAACCTGCCTCCCTCGATCGCAAACGTCACGCTGTATGGTCCGGAGAATCCCTTTTTCGAGGGAGGTCCCGAATACCGGCCGCCGCAAATCTCCCAGTCGTTTCCGAATGGAATCAAGCTCGAGTTCTCCCTTCCGCGCGCCGGCCCGCGCGCGGTTTCCGACGCGAGCGCCGCCTGGGCGCGTGGGATCCGAAGCGCCTCATGGGACGCGGCCGATCCGAACGGCGACAATCTCCGCTACAAGCTCTACATCAAGGCGAACGACGAGACCTCGTGGAAGTCGCTCTCCAGCGGGACGGACGATCGCGCGTTCAGTTGGGACGCAGAGTCGTTCGCGAACGGGACGTACCGGCTCAAGCTGGAGGCGAGCGACGCCCCCGACAACCCGGACGGCACGGAGATGAGGGCGGAACGGCTCAGCGCGCCCTTTGTGATCGACAACATCCCTCCGCGCGTCGAGGGCCTGCGCACCTCAACCCGGGAGGGAAGCCTGAGGGGGCGGAGCACCGTTACCGTTTCGGGACTCGCGATTGACGCCGACAGCAGGATCGCGAAGATCGAATACTCGGTGGACGGCTCCGATTGGAAGCAGGTGTTCCCCGATGATTCGATTTTCGATTCGTTACAGGAGAAGTTCCACTTTGATGTGACCGACCTGGCGCCAGGGGAGCACGCCGTCACCGTGCGGGCCTCCGACGAGCAGCGAAATGTCTCGGTCGGAAAGATCCTCGCGGTCACCCGCTAGTCGTGCGAAATGCATGATCGGCCCCTACCGGGGGCCGCGCGGTTGGGACGCGCGCACGTCGCGTCCTGAAAATCTCCGGTAAGTCCAGCATTCACGGGCTTCGCGATTCCCGGGCGGCGAGGGCTGGCCGGTGGTACGATCCTTGCGCTTCCCGGGCCGGATCAATGGCTCTCTTGGGCTGGCCGGCCACGCAGGGGTGTCATGAAGCTCGCTTTCTTGGATTTGCCTGACGAACGGGTCGACCTCATCTCGATGGCCCGGCACGATCCCAACGTGGAAATCGTGCTGGTCGCGCATCCTGATCCCGAGGCGCTGGCCCTGAAGATCGCCGAGGTGCTCCAGATACCTCGGTCGACCGAGCCGCTCGACCTCCTCGCGCTGAAACCCGATCGCGTCGCCCTGCCTTCGCTCGCCTCGCCGAGCGCGGCGGCGCTCGCGCGCGCGGGCATCTCCGAGCGGATCTTCGTCACGCTGGAAAATCTCTCGCAGAGCTGGCAGCCCGAACCGGCGCCCCAACCCGCCGGGACCCAGAATCCCATCGAGCTTTGGGAGAACCAATACGACGAGGCGACGAGCGGCTCCCGGTTGAACCGCATCCGTGCGGCGCTCGCGCTCTCCGAGGACCGCCAGCTCCTCTTTCGAGAGGTGCTTGCCCTCGCGGTCGAGCAGTCGGGCGCCGATGCCGGGTCGATCATGGTCGTGGACGAGGAAGCGCACGAGCTTCGGATCGCCTTCGCGGACGGCCTCTCACCCGAGATCGTGCGCACCTCGCGACAGCGGCTTGGAGAGGGGGTCGCCGGCAAAGTCGCCCTCGATGGAAAACCCCTCATCATCAATGACCGGGTCACGGATCCACGCTTTCGCAAGGGACGGGAGCGCTCGCGCATCCGCGCCGCCATGTCCGCTCCCCTCCGGGTCGACGGGAGGACCATCGGCGTGTTGAATGTTTCCAGCGACAAGCCCGGCGTCGAGTTCAAGGACGATGATCTCGCGCGCCTGGTCGATATCGCGGATCAGATCTCGGGAATCCTGGACCGAGCGATTCGGGTCGCGCGCCGCGAGCGGGACGCGGTGGAGCTGCGCGCGCGCCGCGAGATCGAAATCGCCTTCAGTCGCAAGGGTCTCGAGCTGACGGAACGACTGCGCATGGTGGCCGGGAGGCTCGCGGAGCTTCTGGATGCCGATGCCGTCCAGGTGCATCTGGCGGACGAAGCGCTCGACCGCTTCCGCACGGTGTCCTCTGCGGGGCGCTACGGTCAGGAGGGAGAGCTGCCCCTCCATCACGGTCTCCTCGCTAGGGCGTTCGCGGAGCAGAGGTCCTATTTCCTCGTCGGCCGCGCCGGACGGACATTCGAGTCGGATGCGAACGAACCGCCGCCCAATCTCGTGCTGGCGCCCCTGCTCGGCTCCCGTCCGCTCGGCGTGCTCGCGTTGGAGTGCGTCGGGGCTGCGGCGACCGACCAGGAGGAGTTTGAACGGCTGACCGCGCGCGTGGCGGAATTCCTCGCGCGGTCGATCGAGGGGCAGGTGGACGAGTCGGAGCTGAGCCACCGGACCGCGATTCTGGGAAACCTGGCGGACATCGCGGCGCGCATCATGATCTCGCATGACGTGGAATCCCTCCTAAGCGAGGTCTTGGGCGCTCTGCGCTCCCTATTCCCGGAGGGGCTCAACACCGTGCGCATCCGGGGAGAGGGAGGCGGCTTTCTCTTCCGGAGCGCCTTCGAGGGGCTCGAGCCGGAGCGGCAGCGGGCGCTCGAGTTCGAATCGACCCTGGCGCGGCGCGCCGTGGAATCGAAACGGGAGCTCACCTCCACGGGTCTCGCTCCCGATGAGCTGCGCCGCATCATGGAAGAAAACGGGGTCTCCGCCTACGCGTTCATACCGATTCGGATCGACGAGGAGGTCGCGGGGGTGCTCGGCGTGCTCTTGCCCGCGACCCGGCGCGGCTCTGAGCCCGTGCCGGGGTTGAGCCGCCTCGACATCCAGAGCCTCCGGAAGCTCGCCCTCTACGTCTCCCTGGCGGTCGAGGCCGCCCGCCGCGTAGAGGCGAAGACCGAACGGGCGGTCGAGGATCCCCTCACCGGTCTCCTCGCGGTCGGCGGTTTTGAAGCGCGCGTGCAGGAGGAGGTAAAGCGCGCCGAGCGTTATCGAGAGCGGTTCCTGCTCACGGTCTGCACGATCTGCGAGTACGAGCGGCTTTTCGATCGGCACGGACCCGCCTGGGGGGAGGCGTTCCAGAGCGAGTTTGCGCAGGCGCTTCGACGGAACGTGCGCGAGGTGGACGCGATCGCGCGGATCACCGATGGAAGATTTGCGGTGCTTTCCCCGGCGAGCGACAAGGAGAGCGGCGCTCTTCTGAAACGCCTCGAGGCGCTTCTGGGCAACCTTCCGACCGTGCGCGCTCTGCCCAACGCGTCGGAGGTGCGGCTCACCGGCCGCCAGTATTCCTTCCCGGATGAGATCGCCACCGGAGGGGAGCTTCTCTCGCTCATTCGTTCGAGCGCCTAGTTCTTCGTTGCCGTCCGCGGCGCGCCGGGATATGGTTCCGTCATGCGCGTCTCTGTCGAAGCGGACACCCGCTCCCTCAATGCTCAAAAGCTCGCCCAAGCTCAAGAATTCCTGCGCGATTGCTCCCTCGGCGCATGGCTCATCGCGGTCCGGGAATCACAGGAGAGACCGGATCCAAACCTGCGATTTTTTCTGGACCAGGAATTCACCTGGAACAGCTACTTCCTCATTACCCCGAACCGCGCCGTCGCCCTGGTGGCAACATTCGACGCCCCCGATCTCAACCAGGCGGGACTCTTCGACGAGGTGCGGACCTACAAGGAAGGCTCACGCTCCGCGCTCGTGGAGCTCCTACGCCAGCTGGATCCGGTCTCGATCGGGATCAATGTATCCCAGGACGACGCGCTCGCGGACGGCTTGACGGCTGGCCTACGCGATCACATCCTGGAATCGCTCCGGGGCACGCCGTACGCCGCGCGCCTCGAATCCGCGGAGCGCCTCCTGGCGCTCCTGCGCGGCGTGAAGCTCTCCGGGGAGCGGGCGCTCATCGCGCGCGCGGTCGATGAAACGGAACAGATGTTCGACCAGGTCTCGCGCGAGTTCCGGGTTGGCATGACCGCCCGCGAGATTGCGGCGCTCTTCCATGGTGAAGCGGACCGCGCGGGCAGGCCGACCGCGTGGTCCCGCCGCCACTGCCCGACCGTAACCGTGGGCGCGAAGTCCCCGGTGGGGCACGTTCGCCCTGGCAACGAGGCCGTTCATAGAGACTGCGTGATCCACGTGGATTTCGGCATCGTGAGAGACAGCTACTGCTCGGACCTGCAGCGTATCTGGTACGCGGCGGCCGACGGCGAAAAGGTGGCGCCGGATGCGGTCCGCAGCGCCTACGCGGCAATCGTCGAGTCGATCGAGATGGCGGCGAAGGCGCTCCTCCCGGGCGTCGCAGGTTGGGAAGTCGACCAGAAGGTTCGCGATCACCTGAAGTCGCTCGGTTACCCGGAATACGCGCACGCCCTCGGCCATCACCTTGGGCGCGCGGTTCACGACGGAGGCGGGGTTCTGGGCCCGCGGTGGGAGCGGTATGGAAACGCCCCTTATGAAACCGTACGCGAGGGAAGCGTCTACACGCTCGAGCCCAGCATTCACCTCCCGGCTCACGGGCTCATTTCGCTCGAGGAGGATGTGGTGGTCGGACCCCAAGGCGCTGAGTTCCTGTCCCGGTTCCCGCGGGAGCTTCCGATCCTCACGCTTCGGTAATCGATGCCGGCGATCCGCATCCTCGACCCTTCGGTAATCGGAAAGATTCGCGCTGGAGAGGTCGTCGACCGCCCGGCGGCGGTCGCAAAGGAGCTGATCGAGAACGCCCTCGATGCCGGCAGCACGCTGGTCGCGGTCCACGCTGCCTCCCACCCCGAACGTTTGATCCGCGTCCAGGACGACGGCGCGGGCATGTCGCGCGAGGACGCCCTCCTGGCGCTCCGCCGCCACGCGACGAGCAAGATCGAATCCGCGGAGGATCTCGCGCGCATCCGATCGCTCGGCTTCCGCGGGGAAGCTCTCGCGAGCATCGCGGAAGTATCGCGCTTTGCGCTATCGACCCGGTCGAGGGAGGACTTGACGGGTACCCAGGTGGAGGCTTTGGGAGGGGCGGTCATTCAGGTTTCGGGTGTCGGGCGGGCGGTGGGAACGACCGTGCTCGTGGAGGATCTATTCTTCAATACGCCGGCGCGGCTTCGTTTTCTTCGGTCGCGCGAAGCGGAGATCCGCGTGCTGAGCCGCGTCGTATGGAACTACGCGCTCACGTACCCGCGGATCCATTGGAGATTCTCCGTCGAAGGGCGCGAGGATACCGACCTTCCCGAATCAGGCGATCTTCTGGAACGTTGGCAGGTGCTGTATGGGCGAGGGTCGGACGACGGCTCTGCCGCGTTTGACCACGAGGCGGGAGGCATCCATGTGAGCGGCGTGCTCGGCGCCCCCGAGCAAGCCCGCGCTTCCCGAGACCACCAGACGTTCGCGGTGAACGGCCGGGTCGTCGCCTCGGCCACTCTTGGGGCCGCCTTGCGCCAAGGGTACGGAAATCTCCTGCCGGGGGACCGCTATCCGCTCGCGCTCGTCCTGATCGAGGTCGATCCCGCGATGGTCGACGCGAACGTTCATCCGACGAAACGAGAAGTCCGTTTCCGCGACGAATCCCGGGTGTTCCAGGTTGTCCGCCGCGCGGTCGAAGCGGCCATGCGCCGGTACGTTCCCGTCGGCATCGCGCTGGCGGATTCGGGATCGGTTGCGGAGTCGAGGCCGGAGGGGGCGCAGGGGTATGCGGCGCGCCCGGAGGGGGGCTCATCCTGGACCCCCGAGCTCGAGAGCGAGGGCTCCCTGATGCTTGCGCTCTATGCGCCGCCCGGGGCGGACCCTGCGGCGACCGGGGAGCGCGAGCGCGGGGACGTCAGGGAAAGCCTCGGGGAGCCCGAGATCCCCATCTGGCAGCTCCACGAGCGTTACCTGCTCGCACCGATTCGCGGAGGCCTCGTCATCGTGGATCAGCACGCCGCCCACGAGCGGATTCTCTACGAGGAAGCGCGAACCCACCTCTACGGTGGGACCGGCACGAGCCAGGTGCTGCTGTTTCCCAGGGTGGTGGACCTCACACCCGAGGAGCTGGACGCGCTGCTCATGCTGGAGCCGCACCTGCGAAGGCTCGGATATGAAGCGTCACTCTTCGGCGAGCGGCAGGTGGCCGTGCGCGGCGTTCCCGCCTCCATCCCCGAGGAGGCGGCGATCGACTCCCTGAAGGCGGTGCTTGCCTCGGTGGACACCCTCGGCGAAGGTGGAGACCCGCCCGAGGAGCACATCGCCAAGTCCTTCGCCTGCCACGCAGCGGTCCGGAGCGGGCAAATCCTGAATCCGGTCGAGCGGCGCGCTCTCTTCGACAGACTCTTCGCGACGAGCCTTCCGCATGGCGATCCGCATGGACGCCCCACGTACGTTCGCGTTCCGATGGAGGAGCTGGACCGTCGCTTCGGGCGTCGGTAGGGAGCCGCGGAACCCGCGTCGTATCGTGTTGGTCGGCGCGACCGCGTCGGGGAAAAGCGACGTGGCGATGCGCCTCGCGGAGCGGCTCCGGGGGGAGATCGTCGGCGCGGATTCCCGGCAGATCTATCTCGGCCTCGAGATCGGCACAGAGGCTCCAACCCAGGAAGATCGCGCACGGGTTGCGCACCACCTCGTTGCGTTCCTCGATCCCGCTGAAACCTACAGCGCCGGGCGTTATGGACGCGAAGCGCGCGCCGCCATTCACGAGATCGAGTCCCGCGGGAACCTTCCGATCGTCGTGGGAGGCTCCGGGCTCTACATCCGCGCCGCGCTCGAGGGCCTGTTCGAAGGACCGCCGCGCGACGACACGATCCGCGCGCGGCTGACCCGTCGAATCCGCGAGGAGGGGTTGGACACGCTCCGCCGGGAGCTGGAGCGGGTCGATCCCGAGGCGCTCGCGGGAATCCTTCCAGGGGACACGGTGCGCGTCGTGCGCGCGCTCGAGATCTTCGAGCTGACGGGGCGCCCCATCAGCGCGCTCCGCCGGGAGCGGGCGCGTGAGCCGCTTCAAGCGCTCCTCTTCGGCTTGCGCTGGACAAGGCCTGCCTTGCGCGATCGCATCGCGGCGCGCCTCGATCGGCAGCTTAAGCGCGGATTTCTCGAGGAGGCGAAGAGGCTCGCGGCATCGGCTCTTCCTGAAAATGCACCGGGGCCGCAGACGCTCGGATACAGGGAGCTCCTCTCACACCTGACGGGAGCGATGACGCTCGAGGACGCGCATGCCGCCATCACACTCAAGACCCGCCAGCTCGCGAAGCGCCAGGAGACGTGGTTTCGAAATGCGCCGGGGGTCCACTGGATCGAGCTCCGAGCGCCCGAAGACCTGGCTCGCGCGGCCCGCGAGATCGAAGATCGGCTTGACCATGCGACGGACAGGCCCTAGCCTGAGATTCGGGTTACGGCGTGTGAGCGGGCATAACTCAGTGGTAGAGTGTCAGCTTCCCAAGCTGAAGGTCGCGGGTTCAAATCCCGTTGCCCGCTCCATGTTTTCCCTCGGCGGAGCCCGCCGCGCTCCCCACCTCCGCATTTCGAATCGCGTTGGTTGATCTCGCGATCCGCGTTCAAGCCCCGCGACTGAGCGCGGGCTGCATTCAGGCGACACTTGATTCGAAGACTCGAAGTGCTTAGAATCACTCGGCCTTATTCCCATCATGTCTTTTCCTCCGAGGACCCCCGTGATCGGTCTCAGTGATCCTTTCACCGTCGCCGGCGTCGATCCAAACGGCCTGGCCTTCCGGCTCGGTATCCGCCGCGGCGAGCGCATCCTGGCGATCAACGACGTGCTCCTGCACGACGAAATCGACTTCGCCGCCCAATCCTCGGAGGAGTCCCTACGCGTGCGGGTTCTCGCGAAGGACGGGGCGGTCCGGGAGGTGGAAGGGACGCGGGAGTACGGCGTCCCGTTCGGCGCCGAATTCGAGGCACGACAGCCGAAACGCTGCCACAACAATTGCGTCTTCTGCTTCGTCTACCAGCATCCGAAGGGTGTCCGCCGGGAGCTTCTGATCAAGGACGACGACTACGTGTTCTCGTTCGTCCACGGGAACTTCATCACGCTCACGAATCTCTCCGAAACGGAGTTCCAGCGGATCATCGATGAGCGGCTCTCTCCTCTCTACGTGTCCGTGCACGCGACCGATCCCGATGTCCGGGTGCGCATGATGAAGAATCCCAAGTCGGGGCGGATCCTCGAGCAGCTCGACCGGCTGTGCGCCGCCGGGATCGAGATCCACGCCCAGCTCGTGATCTGCCCGGGTCTAAACGACGGGCCGATCCTCACGAAATCGATTGTGGAGCTCGGGCAGCGCCACCCGGGCGTGGCGACGATCGCGGTCGTGCCCGTGGGGCTCACGAAGCATCGCGAACGGCTTCCGCAGCTCCGCGTCTTCACCCGAGAGGACGCCGTATCGGCGCTCCGGGAAGTGCACCGGTTCCAGAAGGAATTCGCGCGCCGCGCAGGCACCCGGATCGTGTTCGCCGCAGACGAGATGTACACGCTGGCTGGCGGCGAAATCCCGCCCGCGGCAGCATATGAAGGATTCCCGCAGCTCGAGAACGGGATCGGGATGCTGCGTCAGACCATCGACCGCTGGCGGTCCGGCAAGGACACCGTTTGGGCGCGAAACGGAAAGAAGGAGCGGGTCGCGATCGTGACCGGCAAGAGTGCCGCGCCGACGCTCTCCCGTCTCCTGTCGGAGCGCCGCCCCTCCTCGGTGGACGCGGTGCTCTGCGTCGTTCGAAACGAATACTTCGGCGACACGGTGACCGTGAGCGGCCTTCTCGTCGGCGCGGATATCCAGCGCGCGCTCGAAAACGATGGCCCGTTCGACCGGGTCCTTCTGCCGCCCAACTGTCTCAAGGAAGAGGAGCTATTCCTCGACGATCGCACCCGAAGCGATCTGGGGAAGGCTCTTGGGGTTCCGATCCAGATCGGCTTCGATTCCGCGCCCGCTTGACGGCCATGCTGCCCATCGTCGCCATCGTGGGGCGCCCGAACGTCGGGAAGTCCACCCTCTTCAACCGCGTCTTGGGTCAGCGGCAAGCCATCGTGGACGAGCTTCCGGGTTTGACCCGGGACCGTCACTACGCCGAAGCCTCTTGGAACGGCCGGACGTTTCTGCTCGTGGATACCGGGGGAATCGATCCCCTGAGCGCGCAACCCATCCAGCGCCAGATCGTAAGACAGACGGAATACGCGATCGAAGAGGCCGACTTAACACTTCTCGTGCTGGACTGGAAGGAGGGCGTCACGCCGCTGGACCTCGATGTGGCGGACCGGATCCGCAAGCGAGGGCGGCCGGCGCTCCTTGTCGTGAACAAGGTGGACACATCGCGTTCGGAGGCAGAGCTGGCCGATTACTACGCTCTGGGATTGGGGGACCCCATTCCGGTCTCGGCCCTGCACGGGCGTGCGTCCGGCGACCTCCTCGATCTCATCACCTCGGTCCTGCCGGGCGTCGAGCCCACGCCGCTCGACCCGAACACGATCCGGATCGCCGTGGTCGGCCGTCCCAACGTGGGGAAGTCGTCCCTCGTGAATCGGCTCACCGGCCAGGAACGGATGGTCGTGGACGAGGCCCCCGGGACCACCCGCGACGCGGTCGACACCACCATCCGTAACGGGACACAGACCTATGTGCTCGTGGATACCGCGGGGATGCGCCGGGAGGCGAAGGTTCACGATCCGGTCGAGTTTTACGGCATAACCCGCGCTCTCCGCGCTGTTTCCAGGGCCGATATCGTGGTCCTCGTGGTGGACGTTTCTCGGGAGCCCGCCAAGCAGGAGGCGCGCCTGGCCGCGCTGGCGGAGGAGCGCACGAAGGCGATCGTGGTGGTCTTCAACAAATGGGATCTCGTCCAGGAGCCGGCCGCTACCAGGGAGGCGATCGAGGCGGAATTTACGAGGATGTACCCGTTCTTGCAGCACGCGCCCCGCCTCTACGCGTCGGCAAAGACGGGGGCAGGCGTGGGAAAGATCCTTCCTGCCTGCGAGCGAGTCTACCGTGAGTACGCCCGATTGATCCCCACGTCGGAGCTCAACAAGGCGGTACACGACATTCTGAACCGAGTCCGGCCACCCGCGACGCCGTCCGGCAAGCACCTCAAGTTCTATTACGCAGCCCAGATCTCCACCAAACCTCCGACCTTCGCTTTGTATGTGAACAATCCTCGATATCGGATCAAGAATTATGTAAGTTACCTGGAGCGTGGTTTGAGGGAGCGTTTCGGCTTCCAGGGGATTCCGATCGTGCTCGACTGGAAGCGGAGCCAATAGGCGGGCCTTCCCCCGCCGTAGCGCGGAGACGCCGATACCACTCCTCGTGACCTCCATCCTGATCGGATTCCTCCTGGGCGGTCTCCCGTCCGGGCTCTGGATCGGCCGTGCGCGCGGCATCGATTTGCGAACGACGGGCAGCCGGAATGTCGGAGCGACGAACGCATACCGCGTTCTGGGCGCCCGCTGGGGAATCCTCGTTTTCGCGCTCGACGCGGCCAAAGGCCTCCTCGCCGCGCTGACCCCGCTACTGATAATCCGCGCCACAGGGACGGCACCCACGCCCGATGCGCTTCTCGCGGCCGAGCTCGCCGGGGGCGTGGCCGCGATCGTAGGACACGTGTTCTCGCCCTGGCTCAACTTCCGCGGCGGGCGCGGCGTCGCGACCAGCCTGGGCGTCTTTCTCGCGATCGCGCCCATCCCCACCCTCATCGCCTTCGGGCTCTGGGTCCTGCTTGTCGTCGTGAGCCGCAGGGTTTCGGTCGGATCGATCGGTGCGGCCCTCGCGTACCCCTTTCTCGTTCTCCTCCTCTTGCGAGAGGACCCGCACCGCGTGCTCCTCGCCGTCATTGCCGCGGTCGTGGCGCTGCTCGTGATCGCGCGCCACAAGTCCAACATCGAGCGGTTGCTCTCGGGGACGGAGCCCCCGATCCTCGGGCGCAGGCCGCGGGGTGTCTCGTGAGGATTGGAACCGTGGGAGGTGGAGGCTGGGGAACGACGCTCGCGATCCTCCTCGACTCCAAAGGGCACGACGTGCGTCTTTGGGTTTACGAAGAGGACGAGGCGGAACGGATGCGCCTCACCCGCGAGAACGCGACGTTTCTCCCGGGTGTCCGGATCCCGGACGGCGTGGGGATCACCACCTCGACACGGGAGGCGGTGGATGGGGCCGACATCGTCGTGCTCGTGACGCCGTCGCGCGTAGTGCGCGAGGTCGCGCGGGGTCTCCTCTCGGAGGTAGGTCCAGGGATAACGAGCGCACAGGCAATCGTGGTGGGCAGCAAGGGGCTCGAGCCCGAGACGCTCCTTCGCATGAGCGAGGTGCTCGTCCAGGTGCTGCCGCAGAATCTCCATCGGAAGATCGTGGTTCTCGCGGGCCCGAGCCATGCCGAGGAGGTATCGCGCCAGGTGCCCACGGCGGTGGTTGCCGCATCCAACGACCCCGGCGCGGCGGCCCTGGTGCAGGATGCGTTCTCGACGGAACGGTTCCGCGTCTACACGAACGACGACGTTGTGGGCGTTGAGATCGGCGCCGCCCTCAAGAACGTCGTCGCGATCGCGGCCGGGATTTGTGACGGCCTGGGTTTCGGCGATTCCACCAAGGGAGCGCTCCTCACGCGAGGCTTGGTCGAGATCGCGAGGCTCGGGGAGGCGCTCGGGGCGAGGCCGGACACCTTTTCGGGGCTCGCCGGCATGGGAGACCTGATCGCGACCGCGATGAGCCGGCACAGCCGGAACCGACGCCTGGGAGAGGCGATCGGAAAAGGAACGAAGGTCGAGGAGGCGCTCGCCGCGACGAAGATGGTCGTGGAGGGTGTGGGAACGGCTCACGTCGCGGTCGATCTTGCACGACAGCACGGCGTGGAGCTTCCGATCGCGGAGCAGGTGCGGGCGATTCTGTACGACGGAAAGAGCGCCAAAGCGGCGATTCGGGAACTGCTGACTCGGGATCTCAAATCAGAACCAGGATCACTGACGAGGAGGTGACGTCGTGAAATCGATTCCGACCGGACGGCTCTACTACTCCATCAGCGAGGTCAGCGACATGATCGGCGTGAAGCCGCACGTCCTCCGGTACTGGGAGACGCAATTCAAGATGCTCCGGCCCAAGAAGGGGCGCGGGGGCGCGCGCATGTACCGGAAACGGGAGGTGGAAACCCTCTTCCAGGTGAAGCAGCTGCTCTACGACCAGCGCTTCACGATTGCCGGCGCACGCAGAAAGCTCCTGGATGACCGCGGCAGCCGGGACCAGATCGAGCTCACCTTCACACGAACGGATCGGGAGGAGATGCTCCGTGCCTTGAGACGCGACCTGGAGGGACTTCTCGCCATCTTGCATCGGGGCGTGAACGGAGCGCGCGCCCGCGCGCGAAAGTAAGGCGCCGGGGCGTCTCCTCGGGGTCGGTGGGGCGCTTCGAATCGCCTTGTCCGAGGAGCGGGAGTTCGTGTAGGATTCCGTCGTCTCGAACTCCATCAACCCCTGAGGTCGGGGCGTAGCGCAGCCCGGTAGCGCACCTCCTTGGGGTGGAGGTGGTCGCAGGTTCAAATCCTGTCGCCCCGACCATTGAATGGATCCGTTGGTTCCCGCCCCGCGGCCCGAAACCCGGGGCGTTCTCGTTGGACCCCGATCCGAGGGCGATCCGTGACCGACTTGGGCTATAGCGTGGCCTCCTTCCTGGTCCGCCGGCTGCCGCCGGCGGCCATCGACCCGCTCTTAAACCTGGCCTCCGATCTCTACGTGCTGGCCCATCCGGGCCGCGCGCGCGCCGTGAGCCGCAATCTCGCCTGGATTTGGAGCGAAACGAGACGGCCCGGCCCGCCCCCCCGCGCCCGTCAAACGTATCGGGCATTCGCCAGGGTGGTCCGCGATTTCCTCGCCCACGAGCCGGAGCAGGGGTCGCGTGTCCGCCTATCCGAGCCGGCGCGCGCCGCGCTGCGAACGGCGCGGCTCTCCGGAAGTGGAATCGTGCTCGTGAGCGGCCATTTCGGTCCGTGGGAGCGTGCGCTTCAATGGCTCGCCGCTGAATTGGGGGGCGTCGAAGCACTGGCCGCGCCCCACCGGCTGGCCGCGGTGGACCGATTTTTCGTGGAGCAAAGGGCCCGCGGTGGCGTCCGCACGCTTTGCTCGAGTCGCCCGGTCAAGACCGCCCTTGAAAAACTGAAGACCGGCGCCTGGATTGCCGCCCTGGTCGACCGCCCACGGCGAAGCCCTGGAGGCGAGGGCATCGTGCCGATCGACCCGGGCCCGCTCCTCCTGGCGCGCCGGGCCCGCGCGCTCGTGATTCCCGGGGTTTCGAGGATCGCCGGGGACGGAGCGATCGAGATCGAGTTCGACCGGCCGTTCTCCCTCGACCCGACCCAGGGCGGGCTCGACATTTCCCAGGGAATCGCAAGACTTCAAGAGTTTTTCGACGCGCATGTCCGTGCCCATCCGACGCAGTGGTTCCAATGGCGGTGCGCGCGGAGCCTCGGCGCGCCTGGCTTGTGAAGGCGATGGCCGTGATCCCCGCCCGGGACGCCGAGGCAACGATCGCCGACGTCGTGCGGGGATTGAAGCGTGCGATGCCGGATCTCACGGTTCTCGTCGTGGACGACGGTTCCATCGACGCCACGTCCGCGCGAGCCCGTGAAGCTGGCGCCGACGTGATACGCCGCGACGTGAACGGCGGAAAGGGCGCCGCCCTCCAAACGGGATTCGACGAGGCTTTGCGCCGGAGGGCTGACGCGGTCCTCACGCTGGACGCGGACGGGCAGCACGATCCTTCATACGCCACAAAGCTCCTCCAGGGCCTCGACCGGTCCCACGTCGTGATCGGATCGCGGGACGAGGACCGGACGGGGATGCCCTGGCTCCGCCGCGCGACCAACACCGTCACCACCTGGTTCGTGTCACGCCTCGCGGGGAAGAGGATTCAGGACAGCCAATCCGGATACCGGGCGATCCGCGCCGAGGTGCTGGCCTCCGTGCGACCCCTGAGTCAGCGCTTCGACTACGAATCGGAGTTTCTGATCGGAGCGGGCCGTCAGGGATTCGACATCACGGCGACGCCGGTTCCCACGCTCTACAATGCTCCGGGGAGTCACATCGATCCGTTCCGGGACACCCTTCGATTCGTCCGCCTCGTCCTGAGGCACTGGATCCGATGATGGAGATCCTGGTCACCAACGACGACGGCATCCATGCCGAAGGCCTTCGCGCGCTGACCCGGTCGCTCAAGTCGCTCGGAAACGTCACGGTCATCGCACCCGATCGCGAACAGAGCGCGGCAAGCCACGCACTGACCCTCCATCGGCCTCTGCGAATCAAAAAGGTCGAGGAGGGCGTCCTGAGCGTCGACGGGACTCCGACCGATTGCGTGCTTCTCGGAGTCCATGGGTTTCTGAAACAGAAACCGAATCTCGTGGTTTCCGGGATCAACCACGGGCCGAACATGGGCAACGACACGACCTATTCCGGAACGGTCGCGGCGGCGATCGAGGGAACGTTCCTGGGCATCCCGTCCGTCGCGATCTCCCTCGCGACGTGGGATGGCGCCGATTTCGAGGCGGCGGGAATGGTGGCGCATGAGATCGTGAAGTCGTTCCTCGGTCACGGCATCCACGCGGGCATGTGCATCAGCGTGAACATTCCTCCGATTCCGCGGGCGGCTATGAAGGGGATCCGGGTCACCAGACTAGGAAAGCGGATCTACCACGACGTGATCGTCGAGAAGACCGACCCGCGCGGAAAGCTCTACTATTGGATCGGCGGGGAAGACCCGACCTGGGAGCAGGACGAGCTGAGCGATTTCAACGCGGTGAGCGAGGGCTATGTGTCGGTGACGCCGCTCATGCTCGAGTTGACGGACTACAAAGCCATCGTCGAGATGGAATCGTGGGGGCTGAAGCTTGCCGGGACAATCTGATTACGCGGTCGCGCGCCGGCGCATGGTCGAGGAGCAGCTCCGAGCGCGGGGCATCCACGATCCGCGCGTGCTCCGGATCATGGCCGCCGTGCCGCGTCATCTCTTTGTCGACCCCACGTTCGCAAACCGTGCCTACAGCGATCACGCGCTCCCGATCGGGCAGGAGCAGACGATCTCGCAGCCATTCATGGTCGCGCTCATGACGCAGGCGCTCGGGCTCGAGGGGGATGAGAAGGTGCTCGAGATCGGCACCGGCTCCGGTTATCAAACGGCGATCCTGACGGAGCTGGCGGATCGTGTCTTCACCATCGAACGGATCCCCGAGATCGGGATCCCGGCCCAGGAGAGGCTCACCGCCATGGGGTATACGAACGTGGTCTTCCGGATCGGGGACGGCTCGTTGGGATGGCGGGAAATGGCGCCCTTCGACCGGGTGATCGTGACCGCGGGCGCGCCGAGGGTTCCCAGCTTTCTCGAGGAACAGTTGCGGATCGGAGGATGCTGCATCGTACCGGTGGGTGATGCCTCGAACCAGAGCCTCGTCCGGGTGACCCGCTCGGAGGAAGGGCTCAGGGAACAGGTGCTCTGCTCCTGCACCTTCGTCCCGCTGATCGGACGCGAGGGCTGGTCCTCGGGGGAGCCGGGTTGACCCACCGAAGGTCACGTTGGTAGACTCGCTGCGAGGGAAATCCCGACCCTCGATCTGCGTGTACGCGGTCTTTGTCGGGGCGTGGCTCAGCCTGGTAGAGCACCTGGTTCGGGACCAGGGGGTCGGAGGTTCAAATCCTCTCGCCCCGATATCCACGTGACCGCTCACCTGATTCCGGGTCCAATGGGGCTCGACTCGACCCTTTCCCCGTGATGCAATCGAGCCACGAGCGCTTGGTCGCCGACGTGCATGGGCGCGTCCAGGGCGTTGGATTTCGTGCCTACGTCTATGACGTGGCGCAAGCTCTCGGAATTTCGGGTTCGGTGCAAAACTGCCGGGACGGCAGCGTCCGGGTGGAGGCCGAGGGTCCGAGGGATCTTCTGGACCGGCTCTTGCTGGCGTTGCGGGCGGGACCCCCGGCCGCGCGGGTAGAACGCGTCACGGAAGCCTGGAGCGAGGCACGGGGTGTAAAACGGTTTACAATTTTGCCGATGTGAGAGGGACATGCGAGAGGAGATCGAGGGATTTGTAGCGGACCTTACCGCGGCGATGCGGCGCGGGCTGGAACGGGGCTCGCTCGAGGCGGAAGAGATCGAGACGCTTCTCCACGCCCCCGACTTCGATCCCGCCGCGTTCGACACCTTTCTCGCCGAAGCCCGCCGCCGGGGCGTCCGTTTTCCCGAAAACGCAGGCGACTCCACGAACGCGGAACCCGCGTTCAGCGTGGATCACTCGATCAGCGACATCGAACGACGCTACCTGGCCGAGATTCAGCGCTATCCGCTCCTCCGCCGTGAGAACGAGCAGGAGCTCTGGACCGCCATGCGAGGAGGAGACGAGGACGCACGGAAGGCGTTGATCCTCGCCTACCTCAGGCTCGTCGTTTCCATCGCGCGAAACTACCGGAACCGCGGCGTCGAGTTCCTGGACTTGATCGAAGAGGGCAACGTCGGGCTCATCGCCGCCGTGGATCGTTACGACGTCGACCGCGGCGTCCACTTCAGCACCTACGCCACATGGTGGATCCGGCAAGCGCTCGCGCGGGGCGTTGCGAATCAGGCGCGCACGGTGCGCATCCCGATCCACGTCCTCCAGATGGTGCGCCGGTACGTCGCGACCGAACGCAGGCTGGAGCGGGAGCTGCGCCGCAGGCCGGAGGTGTTCGAGATCGCCCAGGAACTGGGGCTCCCGAGCGCACGGGCGAATCGTTTGCGGTCGCTCATCCACGCGATCCGCACGCTCGACGTCGACCTGGGAGGGGACGCCTACCATGGGCTGATTGACAGCGAGGCGCTCGAGCAGCAGCCTTCGATCGACCAGATGGTCGAGATGCAAATGCGGAACCAGCACTTGGACGAGCTTCTGAAGCGGCTTTCGGGGCGTGAAGAGGCGATCCTTCGCCTACGCTATGGGTTCTACGACGACAAGATGCACACCCTAGCCGAGGCAGGGGAGCAATTCGGCCTTTCCCGTGAGCGGATCCGCCAGCTCGAGCAACGCGCGCTGCTGAAGCTCCGGCAGCTCCTCGAATCGGACACGACCGAGTCCGCGTCTGTGCACTGATCCCATCGGGATCGTCCGCAACTCCACGAGGGCCTCACGGTTTCTCCTTCATGACATCCCGCAGTCTCAGCTCGCGCAGCGCTGCCACGTAGTTGCTCTTCGCGGCCATCGCGGCCGCCTCTTCTCCGTGCCAATTCCGCTGCAGCGCAAGCGTCAGGGTATCGGCGGCCGCTTCCGCGCGTCCCTCGAGGAGCGCCGCGACCCCCAGGTCGGCGATCGGCATGGCATAGTCGGGGAAGAGCCCCGCACATCGCAGCGCCGCCACACGGGCGTCCTTCGTGAGGCCCAGCTCGAGATAACCTTGCGTGGCCAGCTCGAGCACGTTCGGGTTCTCGGGCTCGAGCGCGATCGCCCGCCCGAACTCGACGCGCACGTGGGCGAGGGCGTCCCCGCCTGGGGGGGCCCCGGCTTGCGCCGCCATGGTGCGCGCGAGGAGCGCGCGGAGCTCCCCTTCTTTCGGCGAGATTCGCACCGCGCGGTCGAACGCTGCTCGGGCGAGGGCAAGCTCCTCCTGCCGCCGGGTTGTGTCCGAAACGGCAAAAGCTTGCGCGAGGAGCGTGCGGCCCAGCTCTGTTGCATAGGTTCCATCGTATGGCGCGAGGGACAGGGCACGGCGCAGGTGCAGCGCGCGGGGCGGCGATGCGATCGGAGACAACATCGCGCGGGCAGCGGCCGTGTCGGCGAGCCAAGGAAGGAGCACGAGGAAGACCCAGACGGTCCCTGCAGCCAGGAGGCCGATCGCACGGGTCGGCCCAGCCGAGGAGGCCGCGCGCCCCGGTGATCCGGGAGCATGCGGGGGGGCGCCCCCGCTTCTGCCCGCCCAGCCGGCTACCGCCGCCGCAAGGGTTCCGGTCGATGCCACCGTGAAGCTCGCAAGGTCTTGGATCGCGAACGCAACGAGCGTCCCCGCCGCCGCGGCGGCTCCTGCCCGGATCGCCGCGTCCGGGAGGCGCGATGCGCGCAGCACCGCGCGGCCCGCAAGGAAGACCACGAGGAAACACGCGAGCAGTCCGAGGACCCCCTGAGTCGCCGCTATCTGAACGAGCTCGTTATGAGCCTTGGCCGAGAGCCCGTTCCACTCGACCCGCCAATATTCCGGTGTGCGATACCGGGGGAAGGCCGCGAGGTAGCCGTCCGTACCCACTCCGGCAATCGGGTGGTCGGCGGCCATCCTGATCCCGGCACGCCAGAGCTGAACCCGCGACTGCGTGGAGGGCGCGGCCACGTCCGTAATCTGGCGAAGGCGACCGAGAAGCACGGGGCGGAGCTGAGTAAAGAGCGGCGCCAGGAACGCGGCAAACGCAAGCGCGACCGCCGCGAACACGAGGCGCCGTCCCCCTCGCTTCGAGGCGCCCCGACGTGCGCCCCAGGCCATGAGCCCGTATGTCACGAGCCCCGCAGCGAACGCGACCCAGGCCCCACGCGAGAGCGTCGCGGCCAAGACCGGGAGCGATACCGTCCCGAGCACGATCCAGGGCAGGCGGCTGTTTCGCGATTTTCCCCGAGAGATGAGCGACGCGACGAGCGGAAGCGTGATCGCGATCCACGCGCCGAGATGATTCGCATGGCCGAGGGTCCCGGGGACGCGGCGCAACCCGCCGAGCGTGGCGCTCCAGGTCCATTCGAAGGGATCCAGCCCCGTGAGCTGGAGAAGCGCGTATGAAACCGCGATCGCGAGCCCGACCGCCGCCGCGCGCGCGATCCGGTCGAGATGCCTCGGGTCGGAGGCGAGGGAGCGGGAAGCGAAGTAGATCACCGCGGTGGCAAACGCTGTCTTGAGGCCGGCCTCGCTCCCGTGCGCCCCGAAGATGCTCGAGTCGACGCGAATGGAGGCGACCGACGAGACGACCGCCGACAAGAGGAAAAGAGCGATGGCTGCTCCGAGTGGATCGCGTTTGGCGGCGACCTTGGCCCTCTCCGGCAGCACCGCGATCCACGCACGAAATCCCACCGCTCGGAAGCGGGCGAGCTCGCCTGCCGCAAAGATTCCGCACAGGATGAGTGCGCCCGTTGCGAGGAGCTCGGTCTTCGGAAACTCGAAGATGTTGCTTGCGCCCCGAAAGAAAACGGCCGGCACGAGCGCGATCAGGGCATAGAGGATGAACCCGACGGGGGTCACGGATGCTCCCGGGCCACGGAATCGACTTCCACGCGAACACTCACCCTCGCCCCTCTCACCATTTCGCGCCGCGCGAGCCAGAGCCCCGGCAGCATCGGGAGCCAGAGGGAGAATCCCCGGAGAAGAAGGGTGGCAGCCACGGACACCTCCAAGGGCACACCGAGCAGCCGCAGACCCGCAACCGATCCCGCTTCGAACGGCCCGACACCGCCCGGCAGGAGGGTCACGGTCGCCACAACGGAGGCGAGCACGAAACTCGCGAAGACCACGGTCGCCGGCGCGTTGACGCCCAGGCCGAGCAGCATCGCTCGGAGCGTCGCGGCGTCCAGAAGAATGATCGCGAACTGGAGTGCGGCGGCGCTCAAGAGCAGCTTCCGGTCATGCAGGGTCGAAGGAGGCGCGGCTTCGATGGCCTCGAGAACAGGCGTCAGGCCGGGGAAGCGTCGGATCCAGTGCGGGACTCCACGTGCGCCTCCGCGCGTCAGCCAGAGAAGCGTTACCGGAATGGACGCGGTCAGGAGTGAGACGATCGTAATGGCGGACAACACGGCGGGGTTCAGGTGGCTGTGCAGCCAGAAGATCGCCAGGCAGAGCGCCACGGCCATCGCGTACGCCAAGTAGAAACCGAGCAGTCCCACGACAACGGCCGCGGTCGATAGACCTACCGGCACGCCCCGGCGCTCGAGCGCCCGGATGATCAGCACGGTCCCGGCGATCCCTCCGGTCGGTATGATCTGATCGATGAAAAGCTTCACGAGCCCGAGCGGCACGAGCGATCGAAGCCGCAGATGCGTTCCCGAGCGCCGCAACCCCAGCTTCAAAATGATGGCGGTGCAGAGATACGTCCCGATCTGAAGCACGCCTCCCACAAGGAGCCATATCGGCTCCGCGCGTTGCAGCATCTCGGCAAAGCGCTGCGATTCGCCGTAGCGGATCGCGACCGCAAGAAGCGCGGCGAGAAGAATGGCGCCCGGGAGCCAAGCAGCCCGGATCCACTTGGGAAACCGCACCGGAGGGGGATTCATGAAGCGGGGAGGATACCATCAGCCGCGCCCGCGGGACCAAGGACCGATCGCCCGGGCCACAGAGCAAGGTAGCCGACTCCGCCAGGGTGCATTACCATCCAATTTGGCTCCAGGGCCGTGGGAAGGAGATTTATGTCTCGGCCGGCCGCGCAGCGGGCGGTCCGCAAGGGAGGTCGTTATGCGAAGCAGATGGGTTGATCTAGCTCTCCGGGGAACCCTCGCTGCCGTGATGGTGGCGGGTGTCCATGGATGCTCCTCCATGAGCAAAGAGCAGAAGGGAGCGATCATCGGGGCCGCGGCCGGCGGAGCCGCGGGCGCCGTGATTGGAAATCAGACCGGGTCGACGGCCAGGGGCGCCATCATCGGTGCCGCCGTCGGAGGGGTGGCCGGAGCGATCATCGGCCATCGGATGGACAAGCAGGCGAGGGAGCTCGAGCAGAACATTCCTGGAGCGACCGTCCAGCGGGTAGGCGAGGGCATTGCGGTGACGTTCGCATCCGGGCTCCTGTTCGATTTCAATTCCGATGTCGTCCGGCGTACCGCTCGCGGCAATCTGGACGAGCTTGCGCAAAGCCTTGACAAGTACCCGGACACCGACCTCCTGATCGTCGGTCACACCGATGCCATCGGGACGGACTCCTACAACCAGGATCTCTCCGAGCGCCGCGCCGAGGCAGCGGCCCGGTACCTGGAATCGAGGGGGGTCAGAACCCGGATCGATACGCGCGGACGGGGGGAACGCGAGGCGATCGCGACCAACGATACGGACGCCGGCCGGCAGCAGAATCGTCGTGTCGAGGTAGCGATTTACGCGAGCGCGCAGCTCCGGGAGCAGGCGAAACGCCAAGCGGCATCGCGCTGAGGTGTCCATCCGGAATCGGAGCGCTCCGTCCGCCGAGGAGTTGGGCATTACCGCGGCACGTGCCGGCCGGGGGTTCAGGGACGGCTCCCTCACGCCCGAGCAGCTGACGGGGAATCTCCTCGAGCGGATCGAGCGCGAGAATCCACGGCTGAACGCCTTTTACGAGGTCTTCGCGGCCGAGGCGCGCGTGGCGGCCGCGGCCGCGACGCGGGAGCTGCGGGAGGGCCGGGACCGGGGCCCACTCCACGGCATCCCGGTCGCGATCAAGGATCTCTTCGACGTCGCGGGGCATGTCACGACGGCGGGCACACACCCTGGGTTCCATCCGCCCCCGGCGAATGCCGATTGCGACGTCGTGGCGAGGCTTCGCGCGTCCGGCGCGGTCCTGCTGGGGAAGACCGCCGTTCACGAATGGGCCCTCGGCGTCAGCACGCTGAACCCCCACTTCGGCCCGACGCGCAACCCGCACGATACGGAGCGAATCCCAGGAGGCTCCTCGGGCGGGTCGGGCGCGGCGCTTGCGGCGGGGCTCACAGTCTTGGCCCTTGGGACCGACACCGGTGGATCCATCCGGATCCCGGCGGCTCTCTGCGGCGTTGTGGGGCTCAAGCCCACGTACGGGCTCGTGAGCCTGCGCGGCGTCACCCCGCTTTCCCGCTCGCTCGATCACGCGGGCCCCATGGCGACTTCGGTCGAGGACGCGTTTCTGCTCCTCGAGGGGATTTCCGGTTTTCGCCGCGAAGCGATGCCGCGTCCGAGGATTCTCTTGCCCCGGAACTACTTCTTCGAGGACGTCGAGCCAGAGATCACCGACCTCGTGCGCGCGGCGGCGGCGCGGCTCGGCAAGACCGAGGCGGTCGAGGTTCCCGGCGTTGAGGCGGCCTGGAACGCCAACACGGTGATCCTCTTCAGCGACGCGGCGGCGCTTCATGAGGACCAGCTCAGGGAGCATCCTGAGTGGTTCGGCGAGAAGCTCGCGGAGCGAATGAGCGCCGGCTTCAAGCATCGCGGCGTGGACTACGCGCGCGCCCGCGACGTGCAGCGCGATTGGACCGCGTGCCTCACTGCAATGCTTGGGGACGATGCGGTGCTCGCGGTGCCCACGACGCCCGTTCCCGCGACGGTGATCGGGGATCGCGAGGGCACCGTGCTCGGGCGCTTGATGACGCGCCTCACAGCGCCGTTCAATCTCGCCGGCGCCCCGGTTCTGTCGGTGCCCGTCGGTAGCATCGGTGCATTGCCGGTCGGGATGCAGCTCGTCGCGGCCCCGGGACGGGAGTCGGTCCTCTGGGCGGTGGCGCAGGGGCTCTAGGCCGGCTGACCGGCCGCCGTTAGGGCTTGTCCTTCCGGCCCAGCTCATCCAGTTGGATCACGATCGACGCGCTCGACTGGAGGAGCCGTGCCAGGGCTTCCTCCGTTGGACGAACCGCAGGCGGTCTGCGTGGCCGCCGATCCTCGAGGTGAGGCCAGAGCGGTTTCCGGATTTCGGGCGGTAACGCGCCTTCCAGGTACTCCAGCGCGGTGCCGCGAAGGAATTCATCCCTTACATGAAGCGCGCGGAACGCGATCCGGAGCGGTTGTCGCGGCAGCACGAGGGCAAGCAGCGTGAAGACATGCTCGAGGCTCTTGCTCGCGCGCTCGCGGATCGCGTCGTCCACGACGGGCGACCACGGCTCGTCGTCGAGCTGGTCCAGGAGGCGGCGCCCTTCCCAAACCCCCGCACCCGCTTCCACCTCCCATAGGATTGCATCGTAGACAGCCGCAGGGGCGACCTGGAGCGACGGATCGAGATCCGTGACGTGGTTCAAGCCTCGCCCGCAACGGTAGCGCACCTCGAAGCGACGATCCCCGAGCCCATGGAGAAGCCCTTCGACCGCGCGCGGATCCTTGTAGGTGGCGAGGATGAGCGGAATCCTGCGCCGGACCGCGAACTCCTCTCGTGGGTCGAGCAGTCCGGCGACGAGCGGCTCGATCGCTGCCGGGCCGGCTCGCCTCAGGACTTCAATCGCATCGCGCGCCACATCGTCCCATGCGAGAAGCAACATGACTTCGGGCACGAGCCCCGTCGTGACCGCCCCTTCCCGAAGGGAGCGCCGGACCCGCTCTGAATCGCGCGAACGAAGGTCCGCGATTCGCTCCGCGTGGGGTGTCTCGGGCCGTCCTCTCGCGGACGATGCTTCTCCTCGGCCCACGCCCGGCAGGAGTCGGCTTGCCTCCAGAGAGCCGAGGGTCTTCAACATGATGGACCGAGTGGTTGCGTCGCGAACTTCGGAGAGATCGAGCTCGACCGCGCGCGATCGAAGTCCGCGCTCCAGGGAGCGGACATATCCTCCGTGGAGGCGGACCGTGGCCACGACGGCCGCGACCGAAACCGTGAGCGCCAGCGACATGAGGATGACGGGTGCGTGGAACATGGATAGAGCCAGGACGGCTTGGGCAATTCCCGCGGCGATCAGATCGCCGACCCTCGCCGCGCCAACGTCGGCGAGCGGCTTTACGGCGCGCTTCTCCCGGGCGGACACCGGTGTGAACAGCACCTCGTACGCGCTGCGGAAAAGCGAATTGGATAGGACCGTGTCGGCTCCTCGCGCCAGCGCGGCGCTTGCAAGTCCGGGTGCGACGAGCGCGCCGGCTGAGGCAAGGGTGACCCCAGAAGGGAGCAACGCGACAGTCCGGGCAGGTCCCAGCTTCTCGAGCGTGAACCGGCTCGCGGTCACCTGGACCACCAGCGTGAGGAGCGAGAGCACTGCGTAAAAAACCGCGAAGAAGCGGAGGAGCTGGCCTTCGTGGCCCAAAGCGGAGACGGCGCGGCTCTTGAGCACGAGATCCAAGAACCCCTCGCTGATGGTAATGAGAACGACGAGCGTCACCAACCCGCGCAGGTATGGCGATCCGGCCAGCGCCTTGAGACCAGAACGCATGCTTTTCCCGGGATCGTCGGCGCGCCCAAGGGACGGGCGCCGCACCGCGCCCCCACCCAGAGGTACGCGCGCGACAGCCGCGGCGGAAACGAAATGGAAGGCGGCGAGGATGGGAAGCATGGCCGTCACCGGCAGCGTCTGCCCCACGCGCGCCGCAATCAATCCGCCGAGGGCGCCCCCCAGCGTCCCCCACGCGGAGATTGGTCCCAGCTCCCGCTTCGCCGTACGGGGATCGAAGCGCTCGTTGAGTAGAGACCAAAATCCGGAAATAAGGAGCCCTCCCAAGCAGCCACAGTGGAGATAGACGAGCACGGCGGCCACCCGGGGGAACCAGAGAGAGACCGCCCACTCAACGAGGAGCAGCAGGGCGCTCGCCGCGAACGCGCTCGGGATGACCCGCGCGGGCCCCCATGCCGTGAGCGCCCGCGCAGACAGGAACGCAAACCCGATCGCGAGCACGGAGGTCGCCATGACCATCGCAGGGAGCGCCCCGATGCCGAAGCTGGAAAGGAAGAGGGCGTCCCGGGTCGCTTTGGACCCGACCTGGAAGGCAATGGTGGCCGCCGCCGTTACCGTGGCGGCAAGGATGGCGGAACGAGTCTCGTTGGAACCCGGGCTCACGGAGGCACTATAACGCTTGATGGACGTTGCCCTGTTCAAGCATTAGAGTGACGCGAGGCCACCCGCAGTGGCTGGACCCCCCAATGGACGACCTTCTCGAACAAACCATTTCTCACTACCGCATCGTGAGCCTGCTCGGCGCCGGCGGAATGGGCATGGTCTATCGCGCGCACGACTCGCGCTTGGGCCGCGATGTGGCCCTGAAGATTCTCCCGTGCGACATGATGGCGGACGAGAACGCTCGCGCCAGGCTCATCGGTGAGGCGCGCACAGCGTCCTCGCTCAACCATCCCCATATCGCTCACGTCTACGACGTGGGCGAGGATCGTGGGCACATGTTCTTCGCGATGGAGCTCGTCGAGGGCAAGCCGCTCCGAGAGGTGATCCAGCGCGGTGGGCTCCCCCTCGCGACCGTGTGCCAGTACGGCGCGCACATCGCGAGCGCGCTCGCCTTCGCGCACGAACAGGGCGTCGTCCACCGGGACTTGAAGAGCGCCAACGTCATGGTCACACCCGAGAGGCGAGTGAAGGTGCTCGACTTCGGGCTCGCCAAGCGTCTCAAGGATGCCCGGGAGGACGACACGAGAGACCCGGGCCTCACCGCTTCCGGCATGATTCTCGGGACGCCGAACTACCTTCCACCGGAGGTTCTGCTCGGGGGGAGCGCCGATGCCCGGAGCGACATCTGGGCGCTCGGAGTGATGCTCTACGAGATGGCCTCGGGAAGGCTCCCCTTCGACGGTGCCTCGATGGCGGAGCTTGCCGGTGCGATTGTGAACGAGAGCCCGAATCCCCTGAGCGCGCGCGTGCCCACCGGACTGCAGATGCTGATCGCTCGATGCCTGTCCAAGGATCCGGGCTCGAGGTACCGTTCGGCCAGCGAGATCGAAGCCGCGCTGGAGGCGCTCGATCCCTCCGTGGTCCGGCGGCCCTCCGGAAGGGGATCCCGGCGCGTCTGGGTCATGGCCGCCGGCGCGGTCGCGGTGGCCCTGGCCGTAACGCTCCCGCTGCACACCGGCGACATCCGGAAGCGGATCGGCGGTGCCATCGGTGGGGCCGTGGCGGACCGGCCCCGGATCGGATCGCTGGCGGTGCTCCCGTTGGCCAACCTCTCCGGAGACCCCACGCAGGAGTACTTCGCGGACGGGATGACCGAGGAGCTGATCACGAATCTGGCGCCCATCCGCTCGCTCAAGGTGATCTCGCGGACCTCGGTCATGCCGTTCAAGCATTCGACAAAATCCCTGAAGGAGATCGCGGCCGCGCTGGACGTCGACGGGATCGTCGAGGGCTCGGTGCTGCGAGCCGGCGACAGGGTGAGGATCACGGCACAGCTCATCGAGGCCGCAAAGGATCGTCATCTCTGGGCCAAGAGCTACGAGCGGGAGGTGAAGGACGTACTCGGATTGCAGAGCGAGGTAGCCCGGGACATCGCGAGTGAGATCCAGCTTCGGCTTTCGCCGCAAGAAGCGGCCCGCATGACGCAGCGAAGGACCGTCAACCCCGAGGCCTACGAGCTATACCTCCGGGGGCGGTATGAGTGGAGCAAGGTCAACCCTGCCGCCGTCCAGAAGGGGATCGAGTACTACCAGAAGGCGCTCGCGCTCGACCCGGGCGATGCCCGCTACAGCAGCGGTCTCGCCGACGCATACCTGCTTCAGACTCAAGTCCTTGGTACGCTGCCTCAGAAGGAGGGAATGGCCAAGGTCAAGGAGTACGCGCGGCGTGCGCTCGCGGCCGATGATTCCTCCGCCGAGGCGCACACTTCGATCGCGGTCGCGCTCTTTTTCGGCGATTGGGATTTCGCCGGGGCAGAGCGGAACGTCCGACAGGCAATCCAGCTCAATACCGGCTATCCGACAGCCCACCTTGTCTATTCAGTCATTCTCACCGCCACCGGCCGGGTGAACGAGGCGATCGAGCAGGATCGCCTGGCGATGGACCTCGATCCACTATCGCTCATCGTAAACTGGCACGCTGCAGCGACGCTCTTCTACGCACGGCGCTACGAAGATGCGATCGCGCAGTGCAAGCGGGCGAGCGAGCTGGATCCCAGCTCGCATTTGCCACCGGGCTCGTTGGCGCATATTTACGAGCAAATCGGCAACTACAAAGACGTATTGGACGTCCTCGACAAGCTCCCTCCCGAGATGACGGGAGGCAATGCGGTCGCTTCCAAACTGAAGCAGGCATACGCCACGGCCGGATCGATCGGGTACTGGCGCGCGATGCTCGAGATCGAGTCGGGGCCGGGTGGATCGAAGTTCAAAGACCGGATACGGCTCGCGGTGGTCTACACGAAGCTCGGCGAACGCGAAAAAGCCCTCGCCGCGCTGGAGCACGCTTTCGCCGTCCACGCGGGCGACATGGTGTTTATCAACATCGAGCCCTGCTTCGACCCGCTCCGTAGGGAGCCCCGGTTCCAATCGCTTGTCCGGCGCGTCGGCCTCACGCCGGGTGCTTAGGGGCGCCTTCAGACGGAACCAACCGGACGGCCAAGGTGTCTAACTAACTGGATGAAGACCCTGCCTGCAAGCCAGACTCGTAAGGCCGTATCCTGGATTGCCGTGGGAACGATGCTGTTCGGCGTCTGGCTGGCGCCGGCGTGCGCCTTCATCTGCGCGAACATGGCGCCCGAGGCGCCAGGCGTCGGCGCGAGCCAATGCCACGCAGACCACGGGACCGGTCATTGCGCCTCCCCGAAATCGAGCGACTCCCGGACGCCTTTTTGCGCTCACTTGCAGAACGGAGTGCAACCCAACGCCCAGCCCGAGATCGCTTCGCCGTTTCCGGCCGTGTTTCATGCGCTCGCCGGTGCAGAGCACGTCTCCCCGCAGGCGGCCGGCAAGTATCGGCCGTGGCTGCCGACGATGGCCCTCGGTCCACCCATACCACCCCCTCTTTTCACGGTTCTTCGCTCCTAGACCTACGTAGCTAGCCTCACGCGCCAGGGCTCGCTTTGGCGCGCCCTGGTGATTCACCCAAGACCACCCGACAAGAAGCGCTCCTCCGAATCCGTTCGGCACCGGCAAGAGCCGGGGTCGCGGATGGGAATGTGCGCATACAGGAGAAGGAACATGAGAAAGGGAATCATTGGATTCGTCATGGCCGCTGCGGTCGTGCTGGCAATCTCTGCCCAGGCCGGCCAGCCTTCGAAGCACCCCGCGACGACGGTCACCGGAGAGGTCGTGGACACCGGCTGCTATCTGGGTCACCTGAGCAAAGGCGCCAGTCACGCCAGCTGCGCGACCATGTGCATCAACCAAGGAATGCCCATGGGGGTGCTCACACACAAAGGAGTGCTGTACCTCGTCACGATGAACCACGACAATCCGGACGCGTACAACAAGCTCAAGGGCATGGCCGGAAAGAACGTCGCGGTCACCGGACATGTCTATAGTCGGTCCGGCATGACGGGAATCGAGATCGATAGCTTCAAGCCGGCAGCGTAGGCAACCGGAGTTGACGCACGGGTGCGTGGGGTGCTTCCCAGCCCCACGCATCTTCTCGCTCATGAGGTCGCGCTGACGTATCTTCGTCGCTTCACATGGCCTTCCCAGCGACTCCCTAAACGAGTTGCCCGGGAAGCCGAAGTTCCATTTGCGCAGGAATCAGGCTGGGCTCGAGAAGGTTTATCGCGTGGCGGTGGAGGCCCTCCGGCCAGCGGACGGCGCGCGATAACCTCCGGACCGATCACCTTTCACTACATGCTCTCCTCTTCGCGCGCCAGGACCTCTTCCTGCTCCTCCGGTGTGAGCCTTGGCGTGAACCACCGCTGGGCGACGAGGGTCGGGACAACGGCGCTCGCAATGACGACGAAGAGGAGCACGGAGAACTGGGCGCGATCGATGAAGCCCGCGTTGAGCCCGTACAGAGATGAGATGGTGCCGAACGTGAGCCCGGTGCTCATCAGAAGGGTCGCGTAGATCGGCGCTCCAGGCAGGTGCTGTCGTGCGAGAGGGTAGACCGCAACGGACTTCGACACGAGCTTTACGAGGAAGAACGCCAGGACGAGCCCGATTTGTGGCCAGATCAGCGCCAGCGAGACGTTCATCCCGCCTTTGAGGAAGAACATGGGCGTGATCGCACCGAATGCCACCACGCGAAGCTTTCGCCGGAGTCCCCGGTTACGGTGGAACATCGGGGCGAGGACGAGGCCGAGCACGAAGACGGGGAGCACGGCGTGGCTCTTCCCCATCTTGGCGAGGAGCATGAGACCCAGGAGGATCGCGAACAGGAGCTTGATCTCCGGCTCGATCACCCGTTCGCCGTAGCGCTCGAAGATCGGTGGGATCATTCGGGGCGCCAGCACAATGACTACCGCGGACACAAGAAAGAACACGGCCGTGCTGAGATTCGGCTCGATGAAAAGCAGAGACAGCGCGAGAGCCACTCCGATGTCCGTGACGAAGGTCGCCGCCATGAGGAGCTTCCCGAGGCGCGTGACGTTCAACTTGGTCTCTATCAGGACGGCATACACGACGGCGAGTGACGTTGTCGACAGCGCCACGCCTGCGATGAGAGATGCCTTCAGGGTCCAATGGGCGATGAAGAACGCGAAGGCGCCTGCAAAGAGAAATGGCGAAAGGAAGGAGGCCGTCCCCAGGCCGACGCTCGCCCGGAGATTGCTTCGCAGGAGGCCGGGGTCGACCTCGGCCCCCGCCAGGAACGTGAGAAGGACCCCACCGAAGAGCGCAAGGAAATCAAGCCACGGGGCGCCGTGAATCCCGAATATGTTCCCTGCCGCCACGCCCGCGATGATCTCGATGATGGCAACGGAAAGCGCCGCCTCGACGGCTACGAGGCTCGCGAGGAATATGAGCGCCGACGCGAGGGCGGCGACTACGAGGGTCTCCATCTCTCTCCTCCAAGGGGCTAACGAAAATGACTCCCACCATCGCATCCGAAGGTAGGAGTCATCAGCCCTTGTCGGGCGGTTAGAGGCGGAACTCCATCGCCTTACAACGAAGACCTACTTGGAAAGGCTACGGCGTCCCACGACGCCTGTCAATCGAAGGCGATTGCTTCGCAAGGGATACGTCCTACACTCTCCGCATGTCTGAAGCCGCCCAAACATCCGGCACGAAGGAAATGACACCCGCATACGTCCTGGAGATCGTTGAGCTCCTTGAGAGCGATGGTATCGAGGTCTGGCTTGATGGGGGTTGGGGGGTTGATGCGCTTCTCGGCAAACAGACCAGACCCCACGGAGACCTCGATATCGCAGTCCGGCACAGAGATGTGCCGCGGTTACGAACGCTGCTGGAGGCCCGCGGGTATCGGGACATGCCCAGCGAGGACACGACGGACTGGAACTTTGTGTTGGGCGACGGGCACGGCCACCAGGTCGACGTCCACTCGTTCACCCTGGATGCCGAGGGGGGATGTGTTTACGGCATAGAGTACCCAGCGGATTCCCTGGGGGGTATTGGATCGGTGAACGGGCGTGCGGTGAAGTGCATTACAGCGGAGCACGTGGCGCATTTCCGCACTGGCTTCGAGTTGCGCGAGACCGACATTCACGACGTGCAGGCGCTTCACAAGCGTTTCGGGATTCCGATTCCAAAGGAGCACGAGGAGTGGCTCAAGCGGAACCGCACCTGATGCCGGGTCTGCTCGCAACGATCGCGGCGCTGCGCCCGAAGGCGCGCCGAACGCTCATCATCGCTATCGACGGGTACGGGGGATCGGGCAAGTCGACCCTGGCCGATGCGTTGGCGTCAGGCCCAGGAGGGGCCACCATCGTTCGCACCGATGACTTCGCTCGTCCCAACGTTCCGGGATGGGAATGGGAGCGCATGAAGACACAGGTGCTCGATCCCCTCGATCGAGATCTACCTGGAAGGTACCAGCGGCACGATTGGAAACGTGACTCCTTGGCGGAATGGCACAGCGTTCCCGTGGGCGGCATCGTGATTGTCGAGGGCGTTTCGTCCACGCGCACAGAGCTTGGTCGGTACTGGGACCTGGCCGTTTGGGTGACATGCTCCTACGAGCGCCGCTTGGCACGAGGCATCGCGCGTGATGGGGAAGCCAAGCGCTCCCAGTGGGAGAATGTCTGGATGCCGCGGGAGGATGAGTACGTCGCAGCGCAGAAACCAGAGCAGCGCGCGAATTGGGTCGTCAGCGGCGAAGAGCCGTTCCAGTTGTGAGACGTAAGCTTGTTATCGAGGCCCCCACAACGCAGGGAGAAGGAACAATGCAGAAGCGCAAACTAGGAAACAGCGGTCTGGAGGTGTCGGCCATCGGGCTCGGCTGCATGGGGATGAGTTTCGCCTACGGCACTCCAGAGGAACGCGACGAGCGCGAGTCCATCGCCACCATCCATCGCGCCATGGAGCTCGGCGTGACGTTCTTCGACACAGCCGAGGCGTACGGGCCTTACACCAACGAGGAGCTGCTCGCCCGCGCGCTCCATGGGAAGCGCGACCACGTGATCATCGCGACCAAGTTTGGGTTCAAATTCGACGAGAAGGGCGTCATTGCGGGTGTGGACAGCCGGCCAGAGCACATCCGCGAGGCGGTTGAGGGCTCGCTGCGCCGGCTGCAGACGGACTACATCGATCTGCTCTATCAGCACCGCGTCGATCCCGCAGTACCGGTCGAGGATGTCGTCGGCGCTATGGCCGCGCTCGTGCGCGAGGGGAAGGTGCGCTACGTCGGCCTATCCGAGGCTGGGGAACGGACGATTCGCCGCGCGCACGCCGTGCATCCGATCGCGGCGCTCCAAAGCGAGTACTCACTGTGGGAGCGCAACCTCGAGCCGCAGATCATCCCGTTGCTCCGCGAGCTCCGCATTGGCCTTGTCCCGTTCGCGCCGCTCGGCCGCGGTTTCCTCACCGGTAACGTGAAGCGTGCCGAGGAGTATCCGGAGGGCGACTATCGCCGCGGCGATCCTCGCTACCAAGGCGATAACTTCGAGGCCAACATGCGGGCTGCATCCGCCGTGCGGGATCTGGGCGCGCGGAAAGGCGTGCCGCCGGGGCAGATCGCGCTCGCATGGTTACTGCACAAGGGCGAGGACATCGTGCCGATTCCCGGCAGCAAGCGTCGGCAGCACCTCGAGGAAAACGCCGGCGCAGCAGCCGTGTCGCTCGGCGCCGAGGAAGTGGCTGCACTCGACGCCGCGCTCAGCCCTGACAGGGTATCCGGGCCGCGCTACAACGAGAAACAGATGGCGCTGGTGGATCGGTGACAGCACTCGCGCAGTGAACGAGGAGCGGCTATGCGAATCGGTATTCTCGGCTCGGGGTTGATGGGAGGGAAGCTAGGCACGCTCTTCGCGCGAGCCGGGCATGAGGTGGTCTTCAGCTACGCGCGCAGCGAGCGGAAGCTGAAGCGACTCGCGCGTGAAGCGGGAGGACGAGCGCGGGCCGGAACGCCGGCTGACGCCGCGCGGGAATCCGACGTGCTGCTGCTGGCCGTGCACTGGTCCCGCGTCGACGACGTGCTGAAGCAGGCATGCGATCTCCAGCGCAAGGTCGTCGTGAGCTGCTCGCTTCCGATGAATGCCAACGACACCGGTCTCGTGGTGGCTCACACCTCTTCAGGCGCCGAAGCGCTCGCAAAGAAGCTGCGGGGGGCCCACTTCGTCGCCGCTTTCGGAACGGTGCCGAGCGAAGTGCTGTTCGGCGTGTTCGAAGGTAGGCGTAGGAGGAGGAGGCCCACACTCATTTACTGCGGAGACGATCAGCGCGCGAAGGACGTCGCCGCTCGATTGATCCGCGACGTGGGATTCGAACCGGTGGACGCCGGCCCGCTGCGGATGGCCCGGTACACGGAGCCGTTCACGCTGTTGATCGCGCAGCTCGCGTACGAGGGCGATCGAGGTCCCGAGGTGGCGTATCGGTTCGAGTGGATGGGAAGGAAGTGACCGAAGGACACCGCCCCTACCGCGAGCGCGACAAGAACTCCAAGGGCCGCGGCATGGCCCCGTAGTGGAACCAACGGAGGCACCATGATGAGAAGACAGTTCGCGCCAGCATTAATCCTGATCGCTGCGGTCACGAGCGCGGCGGGGGCACCGGTTGGCAACTCGCCGCAACTGGGCACGGTCCGGATCGAGGAATTAACCGGAGCCAAGGGAAAACTCGACCCCAAGGAGGGCGTCTTCAAGGTGTCCGTTCCGCGCGGCGACCTGGACGTCCGGGTTGCGGGGGTGCACATGACCCCGCCGATGGGCCTGACGTCGTGGGCTTCGTTCAAACGGGTGGGCCAACATGCGGTGGTTATGGGCGACATGGTCCTGCTCGAAGACCAGGTGAACCCGGTCATGAGCGCCGCTCTCGACAACGGCCTGGAAGTCACGGCGCTCCACAACCACTTCATCTGGGATGCCCCAAGGGTCATGTTCATGCACGTCGGTGGAATGGGCAATGAGGAGGGGCTCGCGGCCGCCGTTGGGAAGGTGTTCTCGAAGATCAAAGAGACGAGCGGCGGCAGGGGCGAGGCACCCCACGCCGAAATCGATCCGGCCACAACCTCCCTCGACCCTGCGAAAATCGATGCGATACTGCGTGAGAAGGGCGATCTCAAGGACGGCGTTTACAAGGTGGTGGTCGGCCGGACGACGCACATGCATGGCGGGATCATGAGCAGCACGATGGGTGTGAACACCTGGGCGGCCTTCGCCGGGTCCGACGAACAGGCCGTTGTTGACGGCGATTTCGCCATGCTCGAATCAGAGCTACAGCCCGTTCTCAAGGCGCTGCGCGGCGCCGGCATTGACATCGTCGCAATGCACCAGCACATGACTGGCGAGAGCCCCCGGATTATGTTCCTGCATTACTGGGGCGTGGGCTCGACCGCCAGCCTCGCGAGGGGAGTGCGGGCAGCTCTGGACAAGACGGCAGCGGGACGCGCCGCGGGCTGAAGTCGTGAGGGATGGACGCTCCGCCGAGCCACCGAAGGACGGCGTCTGACAAAATCCCTGTCCGTGAGGCGCGGAAGGGAAGCTTGGCGCATAATCCGCACCGGGCTATCTTCCATATTGCGCCCCCGTAGCTCAGGTGGATAGAGCAGCGGTTTCCTAAACCGCGTGCCGGGTGTTCGAGTCACCCCGGGGGCACTTACTTGGCGACTCTTGCGAAGGAGAGCTGCGAGACGTGACATTCGAGCTCCAGCCCAGCTTGCGGGGCGACTTGATCGAGATCCGTCGTCTCATGCCGGGCGACTTCGACGCTCTCTATGAGGCGGCCAAGGATCCGCTGATCTGGGAGCAGCATCCGGAAAGCGATCGATACAGGAGTGACGTGTTCCAGCGATTCTTCGATGGAGCGATCGAATCGAGGGGCGCCTTCGCCGTGCTCGAACGAACGTCGGGTCGAATCATCGGGAGCTCTCGATATTGCAACCTCAAGGTGGATGAGGGAGAGGTGGAGATCGGCTGGACCTTCTTGCAACGAGCCTTCTGGGGAGGATCGTACAATCGGGAGCTGAAGTCCCTCATGCTCGACCACGCATTCCGATTCGTGGATCGGGTCGTGTTCGTGGTCGGCGCGAACAATCAGCGATCGCAGAAAGCCCTGCAGAAGATCGGGGCGCGATTCTTGAAGACGTCGAAACGTCCGGGGCAGAACGGCGTCGCGCCGGACGACTTGATCTTCGTCATCACGCGCACGGGACCGGCCTGAACGACGAGATCGCGGTGGCCCGATCGACCAGAAACCCACGAAAGCCTTTGCCGAAGAAGCAGAGCCGCGCCGGGTCGACCGCGGGTCGCCCCTGGCTGCTTTGGCTCGGGGCCATCCTTGTCCTCACGTTCGTCGTATACATCCCCTGCCTGGACAACGATTTCGTCTGGGACGACGACTTATACGTCTCGGAAAACCCGCTGGTCACCCATCCGAACGCCCATGCCCTCCTGACGACGCCCCTCGGGGGCAACTACCATCCGCTCACCATCGCGTCGCTTGCGCTGAACTACCGGATTTCCGGGCTCGAGACTGCGTCGTACCACTGGCTCAACCTTCTGTTTCACCTGGCGAACACCGCCCTCGTGTTCCTCTTCATCCGACAACTCTCCAAGGGCAGGTTCTGGACGACCGTAGTGACCAGCCTCTTCTTCGGCATCCATCCCATGCACGTCGAGTCGGTCGCCTGGATCTCGGGGCGGAAGGATGTGCTGTACGGCTTCTTCTACCTGATCGGGCTGATCGCCTACCTGTCCTACGTCGACCGACGGCAGCGCCTGTGGCTCGGCGTCGCCCTTACCGCATTCGTCATGTCGGTGGCGTCCAAGCCCGCGGCTGCAGTATTTCCGCTCGCGCTCTTCGCCATCGACTACGTACGCAATCGCCCATTCAAGCCCTCCGTCGCGCTGGAAAAGGTGCCGTTCCTGGCCGTCGCTCTGGTCGACGGCATCCTCACCCTCAACGCACAGCAGGGCGTAGGGTCCGTCACCAACATATGGAATCCGTTCCAGAAGGTGCTGTTCGCCGCGTACGGACTCGTGATGTATGTCGTGAAGCTCTTCGTCCCCGTCCACCTCTCGGCGATCTACCCGTACCCCAGCCCCGCGACGGGGCCCGGCCCGGAGTACTACGCTACATTCGTAGTCGCGGTGGTCCTCTTGCCCGTCGTCCTGTACCTGTCTCGACGCCACCGGCCGGTCCAATTCGGTCTGGCGTTCTATTTCATCAACATCATCCTCGTGCTTCAGCTCATGACGGTCGGCGCCGCTGTGATGGCGGACCGGTATACCTACCTCTCCTACGTCGGTCTCCTCTTCGCCTTCGCATGGTGGCTGGACGCGAGCGCGGACCCGGGTCGGGCCGGCCTGCGGGTGAAGCCGATGTTAGCCGCGATCTTCCTCGTCCTCCTTCCGGTGTCCTTGTATCAAACCTGGAAGCGCGCGGACGTATGGCGGAACGCCGGGACCCTGTGGAGCGACGCGATTCAGAAGTACCCCGGCCAGATCGCCGACGCGTATATCAACCGCGGCAACTACTACTATCGCCACGAGAAACGGTTCGACGCGGCGCTGGCGGATTTCAATCAGGCGCTGGCGCTCAATTCAAGAAGCTCGGTGATCTGGAACGGCAGGGGCAACGCGCTCGCTGCGCTGGGTGGATACGACTCCGCCCTCGTTTCCTACGATCGTGCCATCGCCCTCAACCCGAGATGGGCGGAGGCTAGGAACAACCGTGGCGCCGCAAAGCTTCGGAAGGGTGATGTGGCCGGGTCGGTGGCCGACTTCTCTCGAGCGATCGAGCTGAACGCGACGGGCAGGCAGGCGTACGCCAATCGGGCGATTGCATACGTCGAAATGCGCGAATACGAAGGCGCCATCTCCGATTGTCGTCGCGCCATCGAGTTGGATCCGAAGAGCCCGGATACCTACATCCAGTTCGGCACGATTGGATTCGCGGAAGAGCAGCTGAACCGCCACCGAATGGCAATCAGCGATTTCGACGAGGCGATCCGGCTCACGCCGCGCGGAGAGCCCCGGCTGGGTGCCTACTACCTCTATCGGAGCTACGCCCGGTCGGCATTGGGGGACCGAAGCAATGCCCTGAGCGACGCACGGGAGGCTCAACGCCTGGGGACGATGGTGGAGCCGGCATACATCCGGCAGCTCGGCGGCTGATGGCCTTGGGGCAGAAGGGGTAGTGTACTTTTCAGGGACAATACGCGCACGCCCGGAGAGGTAGCGATGCCGTTTCGCGTGAAGCACATCGATCATGTGGAGGTCCTGGTCCCGAACATCGGCCGGACCGAGACATGGTACCGGAAGGTCCTGGGGCTCAAGCGCGTTCATGCATGGGACCCGGAACCGGTGATGATCGGGGCGGGTAACACCATGCTGGCGCTGTTCCACTCGACCCGCGCGAAGATGCGGTTACCGGTTAGGAGGCGGGGTGGACACCGGGTTTCATACGGATACTTACGCGTCGCGTTTCTCACGGACCGGGCCGGCTTCGAGCAAGCGCAGCGACGCCTCGGGAGACTGGGCGTCACCTTCCGCGGGCCGGTGGATCATGGCACGTCATTCTCTATCTATTTTCAGGACCTGAACGGGCTTCCCCTCGAGATCACCCGACCGAAGCGAGGATCACGCCCACGCTAGAACCTGCTAGAATCGACTCTTCCAGGGACACCAAGAACGAGGAGCCAGTGACCGGATTTCGCATCCGCAGCGGACCCACCTATGCCTTTGCCCTCGCCGTGCTCGCGCTCGCCGCGGCAGGCGTTTCCCTACAAGCTCAAACGGTCCGGTTGGGGGGGGACTCCCCTCCGCGCCCCGGAGCGGTCGATACAACGGTCACCATCACCGTCGAGGCTCTGAAGCCCGGTGTCTACGCGGCCAAGGTGAGCTACGTTTGGACCGGTTGGGTGGAGCTTGGCGACGGGATCCTCGTCATCGACACCGGCTTCAGCGAGGCGGGCGCTCGGGCGCTCGCAGATACGATCCGCGCACGCTCGGGCCCTTTGCCGATCCGCTACGTCGTGAACACGCACCAGCACGAGGACCATACGGGAGGGGACCGCTACTTCGCCGCGCTCGGTGCTACGTTCGTTGCCCAGGAGAAGGTTGCCGGGGAGATTCAGCACCTGCTGACCTGGGCGCCGGGGGAAACCGGGGACTCGCTGAGCCGCTCGGGCCGCACTCCGATCGTCACGAAGATCTCTCGCCGCGCCTCGTATGGCGGGACCAAGCGTCCGGTCCGAGTGATCCACCTTGGACGCCCCGCGCACACAGCCGGCGATCTCGTCGTCTACCTTCCGAAACAGGGAGTCCTCTTTGCCGGAGACCTCGTCTCGAATCGCTCGGTCCCGTGGCTCCTCGACCCCGACATGAGCGTGAACGGATGGCTCCAATCGCTCGACTCGCTCCTCACACCCGCGTTCAAGATCGAGACCCTGGTCCCCGGGCACGGCGTCCTCGGGACGCCTCAAGCGTCCATCCAATTCACGTACCGTTACCTCCTTGATGTCCGCGAGAAAGCCTCGACGGTCGCCGCGTGGGGCACGAAGCTCAACCAGATCCGGGATTGGGGCTACCTGGGCGCCTATGAGGGGATGGAATTCTACGAGGAAGTCCACTTCATGAACATGCGGCGGCTCTACAACGAGGCAAAAGGGATCAAGACCCCCGGCCGCAAGAACATGCATGTTTTCAAGCGAACGTAGCTTTGCCGCGGCGGCGGCTTGGATCATCGGTGCTGCCGGATTGATCACGGCCCTGATCTTCGCGGGCTGCGCGCGCGAGGCCCCCGACGTTCGGGAGGCACGGAAGGCGGCCCACGATTATCTCCGCGCGGTCGCCCGGCGCGACGTCAAAGAAATCGGGGAGCGCTCTACCTGCCTCGCGTCGACTACCTCGTTCGCCGGTGGTCGTGTCCTCAGGGTGGACCCGCCTCGCGGGATCCGGATGGCCGCGCTCGACTCCCTCGTACGTGTCTCGGTATACACTCAACGGTCCGCCGACTCCGCCTGGGCTCATGCGAACGAGACCGACGCGGACTCCCTGTTCCGAAGGGCCCGGCTCCGCTCCTACCAGGCGTCGGTGTACCGGGCCGCGGCCCGCGCGGTCCCGGTCTCCGCTCCCGGTGCCGTTGTGGGGAGGGACACCATGCTCGAGACACGAGCCCTACGAGTCCGCGTTCGATACGCGGGCCCGCTGGTTGGACCGAGGCCGGTGGACAAGGAGGAGATCCTCCGCATGTTGAGAGTGCCGGCAGGAAAGTGGATCGTGTTTTCGATGTTTCTCGTCTCGGACGATCCCGCGCCCGAGATGATTTGACCCTCGGCAGGGGGAATGCTAGGCTCCAGCCGACTTTCGTGCCTCATGATGCTCGACGAGGACCGCATACCATGTACCTTCGCTGGAACAATTTCCGCTACGTGTGGACCTGGCAGCGGGGGCCGCAGCGCGCGCGGGGATGATTGCACCCGGTGAGCCCTGAGGCCCCGCCCACTGTCGAGACGAAGACAGTGGGCGTTTCTATTTCAGAGGAGCGAATGGTCATTACCTTTCGACCGAATGCGACTCCGGAGCAGCTCCACGCCGTGGAAGCCAAGCTGCGCGACCTGGGTTTTCAGGTCGTGCGCGCGCCTTCCTCCGGACCGACCGTGCTCGCCGCGGTAGGGGACGGGGCGCTGCCGCCGCTCGCCGAGGTGTGCGCCATGCCCGGGGTCGCGGAGGCGCACCCCATTCCCGAGCCCTTCAAGCTCGCGAGCCGCAGTTTTCGCCGCGAGACGAGCGTGCTTCGAATCGGCGACGTCGAGATCGGCGGCACGGCCGTGGTGCTCATGGCCGGGCCCTGCACGATCGAGTCCGAAGAGCAGATGGTCCGCACCGCCGCCGCGGTCCGCGCGGCGGGAGCGCGCGTCCTCCGGGGCGGGGCGTTCAAGCCACGCACCTCGCCGTATTCGTTCCAGGGACTGGGGGAAGAGGGGCTCAAGCTCATCCGCCGTGTCGCCGACGCGAACGGCCTTCTCGTGATCTCCGAGATTATGGACAAGAGCCAAATCGGGCTCATGGAGAGGTACGTCGACATCCTCCAGGTCGGGGCGCGCAACATGCAGAACTTCTCCTTGCTCCGGGAGCTGGGAAAAACCGAGAAGACCGTGCTGGTGAAGCGCGGGCTCTCGGCCACGGTCGATGAGTGGCTCATGAGTGCCGAATACGTGATCTCCGGAGGGAACGACCGCGTGATCGTGTGCGAGCGCGGCATCCGTGCCTACGAGACGTACACCCGCAACACGCTCGACCTGAATGCGGTTGCTGTGGCGAAATCGCTGAGTCATCTGCCGGTGATCGTGGACCCGAGCCACGCCGTGGGCGTTCGCGATAAGGTCGTCCCGCTCGCGCGCGCCGCGATCGCGGCCGGGGCGGACGGGCTCCTGGTCGAGGTCCACAACGATCCCGAGCGCGCGATCTGCGACGGACAGCAGTCGCTCTTCCCGGAGCAGTTCCACGCCCTCGCGAAGCAAGTGCGCCAGATCGCGGACGCCGTGGGCCGCTCCCTTTGACGAAGCCTCACAAGCGAAACCATCCCTCACACGAATGGCGGCGGGGCGCCGCCGGCGGCCGTTCTGTGGCGCCCGGCGGGTCGCGCTCCTCGGTCGCACCTGGCGAGCCGCCGAAGACCGAGGCCGTCATGCGGGTCGTTGCCATCGCGACGATCGCCTGCTACGGAATCTACTGGGCGCTCAAGGCCTTTTCGTTGCACCGCCTCGGGAACTACGCCGTCGAAACCGATTTCTACTGGAAGTACGGGCCCGCGGCCGCCGCCCTGAAGCAAGGTCATGTCTTGATCGAGCACTTCGATTCAAAGGGATGGGGCTATCCGCTTGTCGTGGCCGCCTTTTCGTACCTCGGCCTGGATCTATTCAAGGCGGCTCAGCTCGTGGGGCTGGTCTCCGCGTGCGCCGCGGCGTGGTGCGTGTTTCGGCTCCACCGGAGCCTTCTCGGCTCGACGCTCGCGCTCCTGAGCGTTCTCCTCCTCGTCGGGAATCCCACCTTTCTCGCGAACACCTATGAAGTCGGTACCGACATGTTCTTCTTCGCGATCGCGATCGGCTCCATCACGCTCCTTCTCGGCGCGGAGCGTCCCGGGTGGGGGTCCATTCTGGCCTCGGGACTCCTCGGCGGGTGCGCCTTCACGACGCGGTATAACGGGCTCTTTCTCCTGCCCGCCGCCGTAATCGCGATCGTCGCGATCTTGAACGGGGACCGCACGAGAGCCTCGCGCTGGCGCCGGGCGGGATTGTGGAGCGGCGGATTCCTTCTCGCGGCGCTGCCCTGGCTCGTGGTGAACTGGGCTCACACGGGGAACCCGCTCACGAACAACAACTATACGAACGTGGGATTCGCGGTTTACGGCGAGGGGAACTGGGAGCGCTTCTTCTACGGCAGCGACAGGAAGATCCATTCATTCGCCGACGTCGTGCTCCTCGATCCCGGGCGCTTCGCGCTCGCCATGGCGAAGAACACGGTCGAGCATCTGAGACGCGACCTGACCGAGCTCATGACCCCACTTTGGGGCGCGTTTACGGCGGCGGGGCTACTCGTGGTCGTCTTCACCCAGCGGAGCAGGCGTTGGGGAGCCTACCTTCTCTTTGGGTTGCTCTACTTCCTGACCCTGGTGCCGGTTTTTTATGGAACGCGGTTCTCACTCACCATGCTCGCCTTCTACGCCGCGCTCGCCGTCGCTCCCTTCGGCTGGGAGAAGTTGTCGTCATGGGTCTCCGGAATCGAGCGGCGGTTCCCGGTCCGGGCCTTCGCGTTCCTGCTGCTCTGGCTGCCTGGCGCCGTGGGCGCCTATGGCAAGACCGAGGACTTCCGGAACCCGGAGGCGGTACAGGCGGGGCCCTACGAGATACTGGAGGCCGCGGCGTACCTCAAGGCGCACGCCCAGGGAGAGGCGCTTCTCGCGCGAAAGCCGCACGTGGCATTCATTGCGGGGCTCAGGTTCGTCCCGATTCCGGAAATAGATTCTCCTCGGGCGCTCCATGAGGTCGCCGTGCGATCGCGGGCGCGCTACCTGCTCATTTCTTCGGCGGAGATGGCGCTCCGCGCCGCGGTGAGGCCGTTCGCCGAGCCGGGAGCCCAGATTCCGGGCTTCAGACGCATCTTCGAGAGCGAAGGCGCGTTGATCTACGAGGTCGTGCCCGACAGCTTGGGCAGCGCGCCACCGACCCCCGCGCCGCGCCCGTAATACCTTGACTTGCCGGGCACTTCGGCTAGAATCGCGGCGACGAACTTACTCGATAACGGCAGCAGGGGAGGGCGATTAGCTCAGCTGGCTAGAGTGCCTGCTTGACATGCAGGAGGTCAGAGGTTCAAGTCCTCTATCGCCCACCACTTCACGATGCCCTCCACAACCCCAACAGCACAGAGCCTGATGAAACTCGAGATTGACGGCCGTTCCTTCGAGGCCAGCGAAGGCACAACCTTGGACGAGCTTTTCGTAAAGAGCTTTCGGGAGGGCTTCAAGCAGGGGATCGCTGCGAAGCTGAACGGCAAGGTCGTCGATTTCCATACCCCGATCCGCGAATCGGGACGCGTGGAGCTGATCCCGCTCGACTCGCCCGAGGGGCTTCGAGTCCTGCGCCACTCCACCGCGCACCTCATGGCGTCTGCCGTCTTGAAGCTTTTCCCGAATGCGAAGCTCGCGATCGGGCCCGCGATCGAGGAAGGCTTCTACTACGACTTCCAGGTGGACCGCGCGTTCCAGCCCGAAGATTTGGCGGAGATCGAAAGCTGGATGCACAAGATCGCCGAGGAGGATCATCCGTTCGTCCGCGGCGAGATGAAACGGGATGATGCCTTGCGGGAGTTCCGCGCGAAGCAGGAACCATTCAAAGTCGAGCTGCTCGAGGGAATTCCCGACGAAACGGTCAGCACCTACACCCACTCCTTCTTCACGGATCTCTGCCGGGGGCCCCACGTGCCCCGCACGAGATTGCTCAAGAGCTTCAAGCTGCTGAGCGTGGCCGGTGCGTACTGGCGGGGGGATTCCAACCGGCCGATGCTCCAACGGATCTACGGCACCGCGTTCCCGAACAAGGACCTGCTGCAGCAGCACCTCGCCCGAATCGAGGAGGCGAAGAAGCGGGACCACAGGAAGCTCGGGCAGGAGCTGGATCTCTACAGCATCCAGGAAGACGCCGGCGGGGGCCTCATCTTCTGGCATCCGCACGGCGCCGCCATGCGGCGCGTCATCGAAGACTTTTGGAAGGACGAGCATCTGCGCCGCGGATACCAGATCGTCAATACGCCCCACATTGCCCAGGTGGAATTGTGGCAGCGCTCCGGGCACACGAACTTCTACCGCGAGAACATGTACTTCCTCCAGGCCGACGAAAAGGAGTACGTGCTCAAGCCCATGAACTGCCCCTTCCACGTGCTGATTTTCAAGCGACGGAAGAATTCCTATCGCGATCTCCCGGTGAGGATCGCGGAGCTGGGAACCGTCTACCGGCTGGAGAAGTCGGGCGTGCTTCACGGGCTCGCCCGGGTTCGCGGCTTCACCCAGGATGACGCGCACCTCTTCTGCACCGGCGATCAGGTGGAGTCCGAGCTGGCTCAAGCGCTCGACTTCGCCCGCTTCATGCTCCAGACCTTCGGGTTCAAGGAGTACCAGGTGGACCTGAGCGTGCGGGATGCGAAACGGAAGCAGGACTACATGGGCTCCGACGAGGACTGGGCGCTGGCCGAGGGCGCGCTCGAGCGCGTCGTCCAGGCCTCCGGCCTCCCGTACCATCGCGCGGAGGGAGAGGCGGTGTTCTATGGGCCCAAGATCGACATCAAGCTCACCGACGCGATCGGACGCCCATGGCAGTGCGGGACGATCCAGTTCGACTTCAATCAGGCGCGGCGGTTCGACATAAACTACGTAGGCTCGGACGGCCAGGAGCACCAGGTCTTCATGATCCACCGCGCGCTCCTGGGCTCCATGGAGCGTTTCTTCGCGACCCTGATCGAGCATTACGGCGGCGATTTTCCCGTGTGGCTGGCACCGGTCCAGGTGCGCCTCATCACGATCGCCGACGCCCAGATTCCGTACGCGGAGGAGATTCGCCGCATCCTGCTCGACCGCGGCATCCGGGTAGAAGCGGACCTGCGCGAGGAGAAGATGGGCGCGAAGATCCGTGACGCCGAGCTTCTCAAGATCCCTTACATGCTCGTCCTCGGCCGCCGTGAGGCTGAAGAGAGGACCGTCTCCGTTCGGAGCCGCCACAAGGGAAACGAAGGGGCGGTCAGGGTCGAGGACTTCGTGGAGAAAGTGGTTGCCGAGTCCGCAGCCAGGCAGTAACATCCGCCCCACGACACGAAGCAGGAGCCGCCGGCTTCTCACCCCGAGGCGCAACGCTACCGGGGTTCTCGACAAGAGAGTTCCGTCGCCGATCGCGGCGGAAGGCATTGCCGACGGGCGCACGATGCGGAATGGAGGCATCGTTCGCCCGCACTCTTTTGACCCGCCGGTTTCGCTTCATTACCTGACCCCGCGCTGAGAGGAGGAACGAGCTATCACCACAACCAAAGAGGTCCGTGTCAATGATCGCATCCGCATCCCCACGGTCCGCGTCATCGGGCCGGATGGAGAACAGGTGGGCATCCTGGGAATCCGAGAGGCGCTCACCTACGCGCAGGAGCGCCAGCTCGATCTGGTGGAGGTTTCGCCCACGGCGCGCCCGCCCGTATGCAGAGTCATGGACTTCGGGAAGTACAAGTACGAACAGAACAAGAAACTGCAGAAGGCGCGCAAGAAGCAGCACGTCACGCATCTCAAGGAAGTCAAGTTGCGTCCGAAAATCGAGGATCACGACTACCGATTCAAGGTAAACAACGGGCGCCGCTTCCTCGAGCTGCACGACAAGGTGAAGTTCACGGTCACGTTCCGCGGTCGCGAGATGGCCCACACGGACGCGGGCTTTCGCCTCCTCGAGCGCGTGGTGAAGGATCTGGAAGAGGTAGGACAGGTGGAAAACCCGGCGCGTCTCGAAGGACGGAATCTCGTCCTCCTGATGGTGCCGCGATCGGCGGCCGGGAAGGCGCCGGAGAAGAAGCCGGAAAAGAAGGTGATCCCGGCGGCGGTCAAGCGACCGGCGCCTCGGAGCTAGGAGCCGACGATGCCGAAGATGAGAACGAACCGCGCGGCCGCGAAGCGCTTCAAGCGGACCGGCACGGGAAAGGTCAAGCGGGCGAAAGCCTACGCCAGACACCATCTGGGGTTGAAATCACGGAAGCGGAAGCGCCGTCTCCATGAGCCGGCCCTAATCGAGCCGACCGAGCGTCGCCGCTTGCAGAAACTACTTCCATACGGCGGCTGATCCGGGTCTCCGGCGGCCGTCCACCATGAGGTAACAAGCCATGCCACGTACAAAAACCGTCGTCCCGGGACGGAAGCGCCGTCGCAAGGTCATGATCGCCGCGAAAGGGAATCGCGGCGGACGGCGCAAGCTCTATCAGACCGCGCGCGAGACGCTGATGCGCAGCCTCCAGTTCGCGTATCGGGATCGCCGGGCGAAGAAACGCGATTTCAGGAGACTCTGGATCGTCCGCATCAACGCGGCCGCCCGACTTCACGGGCTCTCCTACAGCACGTTTATTCGCGGACTGAAAGTCGCGCAGGTCGACATCGACCGCAAGATACTGGCCGACCTTGCCGTTCGCGACGAGCAGGCATTTGCGCGTCTGGCCGAGGTCGCGAAACAGGCCCAAGCCGCAGCCTAGGCGCCCGCCCTGTGATCGAACGGCTCGACGCCCTGGAGGCCGAAGCGGCGCGGGCCCTTGACGCCGCGCCGGACGAGGCCGCGCTCGAAGAGGCGCGCGTCCGTCACCTCGGCCGGAAGAGCGAACTCACCCAAATCCTTCGCGGGCTGAAAGACCTTTCCGCCGCGGAACGGGCCTCGGTCGGCGCGCGGGCCAACCGGCTGCGCGAGACCCTCGAGCGTTGCTACGGCGAGGCTCGCGCACGGCTCGAGGCCGCACCTGCCGTCGCGGCGCGCGACGTCACGCTTCCAGGCCGGTGCATCCCTCGCGGACATGAACACCTCATTTCGCAGGTCTTAGACGAGATCCGCACCATTTTCCTCGGAATGGGCTTCGCCCTCGCCGAAGGTCCGGAGGTCGAGGATAACCGGCACAACTTCGACGCGCTGAACATGCCCGAGGGCCACCCCGCACGCGCGACGACGGATACCTTCTATCTCAGGCCCGACGTGCTCCTCCGGCCCCACACCTCCTCGGTGCAGATCCGCGTCATGGAGGCCCACAAGCCACCGGTGCGCATCATCTGTCCCGGACGGGCGTACCGGAACGAGGCGGTCGACGCGACGCATCATTTCGAGTTCCACCAGGTCGAAGGCCTGTACGTCGACGAGGACGTCAGCCTCGCGGACCTCAAAGGGACGCTCGATCGGTTCTTGAAGGAGTTTTTCGGCCCGGAGACCGAGCTTCGCTTCTCGCCTTCCTATTTCCCGTTCGTGGAGCCGGGCGCCCAGGTGGAGATCCGCTGCTTCTTCTGCGGCGGGAAGGGCTGCAGCGTCTGCGGTCCGCTGTCGGGAGGCTGGCTCGAGGTGCTCGGCGCCGGCATGGTTCATCCGAACGTGTTTCGCGCCGTCGGCTACGATCCCGAGCGCTGGACCGGATTCGCGTTCGGCGCGGGGATCGAGCGGCTGGTCATGCTGCGCCACGGCGTTCCCGATATCCGTCTCTTCTACGAAGGCGACGTTCGCTTCCTCCACCAGTTTTAGGGGGCCTGCATGAAGGTCACGTGGGGCTGGCTGGCCGATTGGGTCGACCTCCCGCCCACACCGGAAGCTCTGGCGCACTCCCTGGCCATGCGCGGGTTCCCGGTCACATCGATCGAGCAGCGGGTCTCGCTCGATCCCGCGATCATCGTGGGGCGCGTGCTGGAGGCGTCGCCGCACCCGAACGCGGACCGCCTGCGCCTCTGCGTCGTGGACGTCGGCTCGGCAAAGCTCTCGATCGTCTGTGGCGCGTCGAACGTCGCCGAAGGCCAGTCGGTCGCGGTCGCGCAGATCGGCGCGCGACTTCCGGATGGGACCAGGCTCCGAAAGACCAAGATCCGCGGCGTGGAATCGGAAGGGATGATCTGCTCCCAGCGTGAGCTGGGGTTGTCCCAGGAGGCGGAGGGAATCTGGGTATTGCCCGACGCGCCGCCTCTCGGCTCGCCGGTGCGAGAATTGCTCGGCGCCGGAGAGGCGATTCTCGACGTCGAGATCACGTCGAACCGGACGGACTGCATGGCCGTGCGGGGCCTGGCCCGCGAGATCGCCTCGATCGGCGGACGGGCACTGAAACCGGTCCCGGCCTTGCGCGCGAGCGGAAAAGCGGCGGTTCCGCGCGTCACGATCGAAGACTCTGGATGCAGGCGCTACATGGCGCGCCTGGTCGAGAATGTGCGGATCGCGAGCTCCCCAGACTGGCTCAGGCAAAGGCTCGAGGCAACCGGATCCCGCAGCATCAACAACGTCGTGGACGTGACGAATTATGTTCTCCGCACCCACGGCCAGCCGATCCACGCCTTCGACGCTTCGAAGGTCGGAGGGAAGGAAATCGTGGTGCGCCGCGCTCGAGCGGGGGAGGAGCTTACGCTCCTCGACGGTCGGAACGTGGCGTTGTCGCCCGACGTGCTCGTGATCGCGGACGCGTCGCGCCCCATGGCGCTCGCGGGAATCATGGGCGGACTCGACTCCGGGGTGACAGATCAGACGTCGACCGTCGTACTCGAATCGGCGGAGTTTTCACCCGAGCTGACGAAGGCGGCATCGCGAAGGCTGGGGCTCGACACGGACGCTTCGCAGCGCTTCATCCAGGGGGTGGATCCCGAGGGCGTGGCGCTCGCGCTCGATGAGACCGCGAGACTCCTCGCGGAGGTGGCTTCGGGCGTCGTCTCCAAGTCTGTTGTGGACCTCTGGCCAGGGAAGGAGCCGCCCAAGCGCGTTCGGCTCCGGCGCCGCAGGCTCATTCGACTCCTCGGGATGGACGTCGACCGCGCCGCGATCACGAACGGTCTCATGAGCCTCGAGATTCGCCAGACCAAACCATGGCATGGCGAGGACGAATCGGCCGAATTCGAAGCGCCCTCGTTCCGCAAGGATCTCGGGATCGAGGAGGACTTGATCGAGGAGGTCGCCCGCGTCCAAGGATACGACCTGATCCCATCGCTTGTGCGGAGCCGAGGCGTGGCGGATCTCGCGGAGGACCAGACTTCTAAGCTCGTAACGCACATTGTTAAAGTCATTTGCGGCTTTGGTTTCGACGAACTTCTAACCAACGCCTTGGTCGGAGATGTGCCCCCCGAAGTGCTTCCCGCTGGAGGGGAGGAGGACCTCTGGGAGATCCAAAATCCCAAGAGCCGTGAGCTCAAGCATCTGAGGCCGAGCCTCCTTCCGGGGCTC
>DASXTQ010000042.1:0-84733 GCA_036505295.1 Candidatus Eiseniibacteriota bacterium
CGAGGGGTCGACCGACGCGGGGGCGGCGATGTACTGCTTTGAGAGCGAGTCGGCGAAGGCGAGAACCCGGGCATCCTGACCGTAGTCGCCGAGCATGAAGACCAAGGACGGCCGCACGAGCGAGACACCGTCTTCCTCGCCGGGACGCCGCGACAGCCCGATGCGGCCGAGCGCTGGTCCGAGGGTCCGGCGCACGTAGGCTGCGAAGGCGTCGGCCCCATCGGCAGCCACGAATGTCCGGCGAACGAGCTCGACTCCGCCTTGGACCGCCGTGATGACCTCGGGATTAGGGTCGTCGGCGAATCGTCCGAGGAGCCGGACGTACTCGTCGCCATGGATGAGCCCGGCATCGAGGAGCGCGGCCAGATTGCCGAGGTATCCGACGCGTTCGCCGGGTGACATGATCTCCGCGGCGTTGGCCGCGAGCTTCTCCATCGTCTCCAAGGGAACAGTCCAGCGATAGTAGCCGGACGCATTGTGGTTCGGGTTCACCCAGACCGGGGCGTGGTCCCCTTCCAATGCGACCGTCGTCTCCCGCTCGGTCAAGAGCAAACGCTGCGTCCGCACCACGGATCCGTCCGAGTAGGTAAGCGCGACCGGAATCTTCCAGAGCGGGTCGCCGGGCGCCTGGACGCCGTAGGAAAGAAAACGCCGCTGGCTCAGCTTCACGCGGCCGTCCGCCTGTACCTCAACGCTCAGGAGCGGGACTCCTCCCTGATCGAGGAACGTGCTCATCGGCCCCGACGCATCCTTGCCGGAAGCCTTCGAGAGCGCGGACCAGAGATCGGAGCCGACCGCGTTCCCCCACTCGTGCTCCTTCAGATAGGCGAGAACGCCGGCTCGGAACGTTTCGGGGCCGAGCCACTGCTCGAACATCCCGAGAACCGCCTGCCCCTTCTTGTAGGCGAGCGCGTCCGCGGCCTGGAGGAGGTTGTCGAGCGCGCTCACGGGCTGCCGGATCGCGCGCGTCGAAAGGCGGGAGTCGATCCTCATCGCTCCCTGCGTGGCCTGCAGGTCCTGGACGTGCATCTTGTACTCGGGATAGACCTCGTCGGAAATCTTGTTTCCCATCCATTCGGCGAACGCCTCGTTCAGCCAGAGATCGTCCCACCACTCCATCGTGACGAGATCCCCGAACCACATGTGGGCGAATTCGTGGGCCATGAAGACGGAGAGCGTCGAGAGCTGGCGGACGCTGACCGTTTTCGGCTCCACGAGCAGCACGTCGTCCCGGAAGGTGACCGCGCCCGCATTCTCCATCGCGCCCGGCCAGAACTCCGGCACGGCGATCACGTCGAGCTTCTCGTAGGGATACGGCCTGCCGAAGTAGCGCTCGAGCGCGCTGATGAGGCGCGGCGCCATCGCCGCGGCGGTACCCGAGAGCGCGGACGTGCCCTTCACGCTGACGACGTTCCCCGGAACCGACATGCCGGTGATCGGAACCATCTCGAGCGGACCGGTGGCGATCGCGAGCAGGTACGACGGAAGCGGTTTGGTTCGCCGGAATGCCACGGTCTTCGTCGTCTTCCCGGGAACGACGCGGGCGACCGGCGTATTCGTCACCGCACGGTGCCCCTTCGGCACCGTCAGCGTGAGTTGGTAGGGAATCTTGAACGAGGGCTCATCCCAGCACGGAAATGACTTTCGCGCGTCGTCCGATTCGAGCTGGGTGAAGCAGTACGACTCCCCGCCGGTCTCGAGACGGTACAGGCCCTGGGCTTGCGTGCTGAACTTGTTCGTGAAATCGATGTCGAGCGTGTACGCGCCGGGCTTGAGCGGCGAACGCGCGCTCACCGTGACCACGGCGGGACCCGCGGCCGCGTGCGTGGACGGTACGATCGCTTTCGCGGAGCGGAGCGTCACCTGACGGAGCGTAAGCCCCTCCGAATGAAACTGAAACGAATCGGTCGCGGAGGTGACCCGTAGCTCGATGTGGGCGGATCCCGTGTAGCTGGGCTTTCTCGCATCCAGGTTCAGCTGGATCGCCTCGAACGTGGGCAGGACGTCGCGGCGCAATCGTCCGGAGCCCGACGCCACAGCTTGCGCCGGGATCGCCACGGAAAAGACCAAGATGAAGAGGAGCGACATCGGGCCGATCGAACGATGGAGATTCATGACGCCTCCTGGCGCGGCTATTTCAAGCTGGAATGAGCGGTGGTAGTATAGATAGGTTGCTTGAGACACGCGAGGGGGCCAACCATACACCTGTGCTCGGGAGACCAAAGGCCATGAAACGAAAGGACTTGAAGTCCCAAGTCAACACCCTCGCTCCTCCGCTCCTCGTCATCTTATTCCTTTCTATCTTGGGCGCGGCCGGTTGCTCCAAGCAAATTTCCGGGCCCGCCAAGATGGTTCCGCTCACGCTCAAGTCCCAAGCGAGCGGGGTCAGCCCGGTCCGCGCGCTCCGCGCCGCGACGGCCGCCTCCGCGGATTCCGATTCGAGCCACGTTGTTTTCAGCTTCACCCGGGCGCTTCTCGTGGTGCGCGATGTGCGCTTCCAGACCGCGTTCGAGGGAGATGAAGAGGATACCCTTGGCGAGCACGAGGCCGACGGGGACAGCCTCGGGGAGCACGAGGCCGACGACGAAAACGGGATCGTCTTTCGGGGGCCGTTTGTGATCGATCTCCTGTCGCATCACTCGGACGTCCTCGACACGAAGCTCGTCCCGCCCGGCGTCTACACCAAGGTGATGGGACATCTGCAGGCGCTTCACGCGGGAGACGCGGCCGCGACTCCCGATCTGAGCTTCCTGATCGGCAGCACTGTCTTTCTCGAAGGCACCATTTCGGGTGACGGGGGCGGCCCGTTCACATACCAGGCCCGGATCGACGATGAGTTCGTCATCCATGGCACGTTCACCGTGGCGTCTGATAATCCGGCGACCGCGTTCCTCGTCTTCGATTTGAATCGAATGCTGGTCGATCGTGAAGGCCGCTTCCTGGATCCGCGCGATCCGGATAACGATAAGTGGATACGACAGGCGATCCGCCACGCGATCAAAATCGGCATGGACAAGGATCACGACGGTGAGTTCGATGGCGATGACGGCCCCGCCCACGACGAAGACGGGAACGACGCTCCCCCCCTCGCGGGCTTCTGAACCGCTGTTTCAGCAGGGCCGGTAGGTAATCCAGGGGGTTGACCATGGACCGACGTATCCGGGTCGTCCGAGATGTTCGCCGTCTTCTCGGTGGGGCGGCGACAAGGGGATTTTGGCTCCTCGTCTCTCTCGCGCTCGCATCCCCCGCGGGCGCGACGCTCAAGCAAGTCACCGTGGTGCCCGCCGAACCGACGACGTGCGACTCCGTCACGATCACCGTGGAAGGGGATATGCCGGCCCCATGCTACGAGATCATCGGCGCCACGATCCGAGGCCCGGAACTCATCCCTTGCATGCGACCGGGGCCGTGTCCGTACCGCTTCCAGATAGAGATCACGGTCCGGGAGCCGAACCCGGAAATCGCAGCCCCCTGCCCTTTGGTAATCACTCCCTATTCGCGATCCTTCAAGGTAGGCGGGCTCGCTCAAGGTGAGTACCTCGCCGCCGCAAGGGAGCGTGTGGTTCCTTACGCCGCGGACTCTTCCGATTCAGTCATCAGTGAGAGCTTCGCGTCGGCGACGTTCATCGTTCAGCCGGATCTGAGCTGCACATCCGGGACAGGCTGCTACATCCTGGGCTTCAGCCCCGACCGCCCGGGCGAGCCGGTCCCCCGGGCTCTCTGCACGGTGGCCGTTCCTCCCGGAGGGACCGCCTGCCTCGGGCTGACGCTGACCAACACGACCCCGGTAGCCGGCCTCCAAACCACGCTCGAGGTCAGGGACGCTGATGGAGGCGACCCGGCGGATCCGTTCGTCCATGCGGTCTCGGTCGAACCGATCGGGCGCGCCGCGGGATTCCAGGTTGGCTGGACCGGGACGGGTTTCAGTACCAGGATCCTTCTTTATTCGACGAACGGAACCTCGATCCTCCCAGGCGACGGACCGGTGATCCGGGTCTGCTACTCGATCGCACCGGAAACCACCCCCCAAACGTTCCGGGTCCTCGATCTCGCGACGATCGTCGCCAATCCCGACGGAGAAGCGATCCCTGCCTGCCCGACTCTGGTCCCCGTCCCAGACGGCTACATCTGTGTCTCACCCACCAGCTGCGACGTGAACGGAGACGGAATCTCCGACATTCTCGACGTGATTCGGCTGGTCCGCTGCGCGCTGGGCGGCGGGAGCGATTCATCCTCAGCCTGCCCGGACAGCGTCGCGGCGCGGGCGGACTGCAACGGCGACGGCTCGATCGACATCCGGGACGTGATCTGCTGCGTGCGGAAGATGCTCCCGTTCCTGAACGGAACAGGTTCGCCCGCAATCTCTCCGGGCGCCCCGGGTGGAAACAGGATCAGCTGGGGCTCGGTGCGTTGGATCAACGAGGTCGAAGGCTTCGCGACGCTCCAGATCCAGACAGCCGAGGATTGGGGCGGGACTCAGTTCCTGCTCAATCCGTCCGCGGCTCCCGTCCGAATCCGCGGCCTCAAGCTCGCCCAAGCGAACGCGCAGGACCAGCTCGAATGGGTGATCGATGGATCGGGTATGGCGCACGCGATCGTCTACACGACGGCCGCGGGGCCGGGAACCGGCCGCACGCTGCTGATCGAGGTCGCGCTCGAGCGGATTCAGGGGACCTCCGCGTCCGGCGCGCTCATGCTCAACGACGTGAAGGCGGGCACGTCGAGCGGGGCTCCGGCCTGGATCACGTCGCTCAATCCTGCCCTGGTCATCCCGCAGGCCGTTGTCGCCGCACCCGCGCTCTTGGGCGCCCGGCCGAACCCCTCGCCGGGTCGGAACGAGATTGGCTTCGTTCTCCCGTCGGATGCGCGCGTGGTCCTGCGTGTCTACGACGTGGGGGGAAGGCTCGTGCGCACGTTGGTCGACGGCCCGACGCCGGCCGGGGTGCATCACATACCGTGGGACGGAACGGACTCGCGTGGCAGGGCGGTGACGTCCGGGATCTATTTCAGCAAGCTGGAGGTCGGGGACCAACGCCGATCGGCTCGTTTCATGCTTTTGCGATAGGACGGCGATGGAACCGTCGGATCCGGTTGTTCAATATCTGACGTATATCTTGCTGATGCTGGCGCCGCTCTGGATGTTGGGCTGCTGAGCGGCGCCCCTCAGCCGCCGATCGCCTCCCAGGCACCCGACTGATCGCTCAGGCGGGCGGTGTCGAGAACTTTCTGGATCTCGACGCCGTCCGCGAAATCGGGGCTCGCCGGTTTTCCTTCCTGAATCGCCGCGCGGATCATCTCGACCTTCACCGAGAACGGCGCGAGCAGGCGTTCCTTCCGGGTTGGCTTGAGCTTCAAGTCGTCGGGGATGGGAACCTCCTCGAAGGTGCCGTCCACCTTTGGCCGGCCGAGCCGATACCCATCCAGGACCGTGAGCGAGCCGCCGGAGCCCGACACCTCCATGTTCAGTCGACGAACACGCGCTCCGCCGAAGAGATCCACGATGCCTCTGGCCCCGTTTTCGAATTGGACGAGCAGCACGAACGTATCGTCCGCGGTGATGGCCCGGTGGGCCGGAGCGATGTCGGGCGCCTCCGCGGCGAGCGTCCGCAGGGTGCATAGGACACGCCGCATCGGGCCCCCCCAGAGCAGGAGCTGATCGATGTGGTGGGAGCCCAGGGCGCCGAGGTAGCCCCCGCCGCGCCTTCTTTCGGTCAGCCAGGTGAGCCGTCTCTTGGGGTCCCGCGCCCAGCCCGGAATTCGCTCCTGGATCGCGATGTGCTCCAAGCGGCCGAGCTCCCCCTCCCGGATCTTCCGCGTGAGCGCCTCCCTCGCGGGGAAATGGCGGAACTCGTGATTCACGACGTGGACCACGCCCTTGGCCGCGGCGAGGGAGCTGAGCTCGCGTGCCTCGGCCAGATTCATCGCGAAGGGCTTCTCGCAGAGGACGTGCCGGCCGCGCTCGAGCGCCGCGCGGGCCATAGGGTAGTGCTGGTCGACCGGCGTCGCGATCGAGACCAAGTCCGCATCCGCCTCATCGAGCATCCGTTTCCAATCGTCCGTCGCATAGGGGATCGCGAACTCCGCGGCGACACGACGCGCGTTTTCGAGGTTCCCGCTCGCGACCCCCGCCAGCATGAACGCGCGGTTCGAGGCGAAGCCCGGCGCATGGACCTGGGCTCCGAAGCCTGTGCCGATAAGAAGGACGCGGATCGGTGGGTGGGCGGGCATAAGCGGCGATCATACCAGGGGAGCAAACCGAGGAGGCTCCGATTCCTGCTGGCCCGCCGGAGGCGGTGCGGCGATAATACCGGGTCCCCCTACTCGCCCAAGTCCGATGGAGCAACCCTCGCCGGCCGACAGCATGGGATTGACCGAGACGCCTCGCCTCGCCGTGATTGGCGCCGGCTTTACCGGCTCGCTCACGGCCACCCAACTCCTACGGAACGCGACCCAACCTTTCGATCTTCTGCTGCTCGAGCGGAGGCCTCCGTTCGGCTCGGGGACCGCGTTCGCTACCTCCCTTCCCTGCCACCTTCTCAACGTCCCCGTGATCCGCATGAGCGCGATCGCGGGGGAGCCGGATCACCTCCTCCGATGGCTTGCCAACGGAGGCTCCCCGGAGCCATCGCTCGCCTCGGAATCGGCCTACCTTCCACGACAGGTGTACGGGGCCTACGTGGAGCACACCCTTCGCGCCGCCGCCGAGAGGTCGTGCGCGCGCCTTGTGAGGATGGTGGGGGAAGCCGTCTCGATCGATGCCGCGGAGCCGGGCGCGCGAATCCGACTGCGCGATGGAACTTCGCTCGAGGCGCGCTGCGTGGTCCTCGCGATCGGAAACCCGCCCCCTTCCGATCCCCTGGGAGCCGGGTCTCCTCCCTCGAGCCGCCGCTATGCGGGGGATCCCTGGGACCCGGCGGCGCTGGATGGCCTCGAGCCCGGCGATCCCGTGTTGACCATCGGATCGAATCTGACCATGGTGGACATCGCGCTCGCGCTCGAGCACCGAAGCCACCGCGGGCCGATCATCGCGGTCTCGACGCACGGGCTCTTGCCCCACCCGCACGAGGAGAAGCTCCCCCCGGCCTGGGAGCCACGCGTCGGCGGACCCGCGATGACCCCACGCCATCTCATCCGGGCGATGCGTGAGGAGGTGAGCGCCGCGGCCAAGGCCGGCGTGGGGTGGCGATCGGTCGTGGATTCGATCCGGCCGAGGACGGGACAGATCTGGGCGTCCTGGCCGGAACGTGAGCGGAGGCGATTCCTGAGACACGCACGGCCCTACTGGGAGGTCCACCGCCATCGCATGGCACCGGAAAACGCGAGGACGATCGCCGCGCTCCGCCGCTCGGGACAGCTTCGGGTCGAGGCGGGACGCATCGTCGGAGTCCGCGAAGGGCGAAGCTCGATCGAGGTGCGCGTGATGCGGCGCGGCTCGGCGGCCCTGCAAACATTCGACGTGAGCCGGGTCGTGAATTGCACGGGACCGGAGATGCAGTATCGGCTGTCCCGCGATCCTCTGGTTCGCGATCTATTCGCGCGGGGGCTCGCGCGGCCCGGACCGCTCGGGCTGGGCTTCGACGCCGGCGAACGCGGGGCGCTCATCGGCACCGACGGCAGGCCATCCGCGGTGCTGTTCACATTGGGCCCGCCGCTCAAGGGGCTCTTCTGGGAGACCACGGCGGTTCCCGAGATCCGCGAGCAAGCCGCGGCACTCGCCGCGCTGCTTGGGCCGCGGTTCTCCTCACCCGAGCCTCTTTCTCCAAAGCTCTCATGAAGGTCGCGTGAAACCGGAGGTGCATGGCCAGGGAACCTAGCCGAAGCCGCTTCTTCTGGGGTGCGGGCACCTCCGCACACCAGGTCGAGGGCGGGAACGACCGGAACGACTGGTGGGATTGGGAGCAGCTACCCGGAAAGATCCGGGATGGGGACCGATCCGGCGCCGCTTGCCTTCATTGGGACCGGTACGAAGAGGATCTCGATCTTCTCCGCTCGCTCGGCCTCGACGCGTACCGGTTTTCGATCGAATGGAGCCGCATCGAACCGGAACCGGGGCGCTACGACGAAGGAGCGATCGAGCATTACCGCCGCGTTCTCATCGCGTGCCGCACGCGCGGCATTGCTCCGATGGTCACGCTGCACCATTTCACGAATCCGCGCTGGTTCGCCGCGCTCGGCGGATGGGAGGTCGCGCGCAATATCCCGCACTTCGTTCGCTTCGCGCGATTGGCCGGCGAGCGATACGGCGATCTCGTGGACGTGTGGGTCACGATCAACGAGCCCGAGGTTCTGGCCTTCCACGGATACGACGAGGGCGTGTGGCCCCCCGGCGTGAAGGACCGCTCCCGCGCGCTCGGGGTCATCGCGAATCTCCTGGAGGCGCATGCCCTGGCCTCCGTCGCCCTGCGCGAGACGGACCGCGTGGACGCGGATGGAGACGGGATACCCGCGCTCATCGGGGTCGCGAAGCACTGGGTCTTGCTCGAACCGCTGCACGCATGGTGGCCTTTCGAGTACGTATCCGCGGCGATCCAGCACGGCGTCTTCAACGTGGCCGTCGCGCGCGCGCTACGGGGCGACCCGATCCATCTCGCGATCCCAGGTGTCCGCCCCGTTCGCCGGCAGGTCGATGCCCTGCGGGGCTCCTCGGATTTCATCGGCGTGAATTACTACACGCGGTGGATGGTGAGTTTGATCGGGAAGGAGCCGCGCCAAGCGCGTCCCGGCGCCCCTCTGAGCGATCTCGGATGGGAGGTTTACCCGGAGGGCCTCGAGCGTGCGCTCATCGAATGCGCGGCATTCGGCCTCCCGCTCATCGTCACCGAGAACGGCATCGCCGACGCCGGCGACCGAAATCGCCCGGGGTTCATACGAGAGAGCCTGGCCGCGCTCGATCGGGCGCGAGCCCGCGGCGTGGACGTGAGGGGATATTTCCACTGGTCGCTCTTCGACAACTTCGAATGGAACGACGGCTACCACGGACGATTCGGCCTCTTCGCGGTCGATTTCGAGAAGGCGGAGCGGCCCCGTTCTCCCAGGCAAAGCGCCCGGGTCTACGCCGACGAGGTCGCCCGCCGGCGCTGAGCAGGCAATCCACATGCGATGCCCGCCGGGACGGAGGGCTATCGGCTCCTGTTACCCCCAATTACCCTCGCCGATGGCATAGTGGTTGCTCCTATACAGCTCCCGGACGGGGAAGGGCCACACTCAGTGGCTCTCACCAACGGTCGGCAAACTAGGAGGAAAAGACCATGAGGCGATTACCCTTATGGATCGTGTGCTCCGCCATGGCGGTCTCGCTGACCGCGGCGGCGCCGAATGCGGGCGCGGGCACGAGTGTCTCCATCAACATGCGCGTGGGGGATCCCTATCGCGGCCCTAGCCTTGAGTTCCGTCACGAGCCGGACGTCGTCTTGGTACCGGACACGCGCGTCTATTACGTTCGTGACTACGACTACGACATCTATCGGTACGGCAACTATTGGTACTACACCTACGACGGAGGTTGGTACCGCGCGCGGCGCTACAATGGCCGCTACGTCTACATCGGCTATGAGTCGGTGCCACGCGCCGTGGTTATGGTGCCTGTGAAATACCGCAAGCACTGGCGCGAGCCGGGACACGGTAACGCTTACGGGCACTACAAAGATGCCCGCAACGACAAAGGGCACGGGCGTGGCCGCGGGCGCGGACACGGGAATTAGAAACGAGAACCACGCAGGATAGCGAACAACTGGGGCCCTCCTGGGGGGGCCCTTTTCATTACCGGGCGACCCCGGGACCCGGATTCGGCCCCTGTGGCCAATTAGCCACCCTTCGGTACGGTGAGTCTACAGGGGGACAGATACACACACCGGAGAGTCTGATATAAGTTAAGCGTATTCAATGTCTTACGCGCCAAAGGAGGCCGTGGCACAGGCATTGCTCTATCTATGGCCAGATCGCCCCCAGGGCGATGGTAGCAACCAAAGGAAAAGGAGGGTCCTCATGAAACGGCTATTCAGTTGGACCGCATGCATGGCGTTCGCGCTCGCGCTGAGCTCCTTGACGTCGAGCGCGCTCGCGAGGACCAGCGTTTCGGTCGACCTGCATTTTGGTGACCGATACCGTGGCCCAGACGTCGTTTTTTATGATGATCCCGATGTCGTCGTGGTACCCGGCACGCGCGTCTACTACGTCCGCGACTACGACTACGACATCTATCGGTGCGGCAGGTTCTGGTACTACAACTACGACGGCGGCTGGTACCGCGCGCGTAGTTACCGGGGCCCGTGGATCTATGTCGGGTATCGTTCCGTGCCGCGGGAGATAAGCTACGTGCCTCATCGCTATCGCAGGCACTGGAGCGACTTCCGCGCCGAGCCGAGGTACACGTATCGCGACTCACGTTCCCGTGACCGTACCTGGCAGGAACGGGATCGCGGCGTACAGAACCGGGATCGCGGCGTACAGAATCGGGATCGCGGCGGGCAGAATGATCGCGGCGGGCAGAATCGGGATCGGGGTGGGCAGAATCGGGATCGGCGTGATCGCGATCGCAATGACCGCGGCTGGGATGGAAGGCAAGATCGGTAACGACATCTCCGCCTGACCAAGTCACCGATGAGGGGGTCCCGCAATGGGACCCCCCTCTCTTTTTGGATGAGCCGCCCCCTGCCCATAATAAATCCGGTAGGATCGGTGCGTGGCCGGGCGCGTGGTGGCGGCAACGCGCCGACCCGACACGCTGTGCCGAATGAGTCCGGATACGCCGACCGAAGTACAGGGGGGAAGCGGCATGACTCAAACGCAGCTATTGAAGAGGATCAAACGCGCGCACTGGCGGTCCCTGGAGCGGCTCCTACGTCGGGCGTATCAAGAGGGATTCAGTGCCGGGCTCGTTCGCGCACACGGTGCCGGTCGTCGAGGGCGCACGATCCGCGCGGACGCCCGTGTGGAAGGGCTCGTCCGCCAGATCGAGCAGCACTTCGGCCTCGACCGCTACGGCTTCGAGGTACGGGTGGTGCACCCGGGGTCGGGGAGAAGGATTCCCGCTCGAGATCTCCTCGCGAAATACATCATCGAGGACGGAACTTCCCGAGATTCAGCAAGACCGTGACGGTGTTCGAAGCGGTGTTTGCGGTCACGAGATCCGGCCACCCGTCGAGGTTCAAGTCGCCCGCCGCGACCGATTGAGGGTTCCGCCCGACTCCGAGAGGAATGGCCCGGCGAAATCCTCCGTCTCCTTTCCCCAGCAGGACCGAACAGGTGCTGGAAGCCAGATCCGACGACGCAAAATCGGCTCGGCCGTCCGCGTTCAGGTCCAAGACGGCGAGTGCGTAAGGCTGGCGCCCGGTGGCGATCTCCCGTTTTCCCCGAAAGGAACCATTCCCGATCCCCAGAAGGACGGAGATGCTATTGGAAACCAGGTTCGTAACCGCCAGGTCCGGCCGGCGGTCCTCATTGAGGAATCCGACCGCGACCGAATAGGGGGAGACGCCGGTGGAATAGTCCCGCCGGCGGCGGAAGGTGCCGTCGCCGTTCCCGAGCAAGACAGAAACGCAGTTGGAGTTGAAGCACGCGACAACGAGGTCCGGCGCGTCATCCGCGTTGAGATTTGAGATCGTGACCGACCGCGGCCCATGAGCTGTCTGGTAGGCCGATGCCGTTTGGAATGATCCGTCCCCCCGCCCGAGAAGCACGGAAACCTTGTTGAGGTTCAGGTTCGCCGTGACGAGGTCCGGAATCCCGTCCGCATTCAAGTCGCCGATCGCGATCGAATAGGCCCCACCCCCTCCTTCCACATCTCGCCGCCCGCCAAACGTGCCGTCCCCTTCACCCAAGAGCACCGTCACGGTGCCGGTGCCCTCACTCGCCACGGCCAGATCCTCACGACCGTCCTGGTTCAGGTCACCGATGGCGAGCGTGTAGGGGAGAAATGGGCCGGGGAATTCCTGCCGGGTCCGAAAGGTCCCGTCACCCTTCCCGAGAAGGACCGAGACTTTGTTCGAACCGTAGTTCGCGACCGCAAGATCCGGAATCGGATCCCCGTTCAAGCGGCCGATCACGACGGAACAGGGATAGTTGCCCGCTGGATACTCCACGCCCGCATCGAAATCAATCTCCTGGGACGGTCGTGTCGCCGCGACGGGCACGTCGATTCTTGGGATGGAATCCATGGGGGCCATGGCGAGGACCGATGCCGTGACGAGGGCGATCTTCATCCCGCTCATCATCCGGCGCCCCGGCTCAGCGGATGGGGCGAAGAATTTGGCTGAATCGAGGCCAATTCCGATCGCCGTCCCAGGAGAAGTACCGGAAGATTGCTCTCCCTTTGACCAGCGCGATCGGCAAGGGACCCCAGAAGCGGCTGTCCAGGCTGTTGTCGCGGTTGTCCCCCATCATGAAGATGTGGTCTTTCGGCACGACGATCGGCCCGAAGTTGTCGCGCGGGCCGACGTCCCGCGGCAGAACACGATCGTCTTCGTGGATGACGTACGGTTCGACCTGCTTCCTGCCGTCCACGTAGAGGGTCTTATCCTTCACCTCGACCGTCTGTCCCTCGACCGCAACGCAGCGCTTGATGAAGTCCTTCCGGAGATCGACGGGGTAGCGGAAGACGATAATGTCTCCCCGCTCCGGCTTCCTGAAACCCGGAAACCGGTGATGGTAGTACTGGTGGCCGCCCAGTCCGATGTCGATCTCGGGACCGTAGAGCATCTTGTTGATGTAGATGTAGTCGCCGACGAGAAGCGTCCGCTCCATCGAGCCGCTCGGGATCTGGTAGGCCTGGGCCACCATGCCGCGGAACACGAGCACGGCCAGGATTCCGATCGTGAGGGTCTTGAGCCACTCGCGAAGGTTGGACTTTTGGTTCTTCTTCGCACTCAATTCAGGACTCCATGACCTTGGCCGCAACCCGGGCCCTCGGCTCGGGCTCTCGAACCGGCTTCGCCGTCCCGGCCGGTTGGGCGAGGTCCGAGGGTAAACCTCCCGAGGCGTGCCGGGTCCACCAGTCCTCGACTCGGGGCCCGGCCCAGTAGGCCACGAACGTCAGCATGAATCCAGCGAGGATGTCGACGACCCAATGATGGCGTAAGTATACCGTGCCGACGACGAGGCCTGTCGCGAAGGGCAGCTGGACCCAGAAGAACCAGCGCTGGTAACGCCATGCCAGGAGAACCGCGAGGAGCGCGACCGCGCAATGGAGCGACGGAAAGGCGCCATAAGCGGTCAGCGGGACCACGACCGTGGCGGTCCGCGTGAGATCCAGGAGCGGAGTGCCGTGCAGCGGAACCGAATAAGCGCCCGGCATGAAGAGCCTCGGCGCGGACGCCGGCCATGCGACGTACCCGATATATCCGAGATACAAGCAGAGAACGAGCGTGACCATGGTATAGCGGAAGGCCCGGTGGTCTTTCCTGAGATAGAGGAAAAGTCCGAGCATCGGGCCGAGCACGTAGAAGAGCCAGTAGCATACGGTGAAGAAATCGGTGAGGAGCGGGCGCGCGAAACGCTCGGCCCATATCGTCGGCTCGAGGCCGAAGAGTGAGAGATCCCATTGGTAGAGCGCGCCCGTGATGTCCGGCGCGTGGAAAAAGCGGATCAGGTCATGAAGGCTGCCGTAGATGTTCGCGCAAAAGACGAACGGCATCGCGTCCCGGAAAAACGTCCACCGGGGTTTGGCCTTGATGAGCCACGCGAAAAGGGCCGTCGACGAAAGGAGCAGGAGAAGGCGCGGAAGCGCGCCGGGATAGGACGCCGCCGGTCCGTCCAGGAGATCGGTCCGGGTGGCGCTCATGCGCGCGAGCGTGTAGGCCATCGGGAGGAAGAGCAGAAGGGTCGCGCACTCCTCCGGCCTGAGCGCGAACAGCGCGCGACGCCACCCTCTCCCCGACCCGCTCACGCGCCGCCGTCCGGGGCCAGCCGCACCCTCGCGTCCAGGACGACGCTCGGAGCGTCCCCCTGGAAAACCGCCACAGGATTCAGGTCGAGCTCCTGGAGGTTGGCCTGCTCCATCGCCATCCGCGAGACCCGGTGCAGGAGGTCGAGGAGGGCGGGCACGTTCGAGCGGGGCGCGCCCCGGTATCCGTCGAGGAGCGGGAATCCGCGGATCTCGCGCACCATCTCCTCGGCGTCGCGATCGGTGAGCGGCGCCACGCGCATGGAGACGTCCCGCAGGAGCTCGACGGCGACCCCGCCCAATCCGAAGAGCAAGACCGGCCCGAAGGAAGGGTCGCGGCTCACCCCGACGATCGCCTCGATGCCCCCTTGGATCATTCGTTCCACGGTGACCCCTTCGAAGCGGGCATTCGGCTTCTCGCGCGCCAGGGCGGTCCGGACCGCGTCGAAGGCGCGGGCCACTTCCTCCTCGCTTCCAAGACGGAGCCTCACGCCGTCGACTTCGGTCTTGTGGACGACATCGGGCGAACGCACCTTGACCACGACCGGAAAGCCAATGCTCTTCGCCACCGAAGCGGCCTCGCCGCGGTTCCCCGCCGGGCGCGAGCGATTCGTAGGCACTCCGTAGGCGGCGAAAAGCTCGTTCATGCTCTCGGCATCCATCCAGCGCGGCCCGGGCTTGCCGGTCGAGAGCACCCTCGCGATGATCTCACGCCCACGCTCGGTCTCGATTCCGGGGAGCGCCGGCACCTTTCCCGGACCCTTGCTGCGCCAGACGCCATATCCCACGGCTCGGGCCAGGGTTTGCGCGGCCGATTCGGGGAAGGCATACGAGGGGATGTGCCCCTCCTGGAGGGAGCGAAGACTCTCGGGAACGCCGTGACTTCCCATGAAGCAGGACAGGATCGGCTTCTTGCTCCCGGAGGCGCCCGCGAGAATCGCGCGCGCGACCTCCTCCGCGCCGGTAACGAGCGGCGGCACGAAAATCACGATCACCGCGTCGACGTTCTTGTCCAGCGTGAGCATGCGAAGCGCCTTCTCGTAGGACGGCGCGTCGGCGGAAGCGATCATGTCGACAGGATTTTTGAAGCTGGCTTCCGAGGGCAGGAAGGACTTGAGCCCCTTCACCGTCTTCTGCTCGAGCGACGGGAGGGAAAGCCCCGCCGATTCACACGCGTCCGCGGCCATGATGCCGGGACCACCGGCGTTCGTCAGGATCGCCACGTTCCGGCCGAGCGGCACGGGCTGTGACGCGAGGAGCATCGCGGTGTCGAACAGCTCCTCGATGGTGTTGGTTCGGATCACGCCGCTCTGGCGGAAGAGCGCGTCCACCGCCGCGTCCGAGCCGGCGAGCGCTCCGGTGTGCGAGGAAGCGGCCCGCGAGCCGCCGGGCGTGCGCCCGCTCTTCACCGCGATGATCGGCTTGGTGCGAGCGACCCGGCGGGCGAGCTGGGTGAACTTGTGCGGATTTCCGAATGACTCGAGGTAGAGAAGGATCAGATCCGTCCCGGGATCCTTCTCCCAGTACTCGATCAGGTCGTTACCGGAGACCTCGGCCTTGTTTCCCACGCTCACGAATTGCGAGATGCCGAGGTTGAGCTCGCGGGCGTAGTCGAGGATCGCGAGCCCCAACGCGCCGCTCTGGGATGAGAAGGCGACACGTCCCGCCGGAGGCCGCACGGGCGCGAACGTCGCGTTCAGCGAGACCTTCGGATCGGTGTTCACGATCCCGAGGCAGTTCGGGCCGACGAGGCGCATATTGTAGCGGCGCGCGACGTCCAAAAGCGCGCGCTCGCGCTTCCGCCCCTCGTCCCCGGTTTCCTTGAACCCCGCGGAGATGACGATCAAAGCCTTGACGCCTTTCTCCCCGCAAGACGTCGCCGCCTCGACCACGTGCTCGGCCGGGATGACGATGACTCCCAGATCGACCGGCCCTGCGATCGCGTTCACGCTCGGGTAGGCGGCGATCGACTGCACGTGGGTCGCGTTGGGATTGACCGGGTAGACCGGTCCCTGGAAGCCCTGGTCGATCAGGTTATGAAGGATCGCCCCGCCGATCGAGTCACGGCGGCGGGAGGCTCCGATCACCGCGACCGACCGGGGTTTCAGTAGCGGTTCCAGCGTCATTCGCTACGCCGGCACCCCGGCCTTCTTGCGGATCTCCTCGATGCGACGGGCCAGTTCCACATCCTTGTCGGTGATCCCTCCCTGATCGTGCGTCACGAGGGCGAGCGTGATGTTGGAGTATCGTATGTCGATGTCCGGGTGGTGGTTCGCCAGCTCCGCCAGATGCGCCACCGCGTTCACGAACACGATGGCTTCGGGGAAGGAGTCGTGCTTGAACGTCTTCGTGATCGCGCCGTCCTTCACCGTCCAGCCCGGAAGATCACGGAGCGCTCGATCCAGCTCGGCCTGGGGCAGCTTGGGCATGGTCCCTCCTACCAGCGACCCAGGAGACCGGGGTCGGGCATCATTTCCGGGGTCCACTGCTCGGCCAGGATCTCCACATCCGAGGCCTTCCCCGTCACGGTGCTGACGACTTCCTTCACTTGCTGGATGATCTGGGGAGCGTAGGGGCAGAACGGCGTCGTCAGCAACATGCGAACCACGAGCGGCTCGGCCGTCTGGTCGATCTCCCGCACCAGCCCCAGCTCGATGATGCTCAGGTTGATCTCTGGATCCATAACCTGCTCCAAGGCAGTCTTGATTTCCTCTTCGGTCGCCATCAGTTCCTCGCCGGTTGCGGGCCCTCCGGCCCTGGCTAGTCCGGAAGCCCGATGAAGAGCTCGTTTCCTTCCACGCGCACCGGATAGGACTCGACCGGCGTGACCGCGGGAAGCGTGAGCGCGTCTCCCGTCTTGATATTGAATCGCGCGCCGTGACGGGGGCAGATCACCTGGTCCTCCTCGATCTCTCCCTCTGCGAGAGGCCCGCCGTCGTGCGTGCAGATGTCCTCGATGGCGTAAAAGCCATCCTCGAGCCGGAAGACGGCGATCTTCCGGTCCTCGACGTCGAAGACCTCCGCGCGCCCGCCGGGTATGTCGCTCGCCTTTCCCACGCGCACGTAACGCGCCGTCCCGGTCATCCCTAGTCTTCCTCGCCGGGCCAATTCTGCTGTACGCCGTAGACGCCCACCTTGAGCGTCTTCAGCGCGAGGAGTGCGCATTTGAGCCGGACGGGACCCAACTCGATTCCAAGCATATCTAAAACGTCGTCCCGATTGATCAGTTTTACCTCGTCGAGCGTTTTTCCCTCGATCGCCTCCGTCAGCATGGAAGCGGCCGCGCGGCTGATCGAGCAGCCTTTGCCGCTGAACCGGACCGCATCGACCTTGTCGTCCTTGATCTTGAGATCGATCCGGATCTCGTCACCGCAGAGGGGATTTGCATCCTGGGCGGTGATATCCGGCTTCTCGAGGGTGCCCCAATTGCGTGGATTCTGGTAATGGTCGAGGATGGTCTCTCGGTAAAAGTCGTCGAGGCTCATCGGTGAAAGACTTGCTTCGCCTTCCGGACCCCTTCCACCAGGACCTCGATGTCGCAGGGCAGATTGTACACGTAGAAGCTGGCCCTCGTCGTCGCCGCCACACCGAGCTTCGCGTGGAGCGGCATGGCGCAGTGATGTCCGGCGCGCACGGCGACCCCCTCGTGATCCAGGACGGTCGCCACGTCGTGCGCGTGGATGTCGTCCAGAGTGAACGCGACGATGCCCCCTCGCTCAGCGGCGGGGGGGCCATAGATCGTCACGCCCGGAATCTCCCCCAGGGCCCGCATCGTCTCCGTGACCAGCCCGCGCGAGTGTTCCGCGATCGCGTCGAATCCGATCTTCTCGATGTAATCGATCGCGGTCCCGAACGCAATCGTGTCCGCGATGTTCATCGTGCCGGCCTCGAACTTCCAGGGGACCTCGTTCCACGTGGATCCCTCGAGCTTCACCTCGCGGATCATCTCACCGCCGCCCAGGAAGGGAGGCATGGATTCCAAATGTTCGCGCTTGCCGTAGAGCGCGCCGGTCCCGGTGGGGCCGAGCATCTTGTGCGCGGAGAACGCGAGAAAGTCGCAATCGAGCTGTCGCACGTCCACGCCGAGGTGCGGGAGGCTCTGGGCCGCGTCCACGAACACGAGCGCGCCTCGGGCGTGCGCCCTTCGGGCGATCTCGGCGACCGGGTTCACCGTGCCGAGCACGTTGGACATGTGGGTGAGGGAGACGATCTTGACCGGGCCCTCGAGCAGCCGGTCGAGCCCGCTCAGGTCCAGCTTCCCCCTGGCATCGAATGGGATGTACCGAATCGCCGCGCCGCGCTCCTGGGCGAGCATCTGCCACGGAACAAGATTCGAGTGATGCTCCATCTCGGTGAGCACGATGACGTCGCCCGGGCCCACGTTCTTCCGGCCCCATGCGTTTGAGACCAGATTCACCGATTCCGTGGTGCCGCGGGTAAAGACGATCTCGTGCGAGGAGCGCGCATGAAGGATTCGCGCCACCTTCTCGCGGACCTCTTCGTATCGCGCGGTGGCCTCCTCGGCGATCGCGTAGACGCCCCGATGGATGTTGGCGTTATAGGTGCGGTAATAGTGCGCCAGGGCTTCGATCACGGCGACAGGCTTTTGGGTCGTCGCCGTGCTGTCGAGGTAGATCAGCGGCTTCCCGTGAGCCTTCTGCTGGAAGATCGGGAAGTCGTTGCGGATCGCGGCGAAGTCCACGCGCCGCTCGGGGGCCAAGACCCTCACGTCACGCCGCGGCCTTCCGCTCCACGGCGGCGGTCACGGTCGTGCGGAGCGATTCGGCCGGAATCCTCTCGAGCACAGGTTCGAAGAACCCCTGGATGATCATCCGTTCCGCCTCCGGCCGCGGGAGGCCCCTCGACCTCAGATAGAAGAGCTGGTCCTCGTCGACCTGGCCGACGGTGGCCCCGTGCGTACATCGAACGTCGTTTGCCTCGATTTCCAGGCTCGGGATCGAGTCCGCACGCGCTCTCTCGGAGAGAAGGAGATTCCGGTTCGCCTGGTAGGCGTCCGAGCGCTGGGCATCCTTGTGCACCTTGATCAGGCCCTGGTAGACCATCCGCGCGCGGTCGCGAAGCGCGCCCTTGAACAGGAGGTCGCTGACCGAGTGACCGACGTTGTGGTTCTGGAAGGTGTGGAAATCGAAGTGCTGCGTCCCATTCCCGAAGTAGCAGCCGGAGAACTTGGCCTCGGTCCCCTCGCCGTCGAGGTGCATCTCCAGATCCAGCTTGGTGAGCTTTCCGCCCAGCGCGGTGTAGGTCCAATGGAACCGCGCGTCGCGCGCGATCCGTACGCGCTCCGTGCCGAAGTGATGGATGTTGCCACCCCAGCGCTGGAAGGTGGCGAGATGGAGGCTCGCGGATTGCCCCACCGTGACCTCGGTCGCGCCGACGTTCACGCCCGCCCCCGGCTCGCCGTGCGAGACGTACTCCTCGATGACCGCCGCTTCGGACCCGTTCCCCATTGCGATGACCACGTGCGGGAACGTCCCGAGCTCGGGCGTCTCGCGGGTGAAGAGAAGCTGGATCGGACGCGGAACCTTGACCCCATCCGGCACGTAAAGAAACGCTCCGCCGCTCTCCAGAGCGGCCGCGAGCCCCGTGAAGCGGTTCTCGTCGAAGCGGACCGTCCGTCCGAGGAAGCGCTCCACGAGCGCGGGGTGCGCGCGCGCGGCATCCCGGATCGGCATCAGGACGACGCCGAGCTTCGCAAGCTCCGGCTCCCGGTCGATCAGAATCGCATTCGAGTCGAGCTGGACGAGGAGCGCCGAGCGCTCCTCCGGCGGCCCGATCTCGGCGCGGACCGCCGCGGGAAGCGCGCTCGTAGAAGCGACGGCGGGGTGCGGCTCCCGCACCGCGAGGATCGACTCCCATTTGAAGGAGCTGATGTCGGTCCGCCGCCACAGCTCTTCGGTGCGTGCGGGAAACGGCGTCTTCTCGCAGTACGCCCACGCCGCCGCACGGCGCCGCGCCAGAAATTCAGGCTCCTCGGCCCGCTTCGAGAGCGAGGCGATCTCGCCTGGGTTCAAAGCGCCGACGCGAACCGAGTCGAGCGTCCGCGGAGGCGCCAGGGTGTCGGATGGATTCACGCTTGATTCTCCATGGGTTCGGGCTGCCATTGAACGGGAGCGGTCAGCCGACCGATCCCTCCATTTGGAGTTGGATGAGACGGTTCATCTCGACCGCGTACTCCATGGGCAGCTCCTTCGTGATCGGTTCGATGAACCCGTTCACGATCATGGCGGATGCTTCCGCCTCCGGGATGCCGCGGCTCATGAGGTAAAAGATCTGCTCGTCGCCGATCTTCGAGACCGTCGCCTCGTGTCCGATCGTGACCTGATCCTCCTCGATTTCCATGTACGGATAGGTGTCCGACCGGGAATGCTCGTCCAGAAGGAGCGCGTCGCAGCGAACGGTGGACTTGCTGCCCTTGGCCCCCTTCGCGACCTTGATGAGCCCGCGGTAGCCCGCGCGGCCGCCGTCCTTGCTGATCGACTTGGACACGACGCTCGAGGTGGTGTTCGGCGCGGCGTGGACCGCCTTGCCGCCGGCGTCCTGGTGCTGGCCCTTGCCGGCGAACGCGATCGAAAGGATCTCCGCGTGCGCGCCCGGCTCCATAAGGTAGACGCTCGGATATTTCATCGTGAGCTTGGACCCGAGGTTCGCGTCCACCCACTCCATCCGTGCGTTGCCGTAGGCCATGGCACGCTTGGTGACCAGGTTGTACACGTTGTTCGACCAGTTCTGGATCGTGGTGTAGCGGCAGTAGGCGCCGCGCTTCACGATGATCTCGACCACAGCCGAGTGAAGCGAATCGCTCGCGTAGGTCGGAGCCGTGCAGCCCTCGACGTAATGCACCGAGGCGCCCTCGTCCACGATGATGAGGGTCCGCTCGAACTGACCCATGTCCTTCGCGTTGATCCGGAAGTACGCCTGAAGCGGGAGATCCACCTTCACGCCCTTCGGCACATAGATGAACGAGCCGCCGCTCCACACCGCGCTGTTCAGCGCGGCGAACTTATTGTCCGAAGGCGGAATGACCGTCCCGAAGTATTCCCGGAAAAGCTCCGGGTGCTCCTTCAGCGCGGTGCCCGTGTCGAGGAAGATGACGCCCTTCTCCGATAGGCTCGCCTTGATCTTGTGGTAGACCGTCTCGGAGTCGTACTGGGCGCCCACGCCGGAGAGAAACTTCTGCTCCGCCTCGGGAATGCCCAGACGATCGAAGGTCTTCTTGATGTCGGCCGGGACCTCGTCCCAGGTCTTGCTCTGCTCCTCGGCCGGCTTCAGGTAGTAATAGATGTTCTGGAAGTCGATCTCCTCGACCTTGCCCCCCCAGCGGGGCAGAGGCTTCTTCTCGAACTGCTCGAGCGCCTTCAGACGAAACTCCTTCATCCAGGCGGGCTCGTTCTTGATGTCGGAGATCTGCGAGACGACTTCCTTGTCGAGTCCGCGGCGCGTCTTGAAGACGGACTTCTCCTCGTCGTGGAAGCCGTACTTTTCCTTGTATCCTTCTCGGATATCCAGCGTCGGCTGCTGTGTCGTTGTCATGGTTGCCTCCCGGCCGCCCTAAGCGGCCTGGTCCTCGCGGATCCAGTCATATCCCTGCTTCTCGAGCTCGAGCGCAAGGTCGGCCCCGCCGGACTTGACGATCCGCCCGTCCACGAGCACGTGGACGAAGTGCGGCTTAATGTAGTTCAAGATCCTCTGGTAGTGCGTGATCAAGAGCACGCCCAGGTCCGGTCCCGTCAGCGCGTTCACGCCTTCGGAGACGATCCTGAGCGCGTCGATGTCGAGTCCCGAATCGGTCTCGTCCAGAATCGCGATCTCGGGCCTTAGCACGGCCATCTGCAAGATTTCCGCGCGCTTCTTCTCACCGCCCGAGAAACCGTCGTTCAGGTAACGGCCCGCGAACGACTCGTCCATCCTGAGTAGAGCCATCTTCTCCTTGACGAGCGTCCGGAATTCCTTGGGCGGGATCGGCTTCTCCTCGCCCAGCTCCTTCCGCCGCACGTTCAGCGCGTTCCGGAGGAAATTCGCGACGCTCACGCCCGGGATGGCCGTCGGGTACTGGAACGCGAGGAAGATGCCCTTCCGCGCGCGCTCGTCCGGGGAAAGCTCGAGGACGTCCTCGCCCTTGTAGAGGATCGTTCCGTCCGTCACCTCATATTTGGGATTCCCCATCAGCGCGTTCGCGAGCGTGCTCTTGCCCGATCCGTTCGGTCCCATCAGGGCGTGGATCTCACCCTTGTTCACGGCCAAGGAAAGGCCCTTCAATATGGGCTTCCCGTCGATCGAGATGTGCAGATTTCGAATCTCCAGCGTCGGTGTAGCGCTCATGTTCTCCTTCCGTGTGTTCTGGCCTAAAGTGTGAAGCTGTCCCCGCATCCGCACGTCTTCTTGACGCGCGGGTTCTTGAACTGGATCCCGGTCCCTAAGAGCCCGCGTTGGTAGTCGATCTCCGTCCCCGCGAGAACATCCAGCGAGCGCGGATCCACATAAACGGTCAAGTCCTCGTATTCGAGCACGGTGTCGCTGCCGCGACGTTCCGTCGTGAAACCAAGAAAGTAGCTGTACCCAGAGCAACCCCCCGCCTTGACCCCGATGCGAAGCGCCTGCCCTTCCTTGCCTTCGTTCCCGCGGATACGCTTCACGTAGTCCACGGCGGCAGGCGTGAGGGAGATGGAGCTCGTCCCCTGGGGTTCGCGGGTCTCGGTCTCCGTCGTGCGAATGTCGTTTGTTGGCTCTTCGCTCATGGGTTCTCCGGCGCGATGTGGAGCACGATCCTATCGGATCGGCCCGGGTCGGTGTGGAAGCCCGCGACGAGCGCCGGCTCCTCCTTCATGCCATGATCCTCGGGGCAATGCGGGCAGTCCTGCTGCGTCGTTCGCGGCGGCCGGCATGCTTGGCAGGTACGCAGATACTCGAGCGTTCCTTCCAGCTCGCGCGCGAGCGTCTCGTACCGGATGATCGCCTGGCGCGTCTCCGTGAGCTTCTCCTGGAACGTTTCGCGCACGACGGCCATCGCCTCGGGGCCGTACCGGCTCCCGTGCCAGGCCTTGAGCAGGCCTTGAATCTGATGGAGCGAAAGCCCCGTTTCTTGGAGGAGCTCGATCCACCGGATTCGCGTGATGGCGGACTCGTCGTAGAGCCGAAATCCCCCGTTGCTGCGCGCAACCGGATGGAGCAGGTCGAGCTCCTCGTAGAGCCTGAGCGCCCGGACCGACTTGCCGGTCTGCCTTGCCAAGTCGCCAACCTTGAGGTGTTTTGAAACGACCGCTGCCATACGATCCCTCCCGTACATCTACATCTTACCCTTACGCGAAGGTTAGAGTCTAACTAAAATTTCGGCCGGGGAGCCTCGGGTGTTGAGCTGATTCAAAGGTTGGCGAGTGTCTGGGATAACTTGTTTATACGTATTAAGTTAGATGTTTCATTCCCGCATTCGGTTCATGCCGCTGGCCGCGACGGATGCCAACACAACCGGGGGTCACCGCAGTAGGCTCGGTGGTGTATATTGATGTGAGCCGGAGTCCATCCTTTCTGGAGGTTTTCATGAAGCTGATCCAGGGCGCGCTGCTAGCCATCTTGATCCTCGTGCTCGGTGTTACAGCACTTTCTTGCAAGAAGAAGTCGAACCCCGTGGCACCCGGCGGTGGGGCCGACGTGACGATCGACATCGTCGCGGACATGAACGCCGGGGCGTTCGGCGGCAAGCGTACCGTCGCCGTGGGCAAGACAGTTGCCTGGCGGAACACCCGCGGCACGACGCATACGTCCACCTCTGAAGGTGGCCCAGCAGGCGGCCAGTGGGACACCCAAGGGATCAGCCCAAGCGCCACGAGCGCGCCCATCCAAATGAACACGGTCGGAACGTACCCGTACGAGTGCACCATCCACCCGAGCATGAAAGACACGCTCGTGGTCCAGTAGGCTAGCGCGACCGGCCGGGTTTTCGTTTTGGTCGATGTGGCCGAGGGCCCGCGGAGCGGGGCCCGGTCTCGACAGTCGTCCAGCGCAGGAAGGGCAGGAGCCGGTGCACGCCGCCATGCGTCCCCACCAGGGATGGACTTTGGAGGGCTCCCAGGGGCGCGATGCGCGGAACCCCCATCGCCGCCAGGGCGGCGGCTAGGGCAGTCCTCTCCCGGCCCTTTGCCTCGAGCCCGATCGCCTCGATGAAGCGCGCGGCCGGCGCAAGCGCCGCCTCGACCTCCTCCACCCCGTCCACGGCATGGACGCGCACCGTGCGATACGAGGGGGTGGGCTCGAAGCGCGCGCCGTCCTCGTAGACCAGCGTCCAGTCGGTCCCCTCGCTCGAGGCTAGAACCTGCGTGCCTCGACTTCCCGTCGCCTCCTCGAAATGCGCCTGCGCACGATAGAGCTGCACGCGCGCGGCTTGGCTCGCTTCGGGCTCGCTTCGGGGCAGTCCGTCGCGGAGCGACTCGAGCGCCCCGCCCAGAGCCGACGCGAACGCCGCGGGCCCGACGTCCCCACCGCGCTCGACGTAGAACGCGTGCGGCGAGAGGCAGCCCTGCTGATCGTAGAGCGCGACGTCGAACGCGGCCCGCGCGGCGAGGCTCCCCAGACCCGCGCGCGTGAGCGACGCACTGGAGATGTACGCGACGCTGACCTTCGAGCCGTGGATCACGACCTTGGCGTCCGGGCGCGTCTCCCGGGCGATGCTCATCGTCGAGTTCTCTCCTCCGAACGCGAGCACCGCGGGCGCACGCCGGACAGCCGCGCGATCGAGCTCGATGGTTCCCCCCTTCCACCACGCGACGACAATGCAGGCGCCGAGGTCTTCGTCCTCCTCGGCGATCGTCCTCGCGAGGAGCGGTGCTATGACCGGCTCCTGCGAGGAGGCCTTCGCGAAGAGCGCCGACTTCATGGCGAGCGCCGAGTAGAAGGGCCAAACCGGGAGTCCGGGCACGTTCCCCGCGTAGATCTGGAGCATCCACTCGGGACCACACGCCTGGCGCGGGATCCCTTTCCGATCGGGCGTGGGGCGGTCGAGCGCGGCCGCCGATCCCAACTCCGAGGCGACCCAGCGCGACACGCCGCCCGCCGCAAGGGGACCGAAGGTGTCCGTGAGCGCCCGCTCGATCATCGGGGTCGAGAAACGCCCGGAGCGCGCGAGCCACGCGATGGCGTTCCGGCGCACGGGACTCTGCGGGTCCAGGAACCGCTGCGCGACGCGCTCGAGCACGCGATGGATCTCGGCCGCGGGCCGGCGCGCAAGACGCTCCGCGCGCGCCGAGCGGATCGCCTCGACCCAGGTCTCGATCGAGGCCGGGGTGACGGTCGCGAGCCGCAGCTCGATCGCGTCGTGGGGCGGGCCGAACCGTTGGACGCTCGTCTCGGCGTCCCGCTCCACCTCGGGCGGAAGATAGAAAGCGTCGAAGAGCCCCTGCGTCATCGCGGCACGCCCGGCGCGCGCTCCGCTCGCGCCCCGCGTTCCCGCTCGAGAAATTGCTCGAACGGGAGCGAGCACCCGCGCCGCTCCGCCTCGGGGAGGCGACCCTCGAGCGTGAGCCTGTTGCCCGCGGCGGCGCCGACATCCTCGGTCTGAATCGCGAGCGGCACGTCGAGATTCGCGAGGTCGTAGTGGACCAGGAGCCCGGGCCTTCCTTCGGGCAGATCGAGCATCGTCTCCGGATCGAGCACGCGGGTGCGCACCCACGGAGGGATCACGAACCCGCGCCTCGCCGGGCGCCGCTCGTGCGCGGCCAGGAGCGTGTCTTCATAGAACTGGCTTCCCATTTCCGCCATTCCGTATTCGTTCACAAGGTGCGTTCGCGGAATCCCGAACACGCGGTGAATGGAAGCGGCCATGTCGTCAGGGCGAAGCTCGACCCGCGTTCCCTTCGCCCCTCCGGTATCCATCGCCCGGCTTCCTGGGGGGAGCGCGAAACAGAGCCCCCTCCGATCGCACCGCTCGACATAGGCGCGGAGGAGAAGCGTGGTGCCGAGGAGGAGGACCGGCACCCTCCCGTCGAGGGAACGCGCGAGCTCCGCGTCGGCACGCTCCCATCGTGGTTCTCCGTGTTCGACGATCCATGAGGGGGCGTCACAGAGCCGGGCAGCGACACGGTCGGCCATGAACCAGAGCGAGGAGCGCGGCGATTCGGCGCGCGTGGGCCCGAAGATGATCATCTTGAGCCGCGCACCGTCCGGCAGGAGGTGCCGGGTGAAGCTCTTGAGAAGCGACGTCTCGTAGAGATGGGTCGACGTGAGATGCACACGGCCCGGCCTCGTGATCGTCGTCCCGCTCGTCTCGAACGTGACGGTGGGGGATGCCGGCGCCGCGCCTCCACTCGTCCCCCCGTCCCCAACCCGCGCCGCGCTCAGACCGTGCTCTTTGAACGCCGAAGAGGGCACCGGCGGAATCTCGCGCCAATCACCCAACCCGCCGGGCCCGCGCCCGACATGCCGCGCGTACGCCCCGTACTCCGGTATCGTATCGCACTGGATGCGGAAGGACCGAATCGCGAGGTCCGAGAAGGCAGCCTCCGCCCCGCGCGCTTGCGCCGCCGGCTCCTCCCACCCCGCCGCCGAGATGAAGCGGGCGAGATCCGCCTCCATCTCGCGCATCGGGCCGGTACCTGGGATGTCGCTGGCGGTCACGTTGGCTCCCCGCACGCGAGATCCGCCGCTTGCTCTGCGGTCGCGGCCAGATGCACGAGGGCGCGGATGCTGGGGTCCACTTCGAAGCTGCGCGATAGGGTGTCCAGCAAGTCCCGCCACGGCTCGCCCATCAGGATGAGCCTCCGGTTCATTCCTTTTCGGTGCATGAGAAGGGTCCAGAGCCAGAAGACTTCGCTCAACGTGCCGACACCGCCCGGAAGCGCGATCGCGGCGCTCGTCCCTTCGAGCAGCCGCTCGATTCTGACCGCAAGGCTCGGCGAAGGGACCACCTCGTCCAGGTGTGGATTCGGCGTTCTCGTCTCGTCGAACCAATCGAGGGTGCAGCCGACCACCCGGCCGCCCGCGCCCTTCATGCCCTCTGCAAGCGCCCCCATGACGCCGGCGTAGCCGCCGCACCGGACCTCGGCGCCTCGGCGAGCAAGGGCACGACCCAACTCCTGTGCGAGATCGTAGTTGGGGTCCCCGGGCGGCGTGCGGCTGCTCCCGAAGACAACGACCGACGTCTTCATTCTGCCTCGATCGACGCGGAGCGGCAACCCTTTGGGCTGCTTCCGTATCGGTGGCGCCGGACGGGCCAGCGTGGTACCATCGTTGCCGTGAAACGCCACAGCGATTCGCCCGCCGGCGATCGATCCGAGCGGATCGTCCGGCTCGCGCTGGCCCAGATCAATCCCACGGTCGGCGATCTCCCCGGAAACGCCAAGAAGGTCATCGAAACCATCGAGCGCGCCCGCGACCAGGGGACGGACTTGATCGCCTTCCCCGAGCTTACGCTGACCGGGTATCCGCCCGAGGATCTTCTTTTGCGCCCGGAGTTCCTCGACCAGAACCAGGCGGCCCTGGAGGAGGTGGCGCGCGGCACCACCGGGATCACCGCGGTCGTGGGCTTCGCGCAGCGCGCGGACGACGTCTACAACGCGGCCGCGATCGCGCACGACGGCGAGGTGGTGGGAATCTACCAGAAGCGCCACCTGCCGAATTATGGGGTGTTCGACGAAGTGCGCTATTTTCGTCCCGGAAACGAGTGCTTCGTCTGCAAGCGAGGCGCGCTCACGTTCGGCGTGAACATCTGCGAGGACATCTTCACGCCCGTGGGTCCGACCGCTGCGCTCGCCGTCTACGGAGACGCAGAGGTGGTGATCAACCTATCCTCGTCTCCCTTCCACGCCGGCAAATCCGCGGCCCGGGACCGCATGCTCTCCACCCGTGCCCTGGACGGCGTCTCGGTGGTCGCGTTCGTGAACACCGTCGGCGGCCAGGACGAGCTTGTCTTCGACGGCAACAGCCGCGTCTATGGGCCCCAAGGCGAGCTGTTGGCGCAGGCGCGCGCATTCGAGGAAGACCTGGTGATCGTGGACATCGATCTCGAGAGCGTTTTCCGCGCCCGCCTCCACGACCCCCGTAGCCGGATCGCGGCGCAACGCGACGACGCACCCGAGATGAGCGTGGTCACGCTGCGCCCGATACCCCGACGGGCACGCCCCAAGATCGGCGCCCGCAAGGTCACGACCCCGAGCGGGGCCGAGGAGATCTACCGGGCGCTCGTGCTCGGCACGCGCGATTACGTCGGCAAGAATGGATTCGAGCACGTGGTGATCGGACTGAGCGGCGGGATCGATTCCGCCCTCACCGCCTCGATCGCCACGGACGCCTTGGGCCCGGGGCACGTGACCGGCGTGTTCATGCCTTCGGGAATCACCTCGCGGGAGAGCAGCGAGGACGCGGCGGCGCTCGCGAAGAACCTCAAGATCGATCTCCTCGCCGTGCCGATCGAATCGGAGATCGCCGCGTACCGCGAAAGCTTGAAGGAGATCTTCGCCTCGTCGCAGGAGGACGTGACCGAGGAAAACATCCAATCGAGAATCCGCGGAACCGTTCTGATGGCGCTCTCGAACAAGTTCTCCTGGCTCGTGCTCACCACCGGGAACAAGAGCGAGCTGTCGGTCGGCTACGCGACTCTCTACGGCGACATGGCCGGCGGCTTCTCGGTATTGAAGGACGTATCGAAGACGCTCGTATACGAGCTGGCCCGGCATCGGAATGGCGCGGCCCAGACGCCCTGGATCCCGGAACGGACGCTGACACGCGAGCCTACGGCGGAACTGAGGCCGGGGCAGCGCGATACGGACACCCTCCCGCCGTACGACACGCTCGACCCCATTCTCAAGGCGTACGTCGAAGAGGACTCCGAGGTAGAGCGGATCGTCGCGATGGGGTACGATCGCGCCCTCGTGCAGCGGGTGATCCGAATGGTGGACCGGGCCGAGTACAAGCGCCGCCAGGCGCCTCCCGGAATTCGGATCACACCACGCGCCTTGGGTAAGGACCGCCGACTCCCGATAACGAACCGCCACCAACCCTGGCGTGACTGACGTGACCGACGTGACCGACGACTCGAAGACGAAGACGGAGGATCCGATGAAGAAGCTCGCCAGTCCGGCGACCGCGAAAGCGGTCAGTCCGGCGGGAGGAGCGTCCCCCGCGTTTCCCGCCACGCCACGCGCCAACACCGAACGTCCCCAAACAAAAGGAATCCAAGTGAGCGAGCACCCGTACCCGTCCGTCGATCTCGAACCCTATCTGAGCGCTCGGGACCGCAAGGGCGGGAAACGAGTCCTTCGCGACCGCTCGGGCCGGATCGCGCTCGTCCGGGAGGACGCGCTCAACCAAGACCTGTTTCGCACGAATGGGGTCCCGCTTCACAACGTGGGCCGCCGCTTCCGCGTCGTCGGGGAAGACGGCATCACGGAGCAGGAGCGCTGGATCGCCCCCTTCGACGTGATCCACCGCTCCCGCGAAAACCCGAAAAGTTTCGACGGACTCAAGCTCCCTTTGGGCGAGCTCGTCTACGACCACGGACTTTATCTTAAATTCAGCCCCGGGGTCGCGGAGCTGGGGGTGAACGACCGCGGCGACGTGCTATTGCGGCGCGATTCCTCCAGCGATCCCACCATCGGGCCCGTGTGGAACTCCTTCAACACGGTAATCACCGGCCGGGCGAAACGCCTCGTCACCCGGACGACCCTCGACGCGCACCAGGCGGATGTGAAGGAGGCGGCCGGCTGGCTCAAGGCGCTCGAAGCCGTCTCGAAGCGGAAGACCTTGATCAGCCGCTTCTCATGCGCGGGTGTGCAGTACACGCACCGAGGGAACGTTCCGTATTTGAGGCGCACGTCGCAGACGAACTTCTTCCCGCCGCAAGACGCCGAGATGATGGTCATCGCGAAACAGATCGACCAGCGCTTCCGCGAGCGCGGCATGAAGAAGGCCCCGCGCGTCACGATCCTGTCGCTCATGGGAGTGCCGCGAAGCGAGGCCGAGCACGCGCAATTCTTGCGGCAGTTGAAGCGCGCCCGCGTCTCCGCGGAGAGGCTCGGGATTCCGGCGCGGCTCCGGGATTCCCGCTTGTGGGACCCGGATTCGAAAGCGGTCGTGACCTCGAACTTCGTCTACTTCTGCCCCCTCTCCGATCTCAAGGACGAGGTCACGATCCTCACGGTGAACACGGACTACCACGGCGAGGTGAAGAGCCGCGGCGTGCTCTCGCCGCTCATGGCGATACTCTCCAAGGTCGACATCATTTCTGCGCACGCCGGAGCCGCGATCTTGAATCGCGAAGGAACCGCCACCACGTTCACGGGGCCGACCGGAACGGGCAAGACGACCGCGGGCGCTTTCTGGGCGGAGCGAAACGAGGTCTATCGTCGACTGGAGCTCAAGCGACGCTATCGGATCGACCTCGAGCGCGAGGGTTTGTCGGGGAACGAGCTGGAGGAGAAGCTCGAGCGGATCTTCCCGGAAATCGGGATCCTGTGCCAGGAAGACTGGATCGAGATCCTGAAGGATTCGAAACGCGGGTGGGTGTTCTGGTCGACGGAGCGCTGCCTCTATGCCCGCACCGGGGGATTCCCGGGACTGAGATTCGTGCTCTCCGATAACGAGCCGATTTTGGAAAACGTCACCGCCGATTTCGGCGGCGGCGGAACGATCGACAAGCTCGGCCGGATCACGCACGACTATTTCCCCGAGCGGATTTTCTACGATCCCACGTGGGGTCACCTGTTGTACGACAGAAAATCGCGGCCGATCGCGGCGAATGTCTTTCTGGAGCGGAACCCGAGCTTGGATTTCTGCGTCAAGCGCGTGGGACCGGACGAGGCGCTCCAGTGGCTCCTGATCGGTCGGACGCCGGGCGGAAAGCACGAGCCCCTGTACAACGCCTACCCCGATTTCAGCGGGCTCTTGATGACGAACGGGGTCGTGGGAGAAAAGCTCGTCGACGCGGTTCGCGCCGCGGAGCGGGGAGATCTCGGGCCGCTTGGAAACGGGGACGCGACCCTGGGTCGCGCGATTTACGACAAGCTCAAGATCCAGCTCGATCTCTGGCGCGAGAACTGCTCCCAGGTCCCGACCTACATCGTGAACGGGGCTGCCGGGCTCGAGATGACGCAGGACATGAACTGGCTCCTGTCCGAGCATCCGGACGCGTTCGGTGATTGGAAAAAGGTCACGACCGTCGATTTCCAGCGCTACATGAACGAGCGCTACGGGGTCACGTATAGCGGGCGCGGGGCCTGGACGCACATCTCCCCGGCGCAGCGCATGGCGCGATAGGGCGCGGCGCGGCTTACTAACGCAGGATCAGCACCGGTCGCGCCGCCGTGCGGCTGCCGGCGCGCACGCGGAGCCAATAGCGGCCGGATCCCAGACGCCGGCCGCGGTCGTCCAAGCCGTCCCACGTACAACGCACGAGACCCGAGGTCGACGGCTCCGTAGATGAAGGAACGACGGGGAGACTTCGCACCAGCCGTCCCTGAATATCGAACACCCTGGCTTCGATCCCGCCGACGCTCAAGCCCCCCGATGGATCGAACACGCGGATCTCTGCGCGTTCCGTCATGGGATTCGGCATCACCGAAACGGCGAGCTGCGGCGCCGGCGGAGGCGTCGGCTCCTCTCCCACCGCCACGATCGTCGCCAGGCCGGGACGCAGCAGCAGCGCCCGGGTACCGTCCGATACCAGAAGATCCGGAATCGGACCCACCGTCCCCAAGAACCGAAGGGAGGTCGCGGAGGAGCTGGGCGCCCTATGCAAGGCGACCTCGAGCGCGCGCCCCTCGGTCCATAGTTGACCGCGCGCGAGCGTAACGGTCGCGGTATAGGGAGGGGACGCCGTGGGCGCGATCCGATCCAGCTCCGCCGCACCGGGGACGCGCATCAACGCGACACCGCCCGCACCCTGCGCCACGGCCACGTTTCCGGTCCACGTCCCGGCCAATCCAATCGCGGGCGCCGCGGTCTGCTGCGCCAGCACCAAGGCCGGCGCGCCCCCCAGTGGCGCGCGAACGATCTGCATCCCTCCAGCGGACGCGGCCACTGCGAGGTAGACGCTGTCGCGCGTGTTCGAGATCCAGGCGACGTCGCGGGCGTAGGGCGTGCCCCACGCGGAGGAGAGCGCGACCGAACCGAGCGGCGCGAAGGTGACCACGGCCGGCGCGCCGGACCCGACGCTCAAGTGGTACACCGAGACGCCCGCGGCCCCGTCCGCAAGCGCGAGGTCGGGGGAGCCCGCGCCGGCGCGGCGAAGCTCGAGGTCCAACGCGCTCCCCGGGGTCGGCATTGTGCCCGCGGCATACGGGACGCCCCCGAGGGAATCGAACGCCGCAGTCACATCGATCGCGACGATGCCGGAGCCCGTGCCCGCGAGAACCGAGGCGGGATTGTAATCCGACGCCGTCGGCACCGAGCCGGTGTCGGCGTCGGCGACGAGCGCGACGATGCGCCCCGACGCGGCGCGGAACCACGCCACGTCGGTCGCGAACCCGGGAAGGGGAATCGTTCGCAGAATCCGATCGTCGATCCCGTTCATGTCCTGGTCGAAAAAATCCTCCCAGGTGCCGAACGGTGGATCGATCACGGTGCGCAGATCGAGGAGCATCAGCCCCGAACGCCCCGCCGCGAGCAGCCCGAGATCGAGCGTGTCCCCGGCGGGGCCCACGAATCCCGGCACGACCGCGACCGACGCGGCGTACGACGGAATGCGCACCTGCCCCACCAGGCGGTCGTCCGTCCCATTTCCGTCCGTGTCGACCGCGCCGATTCGAGCGAGCGTCGTGCCCGCGGTCAGGACGCGCACGCCGTCGAGCCCGGCCGGGAGGAGCCACACGCCGCGCGCCGCAAGCTCCACCGGGCCGTCACGTCCTGCCGCAGGCTCTCCCAGGGGGGTCAAGCCCATAGGAACAAGCGCGGTTGGTAAGGACTCCGGAAGCGCCGCGGAGGAGAGCGCGTGGCCGATGGAGTTCGAGATGCCGCCGAGGCTCGTGACGCTGCATTGCAGGGCGTTGGCGTTCCCGCCGTAGGCGCTCCCCGCGATCGTCGTCGGGGCGCTTATCGTGACCGTGGCGCCTCCCGGCAGATCCACGTCCACCGGGGGCTCGGTGCCCGGGAAGATGCCGTCGGTGTTGTTGGGATCGGGATTGGTGCGGCCGTCCGTGACTTGGACGGACTCGGCGCTCGCCACCAGGCTGTGAATCTGAAACGAGACCAGCCCCGAGGTGTTCGACGGAGCGGACCAGGAGAAAGGCGAAGGCCAGACCTCGGGCCTCCCGCCGGTCGCCGCGAAGATCGCCGAGATCGCCTTCGCCACGTGCCCGCCGCCGATCTGATCGGTGAGCTCCACGGACAAAGACGCGCCGCCGAAGGCGAGTACCGGGACGGTCACCGAAAACGAAACGCGCCGGACGCTGTCCGGGGGTACCACGATCGAGCCGTTCAGCGGCGAGACGCCGAGCGCGAAGGCGCCTCCCGGGGTCGCGGCCCAGTTCAGGCTCGCGGGCGCGCCGTTCGCGCGGAGCGTCATCTCGATGGAATGCGTCGAGCCGGGAGCGAACGTGGCGCTCGGCAGGAGCACCGTGACCGGGCGCGGAGGGATCCAGCCGGTCCCCGCCCTCGCGGGGGGAGCGTGGATCGCCCCCGCGAGCAGCGGGATGAGGGCGAGCGTCAGCGCAGGATGTGGGGATCGTGCTCGCATGTGCCTCGGTTGAAACGAAGCGGGGGCCGGTAGAAACTCCGGCCCCCGTCCTCGCGTGCTTCGAACCTAGGGCGCTTACTTGAGAATCGTAATGCCCACCTTCTGTGAGAACCCACCGGCATCGATCCGGGCGTAGTAGTGACCCGACGCGACACCGCGACCCGAATCATCCGTTCCGTTCCACACAGCGACGTGTGGCCCCGCCGGCTGATCGCCGTCCACGAGCTTGCGAACGAGACGGCCGTTCACGTCGTAGATCCGGAGCTTCACTCCGTAGCTCGCTCCACCGCTTCTCGGCAGCACATAGAGGAGCTTGGCTTGCGGGTTCGCCGGATTCGGTCCTGAGTTCGCGAACGCGAATCCATCCTCTCCAACCAAGCCGCCGATCCGGCCGGCCAGCGCGGGCGCCGCGATCACGTTCGCGCTCAGGTTGTAGGTTTGTGGCACTCGTACACGGGGCACGCCGGTCGGAATGAAAAGCGACCCCTGGATATCCGTCACTTCCAGGAAGAATTTTCTCGCCGTCTTGCTCTTCCCGGGCCCAGGCGGGGCCGTGAAGGAGATTTTCGGATTGAGCCCGCCGTTCGAGTCGTCGTCGAAGGCGACGAGGTCCCCGTTCTGGTCGAATAGGAACATCACGAGGTCCTGATCGTTCCTGCCGTCGAGACCCGTCGAGACGGCGCTAGCCTGGATCACATCGCCCGGTTTCGCGTTGAACAGGAAGTAATCCTGATCGCCCGCGGGCGAATAGGTCTCCGGCCGATTCACCGTCGGAAGGGTGAGCAGCTTCGCTTCCGTGGCATTGGCGCGGCCGTTGGGCTCATCCGCGTCCGGGTTCAGTCCCGTAATCGTCGTGTTGGACGTCAGGGTCTTGTGCCCTGCGTCGTCCACCGCCTGCACGAACCAGAGCTGGGTTCCACCCGGGAAGGCCGGAATCGTATCGGTCCTCATCGAGATGTGCTCGGAGGTGCCCGCGCTGCCGTCGGTCTCCAAAAGACCGGACGCGAGCCGGCGCACGAGGTCTACGTGGTCGGTCGAGCCCGGCGCCATCGGGAACCCGTCGAGCCGCTTATCGGCGGGATTGGAGTAGGTGAACTCGTATTTCGTCGCTCTCTGGTTCGTGCCCAGGTTCGCGACGGCCACGATCGGGGTCAGATCAGGTGACGCGAGTTGCGCGGTCATGCTGACCGCGACGTTCCGATCGATGAGGGTCCCGCCGGTCCCCGCCGTGCTGAGGCTGTAGTCGTTCGCGAAGAGCCCGCGCTCCATATCCAAGAAATCCATCCGGAGGAACGGGAAATTCGCCGGGAAGCTGGGGGGCTGGGCCGGGAACTGGATCGCCCAGAAGAGCACCTTGTCGGGGTCGTTGATGGTGACCCCGATGGGAATCTCGTTGGCGCCGTTCGGGCTCCCGACAAAAGGCGCGATCTGGAAGAGCGGCGCCGCTAGGTTCGGGAGACCCGTCGCCGTGTTCAGCTCGCACAGCCGCACGCTCGGGAACGTCGCATCGAGCGGAGGCAGGCCGAGCTGGGCGTTGAACGTGAACGAGGGGAACGTCACCTTCGTGATCGTGTAGGGGGGCGTGAACGGAAGATCGAACCGTTTCGCCAGGAATCCCGTGTTGCGGAAGGTCACAATGTTCTCGAACTGGCCGTACTGCGCGACGTCGACCTGGCCCGGGAACGTGTTCGTGATGAAATTGACCCCGCCGGCGTCGGAGCCGGAGCTCACGTTCACCGGGGTCGATTCGAACGCATGGTCCGTGAAGCCGTTGCCACCTTCGCTTGCACCGTTCCAGTACTCGACCTCGAAGTTGATGTCGATCCCGTTGAAGATCCCGCCGATGTTCGGATCGGCGGCGATCGTGTGAATCCCATCGAGTGGAACAATGCGGACGTCATAGGTGCCCGGCGGGAGACCGTGGATCGTGTATTCACCCTGTCCGTTCCGGACCGTCAGCTCGCCTGAGATCGCGCTGATGGAGTTGAGAGGATCCTGCAACGGACCCGGGGTGCCGGCGACCAGTGCCTCGACGTGCGCGCCGAAGACGGCCGAGGCGTCGAAGCCGCTCACGACCGTGCCGCTGATCGTTCCGGTCGTCGCCGCGAAATCAGCCGCACCGGGAGAAAGCCCACCTGGCCGGGAGGCGGATTCAGGGTAGATGGTCGAGTTGCCGGCCATATCGTCCAGCTCGAGAGTGCGCTGCCGCGTATCGCCGATGATGAACGGAATCATCGTCGCGTTCGCAATGCTCGTGTGGTCGAGACCGAAATAGTGGCCGTATTCGTGTGTGACGACCGACTGAAGATCCACGCTCGACTGGCCGGGAGGAGCCGGCGTGAGGTTCGGCGAGGACGTGGAGCAGAAGAAATCCCGGTCGTTGAACACCATGTCGGCGTCGAGCGTATGGCCGTCCGCCAGATCGATCGTGGAACGGACGAACGCGATCACCGTGCCGCCCGGCGCGAAATTCACGCCCGCGGTATCGAAGATCATGCTGTTCTGGCCGTCATTGGCATCGAGCGCGGGGGTGACCTGTCCCGGGGCCCCCGTGTATTCGACAGGGTTCACCGTGAAGAAGGATGTATTGATGTTCTCCCACGTTTCCGCGGATGCCTGCACGACCGAAAGCGCTGTCGCCGATGGAATGTCGGCGTTGGTCGGGTTGATGACGCTCAGAAGCGGGAGCGAGGATTCGAGCCAATGAGCCTGGACAATGCCGGTGTTCCCCTGGCGGGTCAGGCGGATGAACGCAGAAGCAGGACTGACCAGCGTGAGCGCGAAAACGAAAGCGCCGAGCGCGGCCAGGGCGATACGAATTCGATGCGATTTCATGGTCTATCGTCCTCCGCTACTCGGTTGGGGGGTTGGGGTCGACCTGGATCTTCCCATCGGAATCCAGGCTCGTCTTGATGCCGTCGAGGAACGCGTTCAACGGCATGTCCGGCGCCGTCGTCGCTTCGACATGGCCGCCGCTCTTCGTGAGGAACTCGGTGCCGGCGAGGTCGTTGCGGACCATCTTCACGCCGTTCTTGGCGGTCATGACCGAGTACTTGCCCTGCTGGAGTCCCATCACCCACGGATAGCCCGCCGCATCCTTCTGGGTCAGGAATACGACGACTTCCTCGCCCTTGCGGAAGCTCGGCATCCCGGGAACCACGGAGGCGATGTTGCCCACCGTGCCACCGATCTGACGAAGCGTGATCGTCGTGGTGCCCTTCGAGCCTTTCACGGGCTGGAGCACGCTCAGCGTGAAGTAGGTGTAGATCTCCTTGTGGGCGGCGTCCCAGCTCGAGACCGCGTCATCGACGCGCGCCATGACGATGGACTCCGATTTCTTGGTGAGTTCTTGGAGGGTGAGCTTCTGGACCGTGGTGGCGAAGGCCACCTGCGCGCCAACGAGCGCCAGCGCGGCGATTGCAATGACCAGGAAGAGTCCAAATCGATTCATCGCCTGTTCTCCTGACGTGAGGATCTGCTTCGGCGGCCCCGATGGGTCGCGTGACACGTGAGATGAGGCGTGACTGCGGCAAAAACGTGGAGTGGGGTCTTATCCGGCGATCACCTCCCCGCGGATCCAAAATGGATCCTGTTGCTGGAACGCCATGAAGTTTGGAAGCGAAGCGGTGGTCGCGGATCGGCAGGAGCTGCCGTGGGACTCGCGCGCTGTATGCCCCCGAAGTGGGCGGAATTATATCAAATGTCTTGAGTTATGTCAACGTAGAGCGACGCGCTTTCCGTCACCTGGTGGGACATTTTGGACAGAAATGTCCCTGACCGACAGTCAGAGTGGCCACGATTGCAGACTTAGGTGTGTGGACTTTTCACCCTGTATCGCGAGGACATCGAGATTGTTGGCAAGGGTTTCGGGCGCGATGTAACCCATCCCCAGCCCTTCGCCGCTCCCCGGCTCCAAAGCTGTGCTGGTAACGTGGCCCGCGGCGATCCCACCGGACCGAAGCTCCGTCCCTTTCGGGATCGGCTCGCCGGACCATGGGAAGCGGAAGCCGACCCGCTGCCGTCGCACATGACCCCGATGTGTCGTGCGCGCCACCACTTCCTGCCCCACGTAACAACCTTTCGTGATCGATATGGCTTCCGGCAGGGCGAGCTCGGTGGCGATGCGATCCAGGTCGAGATCGACTCCTTGGAGCGGGAGGCCGACGCGGATCCGCCACGCCTGGAACGCAGCGGGATCGACCGAAGCCGGAATCGAGGCTTCGTCCGACTCGGCAGGAACCAACACGAAGGAGAGCGGCTCGGCATGGATCGCCAAAGCACCGGGGATCTTCGAGGCCACCGCATTGGCGAGAGGATCGCGCTCCGGCCCGGCGACACCGAGGAGTCGCGGCGCACCATCAGGACCCTCGAACTCGACGTCCTCCATGATGCGAAATCGCTCGAGGTGGGGCCTGAGACCTGCGTGGGCTCCTTCATCCGCGATGATCGTTGCCGAGCTTGAATCCGCGGCGAACGCGATCCATGCGAGCGCGACCGGGCGACCCTTCTCGGTGAGGAAGAGCGTTTGGGCCGCCGCTGCCGGCTCCGAGGCCGCCGCGAAATCCTGCGTCGCGGTTCCCTGCAAGAATTCGCGGGATTCGGGACCCCTGACCCGGATCACGGTCCACCGGCCGAGATCGACGACGGCGGCCGCCTCCTTGAGGGCGCGATACTCCTCCGTCAGCCGCTCAACCGAAGATGTGGCCGGACGCGTCATGCTCCGACGATAGCACCACCCAGGGCGGGGCCGAAAAATCTTCTTGACGGCGTGGGCGCTTCTATCGTAGATTGACGATTAACGATTTTGCTGCGGTTCCTCTCCAGGAGGCGGTTCTTATGGTCGATCGCATTGGTTTTTCGAAACGTCCTGCTTCGCCGCGGGGACGCCGTGTCCCTGCGAAGGGGGACGATGATCTCGCGAGCCTCGCGTGGGGGCTCGCGCATCCCGCTCGGGCTGCGATCCTCCGTCTTCTGCTCGAGCGTGGGGAGTGTATCTGCGGAGCGATCGTCGACTCGATGCCGCTCGCGCAGGCGACGGTCTCGCAGCACCTCAAGGTGCTCAAGGAGACCGGATGGATTGAGGGGGAAATCGACGGGCCGCGGGTTTGCTACTGCCCGACGGCGGACGCGATGGCGCGGTTCAAGCAGTTACTGCAAAGCCTGGAGTCAGGCGAACGGAGGTAAATGCGATGGAAGCTAGAAGCGATGTTCGAACAGCGGTTCGAGGACGATACGGGGCGATCGCGGAGGGTAAGGCGGGATGCTGCGGCTCGAGCGGGTCGGAATGCTGCGGCGGAACGGTCACCAGCGGGCTTGCCGAGCTGGGATACAGCGCGGCTGACGCGGCCGCGATACCGGAAGGCGCGAACTTGGGCCTGGGATGCGGAAACCCGATCGCGCTGGCGGAGGTAAGGCACGGCGAGACCGTGCTCGATCTCGGGTCGGGCGCGGGGGTCGACGCCTTCCTGGCGGCACGCGAGGTCGGACCGGAGGGGCACGTCATTGGCGTGGACATGACGCCTGCGATGATCGACCGGGCCCGGGAAAACGCGGCCAAGGGAGACTACTCGAACGTCGAGTTCCGTCTCGGCGAAATCGAGCATCTGCCGGTGCCGGACGCGTCGGTCGATGTCATCGTGTCGAATTGCGTCGTGAACCTCTCCCCCGAGAAAGACCGCGTCTTCCGCGAGGCGTTTCGGGCGTTGAAACCGGGTGGGCGCATGCTGGTGAGCGACCTCGTTCTGGAGAAACCGCTTCCGGAGGAGACGCGCGAGTCGATCGAGGCCTACGTCGGCTGCATCGCGGGAGCCTCACTCAAGGAGGACTATCTGCGTCTCATCCGCGAGGCCGGGTTTCAGGACGTCAAGATCCTGCGCGAGGGACGCTACGGGACTGAGCCGGTCACCTCAGTCCAGGTGCGCGGGGTGAAGACGCTGGGGCCGGACGCCGCGCCGGCGCGGTGAGGCCACCTACTCGCGGATGACCGCCTCCCCGGCGGCGTCGTAGCTCAAGACGGCATGAATCGGGAGGGTCGAGCCCAACTTGGCCCTCCCGCCCAGGAACGCGATCTCCACGACGAACGCGAATCCGGCCGGCTTGCAGCCCAGCGTTTGGAGCAGCGCCAGCGAGGCGAGCGCGGTGCCGCCCGTCGCAATCACGTCATCGGCGATCAGGACGCGCGTCCCGGGCGCGAAAAGCCCGTGGTGCGTTTCGATCGACGCGTTCCCGTACTCGAGCGTGAACTCCTCGCGCGCGGCCGATCCCGGGAGCTTCCCCGGCTTTCGCGCCAGCATGAGGCCCGCGCGCCACCGCGCCGCGAGCCCCGCCGCGACGAGAAACCCCCGCGCCTCGATCCCGAGAACGGCTTCGGGTGGAGCCTTGTCGAATGGGCGAGCGAGCGCGTCGAGCGCGCGCGCCCACGCCGCGCCGTCCGCCCAGAGCGGCGTCAGATCGCGGAAGAGAACGCCGCGCTGCGGGAAATCGGGGACAGCGCGTACCCACGCCGAGAGGGGCGCGTCGGGTGACGAAGGTTTCCTGAATCGAGACTCGGACGTGGGGGCCTATCCTCCCAAGGACCCGATCATGACGATCGGGCCGGTCGGCTCGTTCCGGGTAGGCGCCCCGCCCTGGGGCTCGAGAGAGATCGCGAACGCGGTCAGACCGGCCGGATCACCGATGTCTTCGATGCGGAGCACGGCGCGTCCGCTCGGATCGGGGCGAATGAGCCCGAGCGACACCGGCGTATTGCCGCGGAGAGCCCAAAGCTCGTAGTCGCGTCCGCTCGGAGCCTTGAAGTTCTGGAACACAAGGATCGCGCGGTGCGTTTCGGGATCCACCGTCGCGCGTGCGCGAAGCTCGGCCTCCCCGGCCGGTGTGAGCGAGAAGGAAGCGGTCCGGGCACCGGGCGAGGCCAGCACCGCGGCCCAACGCCGCTCGGCGTCGAGATCGCGCGTGAGGTTCTGGACCTGGTCGCGGGCGCGGTTCAAATCCTTCCTCAGGCGGGTCGTCGTCGTGAGAAGGATTCCCGTCGCGAGAAGGAAGCAGGCCGCCAGCGCCCAACCCAACTGGGGCGGCGGCGCCCACCGTTTCTTCGTCGGAAGGATCCGCCCATCCTTCGAGCGCCCGCCCTCCGCACCCGCATCGGCGCGCACCGCGGCGAGCACCCTCGCTTTGATCGCGGGGCTGGGCAGCGCCGGGGGGGCCGAGGCCGCAAGGAGCACCGCGCTACCGCCGAAATCGCGGAGCGCGCCCTCGCAGACGGGGCACGCTTCGCCGAGGTGCGCCTCGAGCCGGCTCCGGTCGGCCTCGTCGAGGCACCCGAGCACGTACGCCGCGCAAAGATCGAGATGCTCGTCGCGATGTTGGCTCACGCCCACTCCTCGTGCGGTAGAAGCTCACGCAGCCTCGTGAGAGCCTGCCGCGTCCACGATTTCACGGTGCCGAGCGGCGCGCCGAGCCGCGCGGCGATCTCCATCTGGGAAAGTCCGTCGAAGTAGGCGCTCTCGAGCACGCGGCGGTGCTGCGGCTCGAGGGAGCCCAGCGCAATCCGGACGCGCTGGCCAATCTCGTTTCGCGCCGGGCGCGAAGAGGGATCCTCCGCCGGTTGAGGAAGACTGGTTTCGGCCTGAGCCTCGGCGCGTTTGCGCGAAGCGGCGCTCCGATAGCGGTCGAGCGCCCGCGTGCGCGCCACGGTCAATAGCCAGCCCGCCACGGGACCCCGCCGGCCGTCGTATGTCGATGCGGTCCGCCATACCTTGACCCAGGCTTCCTGCAGGGCGTCCTCCGCCTCGGCGCGCGAGCGCAGGATCCGCAGTATCACCGGATAGATCAGCGGCGTGTACCGGTCGTAAAGCTCCTCCAGCGCGCGCGAATCGCCGGCGATCAAACGCCTGATGCTTGCGACGTCCTGCTCCTGCCGAGTCATGGCCGGGGTTGAGCCTCGCGCGGATCGGGTCCCATTCTTCTCTTATACGTAGCTCGTGGGGGGATGGACCAGGGCCGCGGTGAAAGATAAGCCCCGGGCGGGCTTAGGGCAACGACATGGTATTCTTCTGCCATGCGGAAGAAGCGGCTCCTGATCCTGGGCGGGGGATTCGCCGGCCTCGACATCGCCCGCTCCATCGGCAAGTCCCGGGCGGCCCGCGACCACTGGGACACGCTGCTCATCGACAAGGAGAACTTCTTTCAGTTCAACCCTCTCCTTCCCGCCGTCGCCGTGGGAGCCGTGGAGACACGGCACATCGTCTATCCGCTGCGCGACATGGCGCGACATCGTCAAATCCGATTCATCAAGAACAAAGCCACGCACATCGACCTCACGCGGCGCGAGGTCCTGCTGCACAACAACCTCGTCATGCCGTACGACACGCTCGTCATCGCGGTCGGGAGCGTCACGAATTACTACAACGTCCCCGGAGCCCAGGAGCACACTCGCCCGTTCAAGACGATCGTGGACGCGATGTACCTTCGGGCGCGCGTCGTGGAGCTTTTTGAGATGGCCGAGCAGGCGGAGACGGCGGAGCAGCGGGGGAAGCTACTATCCTTCGTGATCGTGGGAGGGGGTGTCACCGGCGTCGAGGTCGCGGCCGAGCTGATGGACATGGCACGCGACACCCTCCTTCCCAAGTACCCGCACCTCCATCGAAACGATCTCTCGGTAACGATCATCGAAGGGGGCGATCGCATCATCCCCGCGGCGCGGCCCGAGCACTCGGCCTACGTCTATCGCTTTCTCGTGCGCCGTGGGGTGCGGATGCTCATCGGGCGTCCGGCGGCCCGCGTGGAGCCCAAGGGCGTCCACCTCGCCGACGGAAGCAAGGTCGAGGGGTTCACGATCATCTGGACTGCGGGCGTCCGTCCTCCAGATCTCGTCACCGGCCTGCCGGTCCTCCACATCAAGGATGGCCGCGTTCGTGTAGACGACTACCTTCGGGCGCTCGATCCGGAGGGAAAACCGATCGAAGATGTGTTCGTGGCGGGGGACTGCGCGGCCTCACTACGCCCCGATGGCACCTACCAACCAGCGTTGTCGCAAACGGGGGTTGCAATGGGGACCTACATCGGAGGGTCGCTCGTCAAGCGCGCCAAGGGAACGCCTGTGACGCCCTTCCGGTTCAAGCCGGCCGGCTACATCATCTCGCTCGGAAAGCACAGCTCCGTGCTGGAGCTGTTCGGGGTGCCGCTCTCGGGGAAGCTCGCATGGCTCATGTGGGCGGCGGCTTACCTGATCAAAATGGTCGGGTTTCGAAAGCAGCTGGAGGTGGGAATCGATCACCTCACGCATCTGATTTTTGAGCATGACTCGTCCCAGATCTTGAACCGGAGGCAGATCCTCTCCGATGAGGAGCTGAATCTTTCGCTGGGGCGGTAAAAACCGAGCCGGCTGAGGAAGGAAGGCCTCCAGAAGGAGGCCAGGTTGTGTCACGACGGTGCGGTTCCAGGCGTATACTGGTAATCGGATACGCTGCCCGAACCGGGGACATGGACCTGGCGCGCGCCCGATGTGTTTGTGGAGGTAGAGGGTTTTTCGGGCAGCACGTGCGACAACCCATCCAGGAAGGAGTCTTACATGAAGCGAATTCTCGGAGCGTGTCTGGTTTTGGCCGTGGCACTCTTCCTTTTCGGCGTTTTGGCCTACGCCGCGGAGAAGCCTGCGGCCGCATCGAAGACCCTGACGGGCGAGGTCGTGGATTTGGGCTGCTATCTCGGGAGCGGTATGAAGGGCGCCGGCCACAAGGAGTGCGCCTCGACCTGTATCACGAAAGGGGGCCCGATGGGGCTCCTCACCAGCAAGGGCCTTCTCTACGTTCTCACGATGAATCACGACAGCGCGGACGCCTTCAACCAGGCGAAGCAGTACGCTGGAGGACAGGTCAAGATCACGGGCCCGGTCACGATGAGGAGCGGGACGAGGTCTCTGCAAGTAGACACCGTCGCGGCGATGTAACGAGTCGGCCCGCCGGCATGAATCCAAATCGGCGCGTGGGGTGCCCTCCGGTATCCCCCGCGCCATTCTATTTGTGAAGCGATTCCTCCAGCTGCTGGTGCTCTTTTCGCTGGCGGCGCTCGCGCTCTGGACCACGCTGCTCCGACCCAAGCTCACCCCGGTGGAGCGCGGCCGCCGTCTCGCAGAGGCGACCGGATGCTTCGGGTGCCACGGCCCGGAGGGGATGGAAGGCACGGCGAATCCCGGGCGCGCCGAAAAAACGGTTCCCTCCTTCAAAGCACTCATGATGTACGCGAAAAGCGAGCAGGAGGTGCGCGAGTGGATCCGCGACGGTGTAACAACTGCGCGATCGAAGAGCCAGAGCTGGCGGGCGGATCGCGAGGCCGGCGCGCTACGAATGCCAGCCTTTGGAAAACGCCTCAAACCGCGCCAGATCGACGACCTCGTCGCGTTTGTGATGGTGGCCTCCGGCGAAAACTCCCCCGAGGACTCCCTCGCGCTCGCGGGGCGCGCCCGCATCCAGGCGCTCGGCTGCACGGGTTGCCATGGCCGTGACGGCCGGTACGCGCGGCCGAATCCGGGCTCGCTCAAGGGATACATTCCACCCTGGGACGGTGAGGACTTCGCCGAGCTGGTGCGGGACCGAAAAGAGTTCGACGAGTGGGTACGCCGGGGCAATACCGGTCGATTCGAGACCAATCCGCTGGCGATGTACTTCCTGCGTCGAGCCGCGGTGCATATGCCGGCGTTTGAGCGGTTCCTGGAGCCCGGCGACCTCGACGCGCTCTGGGCTTACGTGGGCTGGCTCCGCGGACGTTCTAAGGGTGGGACGGCGTCCGACGGGCCACCACCAGAATCTCCGTAAGGTAAAAGAAGAGCTTTCCTCCACGCCACTCCGGCGCGAGCGCTTCGGCCGCACCGGGCGGCGCTGTCTCGAGCCTTCGCATGAGCTCCGCCTTCACCGGGTCGCCCACGGTTTGCAATCCCGCCCACGCCTCGAAATCGCGTGCCTTCCGGAACGTTTCGGTCGCCTCGATTTGGAAGCCGGCGTCCTGAAAGAATCGCAGCCACGCAGTCGCGGTGTACGCCCGGACATGGCTCGGATCGCGGTATTTCTCGAAATCATTGATGTAATCCGCGGTCGGGCGGTCTTCGGGAACGAGGTTGTCGATCATGGCGGCGATTCCTGCGGGCTTGAGCACGCGCGCCATCTCGCGGACGAATCGGGCGCAATCGGCAAAGTGGTGCGGTGCCACGCGGCAGGTGACGAGGTCGAACTCGGCATCTTGGAAGGGTAGGGAGCAGGCGTCGGCTTCACTGAAGCGCACGTTTGTGACACCCTTGCCGCGGATGAACCGCTCCGAGGCATCGAGCATCTCCTGCGTGAGGTCGGTCGCGACGACCTCGCTCACGCGCGTGGAGAAGGCAAGCGCCGTGTGGCCGCCCCCGGTCGCGATATCGAGCACGCGCCAGTCCCGTTTGGGATCGACCAGCTCGAGCATCCGGTCGAGGCTTTCGCCTTTCGAATGGTCGGTGCTCGATACGTAGCGCTCGGCGTTTAAGCCGAATTGCCGTTTGACGAGATCGTGGAGATCGGTCAACCGGGTTACTTCTTCTTGGCGGCGCGGCGACGGCCCGCCATCGGGCGGCGACGGCGACTCGCCCTCGCCGCGACAATGCGGCCCTTGCCCATCCCAGCCGCCGCGCGGCCCCGGCGACCCCGGCGACCGGACTTCGCCGCTCCCGGCAGGGCCTTGAGCTGACGCTTCCCCATCGAGCGCATGCGCCGCCACGATTCGAGTGCCTTCCGGCGTGGCCTCGTGCGCCCCGTCTCCCATCCAAAAATCGACTGCGCCGAAACCCCGACGAGCTTTGCGTAGACACGCCGGCTCATACCGAGCTTCTTCCGATGCGCCTTGACCCATTGCGGAGAAAATCGGATCTGGGGATCTTCGGACGGGGCCGCCACCGTCTTCCGTGCGGAAGCGATGGAGCGCTTCGCCGCTCGCTCCATTTCGGCCATGAGCCTGCGTTGTTCCGCGATCCGGCGGCGCAGCGCGGTCACGAGCTTCCGGAGAGGTTTGACGGAAGCTCTAACTTCTTTGCGCGCTAAACGGCGGATCTCGCCTTTCAATACACCTGCCAAATTCGGCACGATGACCTCCGGGTGAATTTGCAAAAACGCCGAAGCATGGTTCGCTCGGTTTGCGGGGTGATTGGAGTATAAATCCTCGCGGCGTTCTTTGCAGAACTAGTCTTTGTAGAACGACCGCCCGCTCAGCGCCATTTGCTGCAATCGCCCGCAGGGGCCTGCGGGTGCGCCCTCTTGCTGCCGGCGCGCGAGCCTCTCGACGATCGGTCCAATTCCCACTGTGTCGGCGTACCGGAGGAGCCCGCCGCGGAATGGTGGAAACCCTGTCCCAAACACCATCGCGAGGTCCACGTCCTCAGGGCGCGCGACGACGTGCTCTTCGAGCGCGAGCCCAGCCTCGTTCACCATCGTGTCGACCAGTCGATTCGCGATCTGCTGGGGCGTGAGGGGGCCCTCCTCCGGCGTCCCGGACTCGATGGCAGGGTTCACGCCCTTGCGCCGGCCGCCTTCATAGCAATAAAAACCAAGCTCCGTTTTCCTCCCAAGCTCCCCCGCAGCCACAAGCCTGTCGATCAAGGGGATCTGCGATAGACGGTTCCCGAACGAATCGTGTAACACGTGCGCCACCTTGCGGGCGACGTCGAGGCCGATCTCATCGAGCAACTCGAGCGGGCCGACCGGCATCCCGAAATCCCGGAGCGCGCGGTCCACGGCGCGCACGGGCTGTCCTCGGTCCACCAGCGCGACGGCTTCGCTCAGATAGGGCATCAGCACACGGTTCACGAGAAACCCCGGCGCATCCGCGACCAACACGGGCGTCTTCCCCAGGCGCCGCGCGAGCGCGATCACGGTTTGGACCGCTGTCGGGTCGCTCAAATCCGTCCGGATCACCTCGACGAGCGGCATGCGGGTCGCCGGATTGAAGAAATGCATCCCAACGACGCGCCCGGGAACGCGGAGCCCCTTCGACATCGCGCGCACCGAAAGTGAGGATGTGTTGGTCGCGAACACGCATCCGTCCGGAACCTGCGCTTCCAGCTCGCGGAAAAGCGCCTGCTTCACCGGTTGGTCCTCGACTACAGCCTCCAAGACGAGATCGATCCGCTTGAGCCCCGAGAGGTCGAACACGGGCTCGATCCTTCCGAGCGCCCGCTGCAGCTCGGCCCTCGTGAGTCGACCGCGCGAGACCTCGCGATCGAAAAGCGACCGCGCGTGGGCAAGCGAGCGAAGGAGCGGCTCGGGCTTGAGATCGCGAAGCCGCACGCGCGCGCCGCGACTCGAGAACAGATAGGCAATCTCGCCCCCCATCGTTCCCGCGCCCATGACTGCGACGCGATCCACATTGCGGGCGAGCGGCGTCTCTGGCCTGCGCTTCGCATCCTCACGCAGGGTGAAGATCCGACGCAGGCTCTTGGATTCGGGGGTGAAGAGTAGCCGCGCGACCGTTTCACGCTCCACCTTGAGACCATCCGCCGAGGAAGCGCCCCAGGTGGTGCGAAGAACGCCGATGATCTCGAGCGGCGCAGGATAGTAGCCGTGAGTCTCCCGGAGCACGCGCCGGCGCGCCTGCGAGAGGATGGCTGCGCGCAGCGGCGCGATCGCCTCGACGACGCGGAGACCGAGCGGCGGACCCCGGCGCTTCACTCCGCGCGGATCTTGGAGCAGCGCCTCGGTCCACTGGATCGCTCGCTCCGAGAAACGCTCGTGAGGCAGGACCGCATCGACCAGCCCCACGCGGTAGGCGCGCCGCGAATCGAGCGAGCGGCCCGTGAGAAGGAGATCGAGCGAAGGCAGGAGACCGATCAGCCGCGGGAGCCTCTGCGTTCCGCCGAATCCGGGAAGGATCCCAAGCTGCACCTCGGGGAGCCCAATCGCCACCTTCCGCGCGTTCGATGCGATGCGGTAGCGCATCGCGAGCGCAAGCTCTGTTCCGCCGCCGAGGCAGGGTCCGTTGATCGCGGCAACCGTGGGATACGGCAGGAGAGAGAACTCTTCGAAGAGTTGCTGGGCCTCGCGGGACTTGGCTTCCGCTTCTTCCGGGCTCGTGAGGCGGTCGAACTCGGCGACGTCTGCGCCCGCGATGAACTGCTGGTCCTTGCCGCTCAAGAGGATCAGCGCACGGGGATAGGCCTGATCGCTCCGCTGCCTCAGCGCGTCGAGCACCCGCCGGAGCGCGGTCAGCGATTCGGAATCGAGGAGGTTCACCTTCCGCGCCGGGTCGTCGAACCACACGAGCGCGATCCCGGAAGCGTGCGCTTCGAGCCGGAGCGGTCCGTGCTCGGTGCGGCCAGTCTCTTCCTCGGGCTCCCGGAAGGCGAGGCTCACAGGGTCCCCACGGAACCGCTCACGCCGCGCGCTCCAGGACGAGGGCCGCTCCCTGGCCGCCGCCCACGCAGAGCGTCGCGAGCCCCAGCGGCACGTCGCGCTTCCGCATCTCGCGTAAGAGGGTGAGGGTGAGCCGCGTGCCCGAAACTCCCACTGGGTGACCGAGCGCAATCGCGCCCCCGTTCACGTTCATGATGGAGCGGTCGATCTCGCCGATGGGGCCATCGAGCCCGAGCTTCTCGCGGCAGTACTTCGCGGACGCCATCGCAATCTCGTTCGCGATGACCTGCGCCGCGAAGGCCTCGTTCAGCTCGATCAGCCCAATGTCCTTGAACGCAACCCCCGCGCGCTTGAGCGCGACAGGCGTGGCGTGGGTCGGGCCCAGGCCCATCCGCGCCGGGTCGAGCCCCACGAACGCGTACCCTTTGATGCGTCCCGTGGGCTTCAACCCAAGCTCGCGCGCCTTCTCGGCGGACGCGACCAGGATCGCCGCCGCGCCGTCTGTAATAGGGCAGGAGTTTCCGACCGTGACGGTTCCGTAGCGGCGGTCGAAGTAGGGCTTCAACTTCGCGAGCGCCTCAAGCGTCTGGCCCCTGCGCGGGCCCACGTCCTCGGTGACCGCCTGTTTGTAGGGCGGCTCGAACACCGAGACAATCTCCTGCGCCATGCGCCCCGATTCCATCGCCGCCACCGTGCGGCGGTGGCTCTGGAGCGCGAAGTCATCCTGCGCCTCGCGCGAGACCCCGAACTCCTTCGCCAAGATCTCCGCCGTCTCTCCCATGTTGAGGCCCGAGACAGGGTCGGTGAGCCCCTCGGCAAGCGCGATGCGCGGCTTCAAGTCGCGCGGCCGCACCGTCGAGAGCGCAGCGAGCTTGTCGCCCGGCGACTTTGCGCGCGCGAGCCGCTCGAACATGTGGGTCAGCCCCTCGCTCATGTAGAGCGGGATCCGGCTCATCGATTCCGCACCGCCCGCGATAATGAGGTCGGCGTCCCCCGCCGCGATCTTTTGGTGCGCCTGGGCGATCGATTCCAACCCTGAGGCGCAGTTTCGCTGCACGGTAAAGGCGGGAACGCGCTCGGGGATCCCGGAGAGGAGAGCTACGACGCGTGCGATGTTCGTGGACTCGGAAGGCTGGGCCACGTTCCCCAGCACAACTTCGTCGATCTCGGCGGGGTCCACACCCGAGCGGGCGAGAAGCTCGGTGACGGCGACGCGGCCAAGCTCGCGGGCGGAGACATCGGCGAGCGCCGTGCCTGCCTTGGCGAAGGGGGTCCGGTATCCGTCGATCAGGACGACTTCGCGCATGGTCTCTTGCGAGGATCGGGCGGAATACGATCGAGTCTAGCCACGCTTTCCGTACTGTGTCACAGTGCCGGGAGGAGGTCAACGCATGGACGTTCGCACGGTTCCCGACCTGCTCCGCCACGCTCTCGAAGTACACAGGAAGCCGGACGCGTTCTTGGTGAAGCGCGAGGGCCTGTGGGTTCCGGTTTCGATCGATTCGTTCGCGAATCAAGTGCGTGCGCGGGCGGCGGATCTCACCAGGCGCGGCGTCGTACGCGGAGACCGCGTGGCCATCTTCTCCGAGAACCGGATCGATTGGGCGGTTGCGGACCAGGCGGTGCTCTCGATCGGTGCTGTGTGCGTCCCGATCTATGCGACCTTGCCCGCGGACCACGTGGGCCCCTTGCTCGCCGATTGCGGTGCAGTTGGAGCCTTCGTGTCGAGCGAGGCGCAGCGCGCGAAGGTGGAGTCGGTGCGCCCGCAAACGCCCGGGCTCAAGTGGGTGGTGAGCTTTGACGTGGACGGGGCACCGCAAGCAGGGTCGCCGGCCGCGCCAGCCGCGACGCCCCCGGGCCCCGACGACCTCGCGACCATCATCTACACCTCAGGCACGACCGGCGTCCCCAAAGGCGTCATGCTCACGCACGGCAATCTTGTCTCGAACGCGCTCGCCTCCTTGACCGCGCTCGACCTGGGACCCACCGACGTCCACCTCTCCTTCCTTCCTCTGAACCACATCTTCGAGCGCACCGCGGGCTACAACGTCATGGTCTACGCAGGAGCGACGATCGCCTACGCCGAGTCGATTGAAAAGGCTGCGGCCAATCTGATGGAGGTGCGGCCCACGTTGCTGCTCGCGGTTCCGCGCTTCTACGAGAAGTTGATCGATCGCATCATGGAGGTGGCGAAGGCGGCCGGGTTCCCACGGGACGTGATGGCGGTTTGGGGGCGCAACGTGGCCCAGAAGTGGGCGGCCCTCAAGCTCGGGGGGCGACCGATCCCGCCTGGCATCGCGCTCCAGCACGCGCTCGCGAACGTCTTGGTCTATCCGGTCCTGCGCCGCCGGCTCGGTGGTCGCATCCGATATTGCTTCTCCGGCGGCGCTGCACTGCCGCGCGAGATCGGACTTTTCTTCTACGGCGTGGGCATGCCCGTCATGGAGGGCTATGGCTTGACCGAGACGTCGCCCGTGATCGCCGTGAACACGGAGAAGCGCTACAAGCTCGGGACGGTCGGGTGTCCCATTCCCGGGGTGGACGTGCGCATCGCGGAGGACGGAGAGATCCTCGTGCGCGGCCCGTCCGTAATGAAGGGCTACTGGAATCGGTCCGAAGAAACCGCGACCGCTTTGGAGGGCGGGTGGTTCCACACCGGCGACATCGGCGAGATCGACGCGGACGGGTTCCTGCGCATCACGGATCGCAAGAAGGACCTCATCGTCACGAGCGGCGGAAAGAAGATCGCGCCGCAGCCGATCCAGAACGCGCTCAAGAAATCTCCGCGGATCCTGGAAGCGATCGTGGTCGGCGACGGCCGGAAATACGCAACCGCGCTGATCGTCGCGGCCAACGGAGCGACGCGCGAGGCAATCGCCGCGGACGTGGACAGCGTGAACAAGACGCTTGCTTCCTATGAGACGATCAAGCGCTTCGAGCTCATCCCAAACGATCTGACGGTTGAGAACGGCTCGTTGAGCCAAAAGTTGGAAGTGAAGCGCCGCGTGATCTCGGATCGGTACCGAGATCTGATCGAGAAGATGTACCATGGGGAAGAGTGAGGCCGCAGCTCTTGGATTGAGGCCGCCGGGCCGCCCACTGAAGTGGGTACCCACTGCCGGCTTGTGTTCGATGCTCTAATCCGCTATACTGCCGGCGTTTCCGCTCCAACTCCCACGGAGCAGTCGAACGGGGGTGCGATGGCCCGCTTCTCCTACTACCTCAGCAGGCAGTGCCTCCACGGGATCATATCGCGTTCCATTGATTCATCTGGTCCGCTCGGTTACGCGCATCTTGCTTTGACACGCGGGCTCCGGGCCATGGAATGGCCACTGGCCTCCCCCGGCCAGAGCCCTCGCCGGCAGGAAAGTTGGTTAGTGATATGAAAAGGGATCGCGGGTTTGCTCTGCTGCTGCGATTGCTCGTTGGCTTCATTTTCGCGGCCGCACTTGCGTTGGCAGTTGCTTCGGCGTCACCGCCAGGCGCGTGGGCCAGGACTGCGCCCACGACCGTGGCGTCGGGGGATCCAACGGGCGGAGAGGATTCTCCGAGCCCGGGACCGAAAAAGGCCACAACGCTAAGAATCGGATCTCAGGGAAGCTCGACCTCGAGCGCTATGCCGTCAGCCCGCCGATACTCAATTTGGCACTGGTTGGATGACTGGAAAGTGATCGTCGACTCGATTCGAGCAAGGTACCCACTCTAGGCCGCTCGAGATCAGGAACGAATCCTTGAAAACGCCCTCTTTACATCATGCTCTTAGAGAGATCCGCGATGCCCTTGACAAGGGCATGTACAAAGAGGCGTTGGACTATTGCGAGCGCATTGCCCTGAATCTGGTCACGCCCCAGAGGTAACAGGTCGGATCGGCGCCCTCAAGCTCGATGCATTCGCAGGACTGGGTCGTTGGCGAGAACTGGTTGCGCTCGGCTCCACCTTGATCGCCGGTTTAACCTCAAACCGAGAAAGCGAGGCCCTGGGTCGCGTTCACGGACTTACGGGCTTCGGCTATCTGAGACTTGGTGAAATGCGTCTGGCCGAACGCCACCTTCGAGCCGCCATTCACGTCTACACATGGGATTTGGATGACCTGCCTGCGGCGCTTCGTCAACAGCGGCGACTTTCACTTCTGTACCTCAGTTTGGGTCTCCTACGCCAATCCTGTTCTGAAATGGAGACCGCCATAGAGATTTCCGATAAGAATTCATGCACATCGGAATCTGGCATCCTGCGGGTCAACCTAGCCGTAGCGATGAGTAAGCTTGGTACCTTGGAGAAGGTACCCAAATACCTCGACGAGGCGGATGAACTCCTCAGGAGCGCTTCCCGCAAGAAATGGCTCTTGCTTTCAGCCCTCGTTCGGGCGAATTACCTACGCATCACAGGGCACCCCACGAAGGCGCTCGAAATCCTCGTGCCCGCACTTCAGATGACACGTGAGCAGCGTTACTCGCGTGAAGAGGCAATTGCTCTCGAATACATCGGCGATTGTTACCTCGCGAAGAGAGATTACAAGCAGGCGCTGGAGCAGTATGAAGGCGCGCTCAAGATTGCGGAAGTGACCGCTCCTGATGGCGACCTTATACCCGAACTGAGCCACCGGATGGGCGAGACGTTCATCCGCCTCGGCGATCCGAACGCCGCGATTCTACTTTGTGAGCGTGGATTCCGCGTGGCCCGAGCTTTGGGCGATCGGTACGAAGAATGTGCGACCCATCGCGTCTACGCCATGGCGCATCGTGCCGCGGGGAATCCCAAGAAGGCGCTCCGTATCGTTGATGAAGGAATCGATCTTGGCAGACAGTACGATATTCCATACGAACTCGGCCGGGCGCTCACATGGGCAGGTGAGACGCGGTTGCAAGAGCTGGGCCCCGATGAGCAAGCACACGGTAGGCAGCAACTCTGGGAAGCGCGCGCGATATTCGAACGCATGGGACTGCTACCTTGGGTTCGATCGGTAGATCGCCTGCTCGGATTTGAATCCCAGCCCGAGGCTGCTCTCGATCAGCCGAGCATATCCGCGCTGGATAATCTCGGTGACCTTGATCGGGGTGCGCTTCGCTTCGGCATCGTTACTTGCAATCGTAAGGTTCGCGAAGCCGTGGAAATTCTGCAGAGCGTCGCACCGAGCCAGATTCCTGTCCTTATCACGGGCGAGAGCGGAGTGGGTAAAGAGCTACTTGCTCAGGCGCTCCATCAGATGGGTCCTCGTCGAAAGGAACCCTTCGTACCGGTGAACTGTGGGGCCATCTCGGTCAATCTTCTCGATAGCGAATTCTTCGGACATGAACGAGGGGCGTTTACCGGTGCCATTTCGTCCCGTGAGGGTCTGCTCGCCTCCTCCGACAAGGGGACCCTGTTTCTCGACGAGGTCGGGGAGCTTCCCTCACAAGTTCAGGCCGCCCTACTTCGGGTGTTGGAGACCGGCGAGTTGCGTGCGGTCGGACGGGACGACGTTAGGAAAATCGAGCTTCGAATCGTTGCGGCTACCAACACGAGGCTTGAGGATCTTGTCGATCGCGGGCTCTTCCGCCAGGACCTCTTCTACAGACTCAACGGCATTCGCGTCACAATTCCTCCGCTCCGCGAGCGTGAAGAAGACATAAGGGCATTGTTCCGCTACTTCTGGTCCCAAGCGACCACGGCTGCAAAGAAGCGCCTCACGATCGAGGACGGCGTCGAGACGGTGCTCTGCGCGTATGACTGGCCCGGTAACGTGCGAGAGCTTCGGCACGAGATCGCTCGCGTCGTCGCGCTCGCACCCGATAGGTCATTGGTTCGAGGTGAGTCGTTCTTGCCCCAAGTCCAGCGAAAGGACATCGCCTCTCTTCGTCGGGATCGCGAACGGCGTGATGAAGTGGCGGAGGAACGGTTGCAGATTCTATCGGCTTTGCGCGCCCATCGCGGGAACAAGGCTGAGGCCGCCCGGAGCCTGGGAGGGATGAAACGCACCACTCTGATCTACAAAATCGAGCGCTTGGGAATCCGACCCGAGGAGTACCAAGTTAAGGAATAGGTCGTCCCGAGAGGGCAGTCGCCACCCGCCTTTGTCCTCAATCTATTGCCGCTGAATAGATTATCCCCGATTTCTTGGGGTCAATGACCCCGACCGCCGCGTGAGCCAATTCTCGCTTTTTCTGGCTCTCACGAGCCAGTCTGCCTAAGCCATTGTTCCGTATCAGGTAAGCCTCGATAACGGAGCCGCATCACGCTGTCCCCCGTTCATGTGGGGGAGATTCCCCCAATCTTTCCCACGGTCATCAGGCTGGCAGATTTTTGGCCGATTAGGGTGGTCCGTAAGTAACTGACTAGCAGCAAGTTGTGTTTGTCCGCGTCAAACCCGCTTCCGACGCCCTGTGGCACCTGCGTTGCCCTATTGGCTGGCCAGGAATGAGGGCCACGGAGGGCGGTGAAACAAGGAGGCGGGCAATGGAACGGACCAGGAACTTGAAAAACGGACTCAAGGCAGCGACGGTGGCGTTCTTCCTCGCGGCAGCTCTTCTCTCCACGGGTTGCAGCAACAACGCGCTGATGAACCCGCAGCCAGACTTGGGCGCGCAGGGCAGCCAGACGGCGCACCCGACGGGTGGAAACGAACTCAACCCGACTGGCGGTAACGAGCTGAATCCGTAGGCCCCGTCAAGATACGGGCGCCTTTGGAGTGATCGCCGACAGAGTGGAGGACACATGAGGACTCCCGAGGTAGGTCTTGCGGTCGTCAGCATTGAGTCTACCGGCAATCTCTCGGATGATCCTCAGAGCATGGGTCGAACGCGATTGCGCGGCCCTTACGTCCCCGCGTTGGGAAGCAAGCCTTCCCAATGCATAGCTCATTTTCCACGCGGCCTCCAACACTCCAGCAGTTTCCGCGTAGGCGAGAGCGCGCTCCATCGTCGGCACCAAGACGCTGGCACTGTCGATGTAGGGGTTCTCAGTTATGATCTCAGCCAGGGCTACACCTCCATGGATCTGGATGAGAACGAGACCTTGGGATTCGGCATTCAGAATCAGGCTGATGATCGCCCCTACCGCAGCATTTGGATCAAGTTTGGAATTCAACCTCTGCATTTCGATCTGGACCCCAGGTAGATCCTCCCAGTCCAACGTTTCGAGCAAGGCTTTCTCGGCCTTCGCGAGGAAACTCCTCGCTGCTTCTGGATCGCCCTGAATCGACGCAATTCTCCCGAGTAACCAATCCAACCTGGGCTTTACTTCAAGCGAGCCGTAATCATTCACAATTCGCTGAGCATCCCGCACCAGCGTCTCCGCTTCGGCATATGAGCCAATGTGAAACAAGGTCAAAGCTTCCAGCTCCATAGCTTTGGCCATTTGGCCGAGGTCGTTCAACGCCTCAGCCGTAGCCCTTCCGTGCCGCGCCATGTCGATCGCCTCCATATACTCAGCAAGGAGGATCCGGTTGATGGCAGCCCCTGAACAGGCGGCAACGAATTCGAATGCACTTCCCATACGGACCGCCCAACGAGACGACAACGCGTGCTGATCAACCGCTTCGCGGATTCTGCCGAGTGCGTATAGGATTCCGCCACGATTGGAGAGGATGCGAGCCTTGAATGAGTCGTAGCCGGACCTCTCCGCGATATCCCATGCTTCTGTGATCCAATCCAGTGATTCTGGCACCTTGCTTGAATAGAACGCAGCTGTTGAAAGGGCATTGCAGATACGCATCCGCCAGTAATCGTTACAGTTGAATTCGAGCCCTCTTTCCAGGATCCGTGTGGCTTCTGCACGCTCTCCCGTCCGTACCAGCGCTGCCCCAAGCCCATATGTCAGGGAGGCCAACTCATCATCGATGCCGGGCGTGCCCTCGTAAAGCTCCAGGATCTTGCGAATCCTCTCTATCGCTGCACGCCGAGTCTCACCCCCTCGGTGCCGCCACTCTATCTCTGCGAGTCCCGCGTGGCTGCGCAGAAGCAAGACGGGATCAGGATTCCCACGTGCGAGATCTATCGCGCTTGAAAACCGCACGCCGGCCTCATCTAGTCTCCCCAACGATGCGAATATGACGCCCAATTGGTACTCACGTGATGCCCTTAGCGGCCCGGAATCTGGTTCGGTCTCCCAGGGAAATTGCTCGCGCAGATAAGACTCTGCTCGTTTGTCATCGCCGGCCTTATGGAGAATCTCGGAAAGCATTAGGGATACTTCGCGCGCCAATTTGATGTCCTTGGTTTCAGTTACGATTCCAAGGCAGCGCTCAAGTCGGGAACCGGCTCGGCGATAATCCCCCCGCTTCGCAGCCTCCTCTGAGGCCCATAGGCCTTCGCGCAAGGCCCCGGAATCTGGTTGATAGGCCAAAGCGAGGTCCGCTCTTTCCTCCCTACTCAGGGGTCCATCTCCCAAGGCGAGTAGGGAGAGCGCGCAGCGCTCTCGCAGCACCTCCCCGGCCCTCTCGCGAACGACCACGCGTATACCTTCAGAAGAGATCTTCACTCGCGATCCAGACAACCTAATCCATCCCTTCGCGTGTAACCCGGCGAGTAGGTCAGGCCCCAGATCACGGTCGAATATCAATTCACTCTGGGTTGAAGGAACCCCCGAAGGCAGGATCTCTAGAGTTACGAGGGTCCGCTTCTCATTCTCGCTTAGCCGATCCCAGGCCGAAGACCAGGGATCCAGGATCCCAGGAATCTGGATTGACTGAATTTGCTGATTCTCCCGGAAGAACCAACAGTTCTCGCGACGTGCAATGAGGTGCTGCTTGATGAGCGAAAGTATCGCGGCGCTAAGGGCCCGGCCGTTCCCACCTGAGATCTCGTTGATCTTAGAAACAAGAGGCCTTTCAAATCGGGAACCGCCCAGATATCCATTTACAAATCCAGGGATATCGACCAGAGAAAACGGTGGCAGTATTAGTTCGCTCTCAAATGATTCGAGCTGGGTGATAGGAATTGTTGTAAGAGCGACGAGCAGTACCCTTCTTCTCTCGGATCGCTCAAGAGAAAGGGCCCACAAGTACCGCGCTAGCGGGCGAAATACCCCAACCATCGCATCTGCATCATCGGAAGATGGCGTTGTCCAGACGATGATAGAATCATCGCTCGCTGAGGCCCACAGTTCCTCCGCGATGCCAGCAGGGCTCTCACCGCTCTCGGTCACAGCGTTCCCCAATAGCTGACGAATCTGGACCGCCAGGGTTGAATCCGTAGCGAGAGATAATTGAACAGGCCGAGCACCCCTGGAGATCGCCCGTTGCGCGACCTCCTCCATCAGGGCCCTTTTCCCAATCCCCGGTTCCCCTGTGACATAGAGCAAAGTCGGCGTGCCGGGCTCCTCCGAGAACAGCAATCTCTCGATCTCCGCAATTTCCTTCTCGCGTCCGACGAGCTTCCCGCCAAGGATCTCACCAATGCGATCCTCGACGCCGAAGCCCTCCATGAATTCGTCGGCGCTGCCCTGCCTGAGCCCGGGCTGGCGCTCCAGCGCGCGCATGACGACACGCTCGAGATCCACGGGCACTCGAACGCCATGCACGCCCGGCGAAGGAACCCAACCCTCGAGTTGCCCCGAGATCACTTCTCGTACGGTACGTCCCTCGAAAGGATGCTTGCCGGTAAGGGCTTCATACGCCATCACGCCGACCGAATACAGATCACTCCGAACATCGGCGGGCGCGCCCTCCCAGACTTCGGGAGCCGCATACCCGGGCGTCCCGGAGAGTCCAGCCGCGGATCCGCCGCTCCCTCCCATTCCGACGTCGGTGATCTTCACGACCCCACCGGCGCCCAACAGAATGTTTCCGGGCTTCAAGTCCCCGTGGATTTCTCCGTGGCAGTGGAGGTGCGCGAGCCCGCGTAGGAGGCTTGTCAAAATGCGCCGGACCTCATCCGCGGACTGCGGCTCGCCCATTTTCCGTACCCAATCGGCCCCCTCGATGAACTCCATCGTGTAGTAGGCCTCGCCGGAGGGCAGCGCGCCCCAGTCGAAGACCTGGATCAGGTTCTCGTGGCGTATTTGGCGGAGGGTGTCGAACTCGCGTCGAAGGAACGCTGATTCGGCGGGTGTGACCAGCTTCAACGCAAGCTCGCGATCGCGTATCGAGTCATAAACCCGATACACGCGGCTCGAGCCCCCCTCACCGAGGAGGGAACGGACTTCGTAACGCTTTGGAATCGACGGGGATGTCATGAGAAAGGGCGCGCCTAGCCGGCCGGACGCGGAGCTAGACCCTACGCCCGGCTCGGCGAGGCGTCAACCAAGGCGCGGGCTGGCGCGGACAAGGGCTCATTCACCCGCCCGCCGCTATGGATTCAAGGCGAGCTTTGACCGCGGGCCACTCATCGTCCGTAATGCTGAAATAGACCGTGTCGCGCACGACCCCCCGGTCGCTGATCGCATGCTTACGAAGGGTACCTTCCTCCTTCGCACCAATTCGGAGAATCGCGTCTCGCGAACGACGGTTGAGCGCGTTCGTCTTGAGCTCGACGCGCCGGCAGTGCCAAGTGTCAAAGGCGTGGCTCAGCATCAGGTATTTCGCCTCGGAATTCACGTGGGTGCGCTGAAAGGTTCGGCCGACCCAAGTCCATCCGATCTCGACCCGGCCGTGGTTGGGCTCGATGCTGCCGAAACGGGTGCACCCGAGAACTCGCCCGGTCACGCGATCCACCGTCGCGAACGGGAGCGCCTTCCTCTCGGCCTGCGCGCGGAGCGCCTCCTCCAGATACCGCAGAAGATCGTCACGTGTGTCCACAACATTGAGCGTCCAGCGCCATAGCTCGGGATCCAGGCCGATTTCAGCCAGCCCCTCGAAATGCCGATCGAGCGTGAGCGGCTCCAGGCGGATGCGGATGCCCTGCAGGGTTACGGGGATGATTTCCATGGGTGGCCCGATATAGCCAGATGCAAGGGGCAACGTCCCCATCATTTTGCGAGGCCTGGCACGCGGCAAGCCGGAACTCCAAGCCCGACAACGGGGCCGACGGCCTACCCGTCCGGCACGCGCCATGCGAATTGACCGGTGCGAGTCCCTCCCTGAAGTTGGCCACTCCAACTTCGACGGATTGACGCAAGCGTACCCTAGGCGGCAAGGCAGAAGGGAATCGGAGGAGATCATGAGGACTGTACTGAGAAGCGAAGGTGGTTTCACCCTGATCGAGCTGGTGATCGTCATCGTAATCCTTGGCATTCTGGCGTCGGTCGCGATCCCGAGATACGAGGACATGCGCGAGCAGGCGCGGGTGTCCACGCTCAAGGGGCAGCTGGGTTCGATCCGCTCCGCGGTTGCGATTCAGTACGCCCGCAACGCGCTGACCAGCAGCGCCGGGTTCCCCACGCTCGACGGAACGATTTTCGCGGATGCCCGTGTCCCCAAAGAGCCGGTGATGAACTCGAACGCGGTAAAGACGACCGCCGGTGTCGACAACGCGGGTGGCTGGCAGTACACCCAGACGAGCGGCATGGTGAAGGCCAACCTGAACGCCTATTCAAGCTACTGATAAACGCCGTCGAGGGCGCGGGCGAGCGGCGGAGCGCAGCCGTTCGCCCGATTTTTTTGCTCGCCGGACGGGGCAGGGCCACGGCATGTATCGCCCGAATGCCCCGGTGACTGCTACTTCCGCTTGGCGCGTTGCCCGGTGGGCGGGCCCTTGAGCGCTTCGTCCGGTCGCCTCGCGGGCCTTTGAATCACCTTCGCTACGGCCTTGGCCTCCCGCATCACGGAGAGCTGAAACACATCGGGTCGCGCGTAATGGCCAGCGACGTCGAGCATCCATCGGGCGCCCGCCAGCGTGCGCGGGTCGACTTCGGCGTAGAGGATGCCTTCCTCTTCGTGGAGTGGGCCGGCGATGAATTTTCCTTCCGGATCGATGATCGCGCTGTCCCCGGCGTTGATCCATTGTCGCTCTTCCGGGTAGAAGCGCTTGTGTCCGTACCGGTCGGGGATGTCGTTCCGGTGAAAGGCCTGGCAGGAGTTGACCACCCACACGCCCCCTTCCCTGGCGATGTGTCGCACGGTGGAGAGCCAGGGCTCGCCGCGGTCCCAAGTCGATGCCACATGGATGCGCGAGCCCCACGCGTACATGGCGTAGCGCGCGAGCGGCATGTAGTTCTCCCAGCAGATGAGGCCGCTCATCTTGCCGATCGGCGTGTCGTAAACCTGTAACGTGCTCCCGTCCCCTTGGCCCCACATGAGACGCTCGCCGCCGGTGGGAACGAGCTTCCGATGGCGGCCGACGAGCTTCCCCTTCGGGTCAACGAAAAGGAGCGTGTTGTAGAGCGACGCGCCGCTCGCCTCGGTGTTCCGCTCGTTCACGCCGATCACGAGAAAGACGCCGGCATCACGCGCCTCATCGCAGAGACGGCGGGTGGCTTCGCCCGGGATCTCCACCGAGTTCTCGACCAGCTCTGCGTAGAGCTCATCGATGAGGGGCTCGCGGGCAGGGAGCGTCCAGACCCAATCGGGATAACCGGGGATGAGAGCCTCCGGGAACACGACGAGCTTCGCGCCGGCCGCGGCCGCTTCGCGCAGGTAGCGGCAGGCCTTCTCGACGGTACCCTCGCGACTCAGGAAGACGGGTGCGATCTGAACGGCGGCGATTTTGTAAGGCGCGGATGTCACGAGACCTCCGCCTCTAGGAAATCGCGCAGCGGTTCGCGCCGGCCTCGAGCTCCGTGGGATCTCCTTGCGGAAAGGCGCCCGACTCGTTGAGGCGTACGATCTCGAGGTGATGGGGCGGCGTCGCGGGAATGCGCGACAGAAGGGTCTCGACGAAGCCTTCCTCGGTTGCGCGCAGCATCTCAACCTGCCGGATCACTTCGGCCAGCGCCGCTCCGCACGGCTTCCCGTCGAACGGGATCGGCTCGCTCGTGTGGCATGGAAGAATCCACGTGTCGGGCGGCAGCTTGACGATCCGCTGCAGCGTTCCATAGAGCGCGTGTGCCCTCTGCCGCGCCTCGGCCGCGTTCGCCGCCAGGTCGGGGCGCCCCACAGCCCCGGGGAAGAGCGTGTCGCCGGTCAAGAGCGCCCGCCCATCAACCAGATAGCACGTGCTCTCCAGCGTGTGACCGGGAGTGTGGAGCACCTGGATTGCGGATGTGCCGATCGTGATGGTGTCGCCTTCCTTGAGCGGGAGGAACGGATACGTGATGCGGTCCTGAGCGGGGAGATAGATCTTCGCCTGACATCGTTCGGCGAGCGGCCGCGAGCGCGAGAGATGGTCCGCGTGAACGTGGGTATCGATCACGTGGGTGATGGTGAATCCCCGCTCCTTCGCGATCCGAAGATAGATGTCCGGATCGACCGATGCATCGACGACCGCGGCTTCGCTTCCGCTGCCGACGATATAGGAGAGACAGCCCTTTCCCGTCCGGCGCACCTGAATGATCTGCGCGTTCGAGCGAATCGGAGTCACCTCCGCGAGATTCCACGCAAGGCTCCACGCCTTCATTCCACCCTTCAGCGAGAGCGCCTGAACGCCGCGCTCTCGAAGCGCGCGCACAGCCAGGAGGCTGGTGTTCCCTCTGGCGCAAACCGCAACGACCGGCTGCCCGGGCGGCAGCGACACGCCGGCGAACGGCGAGGCGCTACTCGTGCGCAGCGCCACGTGCGGATCGAGGTGGAGACTTCCGGGGATGCTCCACTCCTCCCGCTCCACGGCGGGGCGAATATCAAGCACCGTCACCGGGCGGCCGCTCTCGAGCCAATCCCTGAGCGCATCTACACCGATGTCAATCGACTCCACAGATGCCTCCGATGGAACAACGCTGGCCTCGTCGGGACGAAGGGTTCGGCCCGCCTATGATAGGCGACCCGCGGTCCCTGGGGGAAGGTCGATGCTCATGCCCCGATTCGCGGTGGCGGACTGCCCGTAAATAGCCTAGGGTAGCGGTGTTGGACTCGAAGGAATGGAGCCCCCCAAAGATCATGCGATGACCGGCGCGCGCGCGCGGTTCCTCCCTTACGCTCCCGGTCTCGTTCTCGCCGTAGCCTGCGCGATCACCGCCCGCCTGCTGCACGGGCTCCTTCCCCCCAAGCCCGCCGCCGTACTCGGCGAGGTCGTGGTCGCGGTGCTCCTCGGCCTCATCATCGGAAACGCAATCGCGCTTCCGCGTCTTTTCGCACCGGGAATCCGGTTCTCCTTCCATTCGCTTCTCCGCGTGGCCATCGTGATCCTCGGAGCCCAATTCTCATTCATGCAGGTCGTGGCCATCGGCGGGAAAGCCGTGGTCATGATCGTGATCTTGATGACGCTCGCCCTCACCGTCGCCCACGTCCTGGGCCGCGTCGCCGGTGTTCCTCGCAGGCTGGCCACCTTGATCGGCGTGGGCACCGCGGTCTGCGGCAACACCGCGATCACGGCGACGGCACCGGTCATCCGGGCCGAGGACGAGGAAGTTTCGTTCGCCGTTGCGACCAACACCCTCTTCGGTACAGCCGCGGTATTCCTTTATCCGATGCTGGGACACTGGATCGGGCTTTCGAGCGCGGCCTTCGGCACCTGGGCGGGCACCGCGGTCAACGACACCTCCCAGGTAGTCGCGACGGGCTTCGCGTACAGCGACATGGCCGGAAGGGTCGCGACGGCCGTGAAGCTCACACGGAACGCGCTCATGGGCGCGGTCATTCTGGTGATCGGGCTGATCTACGCCCGGGATGCGGCCGTCGGGGCGAGCGGCGGCTCCACCCAGGGCACGTTCGCGACCTGGACCCGCGTCCGACAGTCCATCCCCGGGTTTGTGCTCGGTTTTCTGCTCCTGGCCCTCCTCAACACCGTGGGAGCGATCGCCCGGATGGGAATGCTCATCGGAAGGGACCTTTCTCACGACCTCCAGACGATCTCGCGGTTTTTGATCCTCGTCGCGCTAGCGGGGGTGGGTCTCAGCACGCGCGTGAGCGCCATGAAACGGATCGGCGCGACCCCGTTCCTTGTTGGATTCGCCACGGCGGCGACGACCGCCGTCGCAAGCTATCTATTGATTCGTTGGCTGGGTCCGGCCGGAGGTTGATCGGGCAGGCCGCCGGCCGAATCTGGAATGGACGACCCTGCCGCAGGGGTGCGCCCTCCACTCCGAAGATACGGCGCAAGCCTTTGGTGAATTCTCTGAAACGGCTGCATCAGGAGCATTCCGAAAAAAACAATCGCCACGGTAACCGCGAAGGTCCAAACCCAATGACGCAGGCGGAAGCGCCGGGCGGTCGGGGCTGCGATGATGAGCCCGAGAATGGCCGCAATCAGAACCATCGCGTCGAAGCTCCCGCGCTGCCAGTAGACGTCGTCGAGGTGAAGCCACATCCCGAACTCGTCGAACGTCAGGGCGAGCCCGACGCCGTAGAGAATCGCCGCCCGGGCGATACCACGGCTGTCCGGACGGAGGAAGATCAGGTAGGCGCCCACCCCAACCAGGATGAAAATCCCGTAGTTCAGGTGATGAACGTGGGTTTGCCCGAAGCGGAGATAGAAGTCACGCATGAACCCGATGGCCATCATGAGGGCCATGCTACGAGCAATCGCGAATGTGAGGATGAAGGCAACGAACACACGGCGCGCGAGCCGTGTCGGACCCATGGGTTGTTCTTCGGGCGGAAGGTCGTTCGGCTCGATCTCGCGAGGGGCGTCGGTGATCACGGCCACATGCTAACGGGGCCGGGGGCGAGTGTGAAGGGGGAAGCGGGGCCGATAACTCGGTCGAAATCGACGAGACGGCTGGAGAGGGCGATGGTACCTTTTTCCACGTGAGAGCCGCGACGATGGAACACACGAGGGTGCTGAGCCCGGAAGCCATGTGGACGGCGTTCCGCCGGGGGGATTCGCGGTACGACGGCCGCTTCGTGACCGCCGTGCGCACGACCGGCATCTTCTGCAGGCCGTCCTGTACCTGCCGCAAGCCCCGCCTGGAGAACGTCCGCTTCTATCGCTCTCCCAACGATGCGGCCCGCGCGGGCTACCGCCCCTGCAAGAGGTGCCGCCCCGAGTTGCGGGGGGGGCCGGCCGAGGCAGACGGTGCGATGGTCGCGAAGGCGCTCGGGTTCATGCGAGCCCATCTGGAGTCCCAGCTTTACGCGAAGGACATCGCCGCCGCGGTCGCGGTCAGCCCTTCGCACTTCGCGCGACGGTTCCGCGCAACGGACGGACGAACGCCCATGCGCGCCCTCGCCGATCTCCGCGCCGAAAGAGCTGAAACCTTGCTCCGCCAGGGAACGATCGGCACCCTCGACGCTGGATTCGCGGCCGGGTTCCAAAGCACGTCCGCATTCACTCGGGCATTTCGAAGAAGGACCGGGCTGCCGCCCGCCTCGTGGCGGCGATCCTTGAAAGGAGAACGAAGATGACACGCAAGATCTCTGGCACGGGGCACCGAAAGGTGGTTCGCCCCCGCGAAGCACGGATTGACATGGCGACGGTGCGCACGCGTTTGGGGACGTTTGCCGTGGCGGCCACGCCTCGCGGCCTCGCGGCCCTATTCCCGCTCCCGCGCGGACCGGTCACCTCCACGCGCGCCGGGCGCGATCCCGCGCTCGCCCGCCGAATCCGCGGGGGTGCTCGACTCGTGATTCATCGCGGCCGCGATTCCTACCCTCCCGCGCTCGCCCGCGCGGCCGCCGCGCTCCACGCCTACGCTTCCGGTAAGGTACGCGCGGTCCGCCCGGTGCTCGACCTGGACGGAACGCCGTTTCAACGGGCGGTGTGGAAGCGCCTCTGCGCCATTCCCACGGGGAAGACGATCTCCTACGGAGCGCTCGCGGCTTCGATCGGGCGGCCCCGCGCGGCGCGCGCCGTGGGCGCGGCCGTTGGAGCGAACCCGGTGCCGATTCTCGTGCCATGCCACCGGGTCATCGGCCAGGACGGCTCGCTCACCGGGTTCGGCTTGGGGCTGCCGATGAAACGCGCCCTGCTGCTCCATGAGGGAAATCGTACGAGGTAAAACTGAGCCGCGCCGTGGCGTGAACCGCGGGAGGCATGGTACCGTTATCGGTCCATGTCTCTCGCGACCATCCGCGGCAACCTTCGAAGCAGCTTCCGCGCGTTAGGTCACCGCAATTATCGCCTCTACTGGACCGGCCAGCTCGTCTCACTGATCGGAACCTGGATGCAGAGCGTCGCGCAAGGCTGGCTCATGCACCGCCTGACCGGCTCGGCGCTCATGCTTGGTTTTCTCGGCTTCGCGCAGTTTCTGCCGGTCCTCCTGCTCTCGCTCTGGGCGGGCGTGATCGTAGATTCGATGGACAAGCGGCGCCTCCTGCTCGCCACACAGACCGCGTTTCTGATCCAGGCGGCCCTGCTTGCCGCGGCCGTGAGCACCGGCGTCGTGCAACCGTGGATGGTTCTCGCGCTCGCGTTCGTCTTCGGCACGATCAACGCGCTCGATCTCCCGGCCCGGCAATCCTTCGTTGTGGAGCTGGCGGGGAAAGAGGATCTCTCGAACGCGATCGCGCTCAACTCCGCGGCGTTCAACACGGCGCGGCTTGTGGGACCCGCGATCGCGGGGATTCTGCTTGCCACCGTCGGTGAAGCGGCCTGCTTCTGGGTGAACGCTCTCTCCTACGTTGCCGTGATCGTGAGCATCTGGCGCATAGATCTCCCCGCGAGACCAGGCGTCCGGTTCGCGGCGAGGAGCGCGGTCGAGACGATGATGGAGGGGGTTCGCTACGCGAGGGGCGTCCGGCCGCTTCGAAATCTTCTGACCCTGCTCGGGGTGACCGCGGGGCTCGGGTTCCAGTACATGATCCTTCTTCCGGTCTACGCGCGGGAGATCCTCCACGCCGGGCCAAAGGGATACGGCCTCCTCGTCTCCGCGTTCGGACTGGGCTCGCTGGTGTCGGCGGCCTGGATGACTCGAAAGCTCGACCGCTGGACCATGCGTCGCAATCTATTCGTCGGGCTCTTGACGGCGGCGATCGGCATGGGGACGTTCGCGTGGTCACGCACACTGGAGCTCAGCGTGGCGATGGGATTCCTAGCGGGCTTCGGCCTCATTCTCTACATCGCGACGACCAATACCCTGATCCAGGTAACGACCGAGGATCGCTTCCGGGGACGGGTGATGAGCCTCTACACCCTCATGTTCGTGGGGACCGCTCCCATCGGAGCGCTCGTGTCGGGCACGATCGCGCAGCATTTCTCCGCGCCGGTCGCGACGTCTGTCAGCGCGCTCGTGTTGTTGGGCGGGGCCCTTTGGATGGTGCGGCGGTTGCGCCTGCTGGCCGCGCGCGAAGCTGTCTCCGCCACGGTCCCCGCGGCCACCGAGAAGGTCGGATAGCGGGCGGGGCGAAGCCGAAGCTATCCCGGGTATTTCCCCGTGATGTAGTCCGTGAGGTACTTGATCTCGTATTTTTGGTCTTGCGAGATCTGCTTCACCAGATCGCCGATCGACACGAGACCTACGAGCTTCCCCTTTTCGACAACCGGCAGGTGGCGGATCCGCTTTGCCGTCATGATCGCCATGCACTTTTCGACGGCGTAATTCGGGTCGATGCAGATGACCTGGCTCGTCATGATCTCGCGGACTTGCGTCGTCTTGGAGGTTCGCCCTTCGAGGACGATGTGGCGCAGGTAGTCTCGCTCGGTGATGATGCCGCAAATCTCGTCCCCCTGCGTGACGAGAAGCGACCCGGTGTTGCGTTCCACCATCTTCTTCACCGCATCATAAACAGTCGCGGTCCTCTCGATCGTGTAAACCTCGTTGCCTTTCTTTGCGAGCAGGTCTGCGATCCTTCCCATGGCGAACCTCCCGTGGGAATTTCAGCGGAATCCCCACGTCTCGAAGCCTAGCACGGGGCCCGGGCTCAGGGAATGGGCTTGCCGGCGTGGGGGGAGGGTCTGTAGATGCGCGATCCATCGGGCAATATCTCAGGTCCTGAGAATCCCGCGGGGGCCGCGTTCCGATCCATCGTTCTCACCCAGGCGGAGTCGGCGTCCGACACGTTTCGCTGTCGCGCCGCCGGCGAGAGCCAGATCGCGGCGACGGGTCTTGTCAAGCTCAACGAGTCGAGCTGGTTCATGAGCGGCAGGAAGAGCGCGGGGCGATCCAAATGCCAGGCCGCCCAATCGGGCGCGTCGGACAGGATCATGCCCCCGCGGGGCCATTCCCGCGCACGCTCGGTGAGGGTGGACTGGGCGGTCGGCCCCACGGGCGGGAAGCGCCGGGACGCGTCGCCGTGCTGGAAGGTCACGTTGGCGCCGCGCTCCAGCACCACCGCCGCGAGGACCGCGATCATCAGGCCCCTCCGTTCGATGCGCGCGAGGACCGGCACGGCGGCGATGCCGAGAACGACGCACACAAGCGGGAATACCGGCACCAGGAACCGCGGGCTCCGCTCGAGGGCCGACATGGCCAGGATCTGCCACGCGATCGCGGCGAGGAGCGGCGCCAGGTTGCGGCGCGTGCGGAGCACCGAGCCATTCCGGCCGACCGCGATTCCGGCGACTCCGGCTCCGAGCGCCAGGGGCCCCAGCGCTGCGAATAGATCAAGGAGGTACCCCGCGATGTCCTTCATGTAGCGGAGCGCGAATGCTCCCGGATGTTGAAGGACGTATTCTATGACACCCGGCAGGTGCGCGCCGAGCATCCGCGATGACGAATACCCGGGATACTGCGGCGTGTAGAGGAGCATGGGATTCCCTTGGATTGCGAATCCGTCGCGCGCTTGATGCACGATGACGAGCCAAGGCAGGCAGAGCGCCGCGTACACGGTGCCGAACGCGACGGCGCGCGTCCAGCGGGGTGCGCCTGCGGAAGCGGCGGGCGCCGCGGGATCGGGACTCGCCGCGATCCAGAGCCAGATCGGGACGAAGAGAAGGGATTCGCCGCGCAGGTGCCACGCGGCGGCCGCGGCAAGCGCCGCCGCGCCGGCAGCGAGCGCTCCGCGTGAGCCGAGCAGAATGATCCACACCGCGAGGCCAAGCGCGGCCGCGGGTGCCTGGCTCATCCCGGGGTTGTAGAAATCAAGCAGAAGGGGACTCGCGAGCGCGCATGCGGCGGCCCACGATCCGGCGCGGTCCGAATGAAGCCTTGCGCCGAGCCAGTAAGTCATCGCGACAAGAAGCGCATGGGCCACCGCGCCCATGTAGAGGAAACCGCCGGGAAGCGGGATCCCGAGCTTGAGTAGGAGCGCGCCGAGCGCGGCGTATAGCGGCATGCGCCAGGGCACGGGAAACGGCGCGACTTCGTGGCCGAGGAAAACGGGATAGGTGTAAAGCGATGTGAAGCCTTCGCCGCGCGCGATCTGGCGGGACTCCTGAGAATAATCCCAGAGATCGCTCGCGGGCGCGATTCCCGGGATCACCGCCCGGGTCAAGAGCGCCGCAGCGGCCAACGCGAGAATTCCCCAGAGAAGCGCGGTTCGCCATCGTGCTCCGCCCTCGGCCGTTTCCTGGGATTGCATCAGGGCAGAATACAGCAGAAAGCCCCGCCGACGTTCGCCGGCGGGGCATCGTGCAACCCAGTGGACTGAAGCGGCTACGGCCTCTCGGACGACGCCAGGAAGCTAGGGTAGGAAGCGAAAGGGATTCCCCATGTCGTGGAATTGTAGTCGTCGTCCGTTTCGTTCTGCAGGCAGCGCGAGTTGAGGACGTCGACCGCGATGTGGTTTCGACCTTGATTGCGAACCGTCCAGGTCGCCGTAAAGGTCCCATCTCCCGGCGTCACGTCACCGTGCGTCCCGTCGTCGTACATGAGTACCCGGATCCAGTCCAGGGGACCCGGAAACGCCCGGTCTGAGGTAGGCGCGTGCAGGTAGACAAAGGTGGGGGGGACGAGACCTTGATCCGTATTCGTTATGGACGCCTCGACCTTGACACTTTCTCCAGCACGAAAGATCGGGAGCAGTCCCGTCGAATGCCCGAGCGAAAGGAGCGCGGCCGGATCCGTGATCGTCACGTGGGTCCGCTCACCGGTCAATGTGACCGAGTGGATGTTCACGGTCTGACGTGCGGGATCGATCATCGTGAACTCGGCGGGCGAGACCGCGACGAGCCGCCAACCGAAAACCGAATCGGTTGAGGTGCTGTCGGGGTGAAACCAGATCTTCTTGAATAGCGCGTAGCGGGTCTTTTGATCGCGCAGCGGCTTCTTGCCGGGGTTTCGCATTCCGTCGTCGGTCAGATCCACGAAGAACCAGCCGTCATACTTGACGTTGACCTTCACGAGCGCCCGGTCGCCGTCCGGCGGGGTCAGAAACGTGATCGTGCGGACCGGGGGATGGTTGGGCGGCACCCGCCAGCGTCCCCAATGGACGGGAAGGACCGCGGTGCTCTCCGCCTGCGCGGATTGAGTCCCGGCGGCTACCGGGGCGATCCCGTCTCCGAGCAGCTCGCCACCATCATCGAACGAGACCTCGAACTCGGGGGCGGCCGCAACCAGATTATCGATCGCGGTCCGATCGGCGTTTTGCCGAGCTTCTTGGGGCTTGGTCACTCCTTGCGTGCTGCAACCGGACAGGCAAATGGCAGAGATCAGGGGGAGCACGGCCGTAAGGCATCGGTGTGGTGTCATAGGCATTCTCCTTTGGGCTGTCTACAATCTCCCGACGCGAAGAGGTTGGGGTTCCACCCCAAGGCACGCAGGCGCTTGCACCGGGCATGCCACGATCAGCCGTCCGGCACTCTGCGTCCGTATCCTTCTGGTATCCGATTCCTTACCGGTTTGCCGGCTTCCAAAGAGCCCTGCCCGCTCCGGCGTCAGAGACCGCCTGGTGTCAACTTTGGGGCGACGGTGTCCCCTGTTCGCCACACTCGATCGAATGCCCAAAACAGTGCGCTCACGATGAGCCCCGCATAGATCGGCTCCAAAGCGAGGAAATATGCCCCACTCGAGCCGGGCCGGTATCGCGACAGCAGCCAGGCCAAGGACACCGCTCCGCTTGCCGCGATGCACCACGTCGCTACGGCCGGGCGCATCCTCCATCGCGGGTGGTAGGAGCTTGCGAGAGGGACGAGGAGTGCCGGGACTCCAACCGAGCCCACGTCGTGCCATAGGTCCACGGCGGAGCGGAAAAACAGGGCGAGCACGACCGCGACGACCGCAGTCACCAGAAACCCGACTTGGGCGTAGCGGTTCACTCGCGATTCATCCGCCTCCCGGCGCCAACGCCAGATCAAGTCCCTTCCGAAATTCACGCCGCCGATAAACGTATAGCCGTCCACCGTCGACATCACGGTCGCAAGAAGGCCGAGGTAAAAAATGCCCTGCACCACCGGAGGGAGATAGGTGATCGCGAGCGCCGGGTAGGAGGCGGTCGGGTTTGACAGCGCCGGCATGAGCGCGCGTGCGTACATACCGGTGAACGTGGTGAGAAAATCAAAAAGCATCCAGAAGCCGATCGAGACGAGCACGCCGCGTTGGGCGGTCCTTTCATCCTTCGCCGCGAAGCAGCGTTGATAGAACGCGGGCTCGACCAAGGTCTGGAGGGCGATGAAATACCAGACGAATATGTACTGGGGCGCGTTCCCCCCGTGCCAGACGAAATGCGTCGCGGGGAGATGCCCCCGCAAGAAGTCGAGCCCCCCGAAACGAGCGGCCAATAGCGGCAGCGCCACCAGAAATCCCAGGTACATGAGAATGAATTGGACGTTGTCGGCGTTCACCACCGAGCGCATTCCGCCCCGGAAGGAGTAGGCCGTGGAGAAGAATGTCCCCACGAGCACAGCCGGCAGGAGGGCCCAACCGAAGATCATCTGGATCAGGATGCCGAGCATGAGGACGTACGGTGCCGGCGACGAAAGGACCTGGATGATTCCCGCCCCGAGGAGCGCCGCGGGACGGCCGTACGCGCGGTCCAGCTGGTCGGGGACCGTGAAAAGCTCCGAGCGCCTGGCGCGGCGGGCGAAGAAGATCGCAAAAAGGGCGGCGCCCAGGTAATACGGCACGCCGAAGACGAGCCAGTTTGAGATCCCGTACCGGTAGGAGTATTCCCCCACGCCGAGCACCCCTCCGTACCAAGTGGAGACGAGCGTCGCCACGAAGGAGGGCAGCGCCAGCGCGCGCCCCATGACCAGATACTCGACAGGACCTCGGTGCGCCACCCCGAAGAGCCGCACGCCCACATAGAGGAGAAATCCCGCATATGCCCCGATGAGCGCGAGGTCAACGGGGTGGAGCGGTGCGCTCAGAAGTCCGCCTTTACGCTCACGAAGATATTCCGCGTGGCGGAGGGATAGAAATACGGCACCTCGGCGAACACGTATCCCGACGCTTCGTATCGCAGCCCGGTCAGGTTCATCGCCCGTAGCTCGAGGAGGAGGCGGCGCGCACCGAGCGGGCTGAACACGGAGTTCCGGCCGAGGTCGAACGAAACGAGCCCGTTCAGCGTCGCGTGCTCTTCGATGAGCTTCTCCTGGTACCCGGGGGCGTTCCTGAGCGCCGGGTCCTTTCGGTTGTCCTCCGAGTTGTCGAGATATTGGCGACCGACTTCATTCAAGGTGAGCGCCACGCGCGCGCCTCCGCGGCGGTATCCGAGCGTCACGTTGGCAAGCCGGCTCGGGAACCCCGCGATGGTGTTCCCACCGAAATCGTTCACCGTCGTCGAATCCACGTATTCACGATAGTCGCGGAAACGGTTTCGGCTCAGGGAGGCATTCCCGGACACCTCGAGCCCGCTCGGGTGCGTCCAGCCCCCCTCGATTTCGATTCCCTCGTGCGCGGATCGGGCGGCGTTTCCCGTAATGGGAACACCGAGAGTGGTGATCTGCCCGTTCGACACGATCTCGTCGCGGAAATCCAGCTTGAACCCGGTCAGCTTGAGGTAAGAATTCCCATTCCGGTATCCGACGCCTGTCTCGTAGTCGTGGAGCAGCTCGGGGTGGATGAGTGGATCCTCGTAGACATGATTCGCCACGTCCACAACGCGGAAGAGCGGCACCGCCGTCGGATCATCCGCCCGGTAGATCTCGCTCAGGGTGGGCTCGGTCTTCGTGTGCGCGTAATTCCCGAACACGTTCCATCGCTCCGTCGCGTTCCAGTTGAGCCCTACCCGAGGATTCAAGAACGAATAGGTGAGGTGGAAGTCATACCCCGAGTAACGGTCCTTCCCGATCGCGTATCGCGTTTGCCGCCATTGGAGACTCCCCGTCAGCTTGAGATCGTGCCTGAGCGAGTAGCCCTCCTGCGCGAATCCAGAAAGGGCTCTGACCCGCCCCGTGTAGTCGTAGAAGACATGGTTCGGCTCCGTTCCCAACGGCAGCGCCTGCGCCCACGTCAGCTCACCCCAGTGCCGGCCCTCGTGCTCGCGCCACTCCCCGCCCACGGTCAGATCCCCCTTGCCGTGCGAGTACCGGGCGCGGGGAACCCAGCCCATGTGCCGGTTCCTGACCCAGAGCCGCTGCGTCATGTCGGAGCCGGTCACCAGGAACCGGCCGTCCGGTTGCGCGGCCGGCGCGCCGGTTGAATCGGTGGCGTAATAGCTCGCGGGGTAAAGAGAATCCGAATCCACCTCGAAGGTCGGCAGGCGGCGCGAATCGAAACTCTGCGGACCGTACGGGAAATCGTCGTAGTACCCCTTCCCGGGGAAATAGAACGCGGACGACGTGAGGACCGTTCGCTCGCCGAGCTTCACGTCCTGGATCAGCTCATAGTGCGGCTCGAAGAAGTTGTCGGTTTCGTTTCGCCAGTTGAGCGGGTTGAGTCTCCGGTCCTCCTTGGCATCGCCGGTGATCGCGCCGTCCAGGTAGGAACGATCCACTCCGTAATAGGCGAGGTGGAGCTGCTCGGGGCCGCCGTAGAGGTTGAGCCGCGACGTGATCCAGGGGTCGATCCGCGCCGCCGAAAGGTAGTAGGACCAGAGCCTAGACCACGAGAGCTCACGATAGCCTTGCGACTCGATCCGCGAGTAGCGGCCGGTTAGGGAGTATTGGTCGTCGAGAAGCCCGGACTCATACTCCAGCGAGAAGCGCTTGGTGTCGTAGCTGCCGGCTCCGGTCTGGATGGATATCCGCCGCTCCGGCGGGATCGAGACCGTTTCCAGATTTACGGACCCCCCTACCGCGCTCGCCCCGTACAGGGCGCTCCCAACCCCTCGCTGTACCTGAAGCGATTGCCCGCTCGAAACGAGATCCGGATGGTCCACCCAGTAGACTTCATGCGTCTCGGGATCGTTGAGGGGAATGCCGTTGATCGTGACCGCGACGCGGCGCTGGGGGAATCCGCGAATCTTGACGTAGGAGTAACCGATGCCGTTTCCCGCATCGGAATAGGCATAGACGCCCGGTGTTTCGGCGAGGAGCATCGGCACGTCCTGCGCCCAATAGCGCTCCTGAAGCGTCTTCCGATCGAGGTCGGTGAACGCAACCGGCGAGCCCCGTTCCGTCGCGCGGGTGGTCGTGACCTCGACCAGCGGGACGGGGACCGGTCTGGGCTCGAGACGAAACTCGACCGCGACCGTGTCCGCGCCCAAGCTCACGCTCCGCCTCTCCGGCGCGAATCCAAGCCGCGACGCCTCGAGCTCATAGGTCCCCCCTGCCAGATTCGAAAACAGAAAATCCCCACCGCGACCCGTGGCCGTTTCCATGGGAGGGGCGAGGATCCGCACCCTCGCGTCCGAAAGGGGCTCTCCGCTCCGCGCGTCCAGGACGCGGCCCAGGAGGGGCGCGCCGATGGCCGCGGAGGCGTAGCTCGCAGCAAGGGCAACCAATGCGGCAGCTATGAAGGGCGAGACGGGGCGACGCTTCATCGAGGGCACCATCCTTCCGAAAACAATCGAGCCGCGCTCCGAGGGAACGCGGCACAGTACGGAAGGTCGGACTGTCCCCGTTTCCCTACGCTGGCATGACCCAGATCAGGTTATTAGGGTTTGCTCTCAGGCCGGTTTTGTTCCGGCCACCCCTAACGGTTAGGAAGAGCATTGTGCCGGAGGGAAGGCGTGTCAAGGGGGAGTTTACTGGGTCGCGAACGCGGCCGGATCGGATACTTCGGTGCGACTCGGGAAGAACACAGTGAGCTGCCATCGATAGATCGTCTGCCGCTTCATCCGCGCACTGAGGTCCTTGGGGATGACCCATGCGTTGCTCGTGAGCGGGGGGCTCACGAAGAGGGAGTCGTCCTGAGCGCTCAGGACCTTGATCCTGTATCCCGTGGCGCCCGGAACATCGCGCCACTGAAGCCTCACGCGATTGGGCTTCGAGAATACCGACGCCATCTGGTAAATGACGGGCCCCTGGTCCGGCACCCGGGCGACCGGCTTTCCGCGCCCGCCCGCGCGCGGCGAGACGAACCCGAGATAGAGCCCACTGCACGCCGTCAGGAGCGCAAAGCCGGCGATCGCGATAACCGACAAGGTTTCCCTGCGATTTGCCATCGTTTCCCCTCCGGTGCTAGGCTGGCGCCGCGGCCATCCTCCCGAGCCATGCAGCATACCACCAGCCACGATTGCGACCAGCGCGATGCCACGTGCCGTCATCCTCGCGAACGGAACGCCACCTGCGGCCGACAACCTTCATCGGGCGCTCGCACGATCCGCGCTCTTCGTCTGCGCCGATGGAGGCGCGAACACGGCCCGCCGATTCGGCGTGAAGCCGGCGGCCATCGTCGGGGACTTCGATTCGGTGACTCCGGAGACGCTCGCGCATTTCCGCGACGTTCCCCAGATCCGCGACGCGGGCGAGGATCGCACCGATGCCGAAAAGGCGATCGAGTACGCACTCCAGCAAGGGCCGTTCGAGGAGATCACGCTCCTCGGTGCTGCCTCCGGGCGGCTCGACCATGTCATCGGCCACGTCGGCCTCCTGTGCAAGTATCTCGGTCGCGTGCGAATCGTGATGGAGGGGGACGACGGCCGTGCGTACGTGGCCGGCACGGAAGTGAAGCTTGACTGCCCCCGGGGAACCGTCGTCTCGTTTTTCGCGGTCGCGAGCCCCGTGGAGGGCGTCACCACCGAAAACCTCCGCTACCCCCTTCGAAATCGCACGCTCGAGCTGGGGCGGCACGACTCCATCTCCAACGTCGTGGAGTCGACCCCCGCCTGGATCCGCTTCCAGCGCGGCGCCCTCCTCGTCGTAGAGGTCACGAGTCCGTAGACCGCCCACGGGCGACCGAGATCCGGACCGTGGTGCCCTGCCCCTCTCCCGGGCTGTCGATCGCGACCGTGCCACCCATCATCTCGACCAGCTCTTTCACGATCACGAGACCCAGCCCGCTCCCGCCGAACTTGCGCGTCATGGACGCGTCCGCCTGCGAAAACTTCTGGAAGAGGAACTCGCGCCGTTGGAGCGGAATCCCGATCCCTGTATCGCGGACCGCGATTTCCGCGTACGGCGAGCCCGCCGAGGCTTCCACCGAAACCGAGACCGACCCCTCGTTCGTGAACTTGATCGCGTTCCCGATGACGTTGACGAGGATCTGGCGAAGGCGCGCGGAATCGGCGTGGACCACGATCTCCGGACTCAAGCCAGAGGAGCCGAGCTCAAGTCCCTTCGCGCGCGCTTGGACGTCGAGGTTCTCGATCACATCGGAGAGGAGCGGCGCGAGCTGCACGTTCTCCAGCTCCACCTCGAGGCGACCCGCTTCGATCCGCGAGAGATCGAGCACGTCATTGATAAGATCGAGGAGGTGCCGGCTGCTCTCGAGCGCGTGGCGGAGCAGCTCCTTCTGCTCGGCCTCGTCCTGGCAGAGGTCGTCGATGATCAGATTCAGGAATCCGATGATCGAGTTGAGCGGCGTCCGAAGCTCGTGCGACGTGTTCGCGAGGAACTCGCTCTTCATCCGGTCCGCGGCGCGCAGCCGTTCCACGAGCCGCTCCAGCTGGTCGTTCTTCTCCTGGAGCTCCGATTCGTGCTGCCGGACCGATTCGACCAGACGCACATTTTGGACGGCGGTCCCGATCTGATAGCTCACCGCACGCAAGAGATCCGATTCGCGTGAGGAAAGCTTCTCGCCGGCGATGCTCAGAATCGAGATCACGCCTACCACCTCGCCTCGTGCGAGGAGCGGCATGTGCACCACGGTGGCAATGCTCCGGTCGAGAAGCTCCGACTCCGCCACCAGCTCGCGCGTCTGCATCGCGCGAAGCACGGCCGGGTTGGCTGCGTCGGGAATCATGCGCGGCGAGAGCTTGATCGATGGATTCAGGTAGCTCGCCTCGCCCACGAGGCGGAGAACGGATTCCGCCGCGTCGAAGCGCTGGATCCAGCACGCGTCCATACCCAGGCCTTCCACGACCTGGCGGGAGACGGCGCCGAGCATCTCCTGGGGATCGTGGCTGCTTCCCGTCGCGACCGCAATCGCGGCGAACGCGGCAAGCTCCTGGGCGCGCCGAAAGGATTCCGCTTCGATCCAGCGCTGCTGGCCCATCTCCACGACGGTGGCGATGTAGCGCACCTCGGCTCCCTCGCCGCCGGAGACCGGGGCGATCGCGAGCATCATGGGACACGAGTCGCCGAGGGAGGAGCGGAAGTCGACCTCTCCGACCCAGCGCTTGTCGCGGTCCACCTCTTCGAAGATTCGGTCCTCGAGATCCCCGGCCTGATCCGACCAAAGGAAGCGCCGGAGAAACGACCCCGGCAGGATGGAGGCGTTGATGCCGGCGAGGTTGGAGAGGGCGCTGTTCACCGCGAAGATACGCCGGTCTTCACGGAGGAGAATCATCCCTACGGGCGTGCGCTCGAAATACTCGCGCAAGGCTTCGCCCAGGCCGGGGGTCTGGGCCAGCGTCGGCGAAAGCGTCTGTCGAATCGGAGCCATGCGCGGAGAGATCCTCCAAAGGAGCCCGGAACGCAGCCTATCCAAGGACTTATCGTCGCAAGAGGGGGCCTTCTCCAGCCGTTTTCTGGGCGGGCTGGACGGCGTGAGCTCGGGCGGTTATCTTCCCGTGCGACATCGCCTCTGGAAGTTGGCGCCGCGGGGAGAGGCATGAAATGACAAAGGTTTCGGCGGGGGTTTTGGTCGGGGTCCTATTGGGTTTGCTCTACGGCCTGTACAACGCCCGGGGCGCGAGCTCCGCCGCGGTGATTTCGGCGAGTCTGCTCGGCCGGACCTCGCAGGGGATTATCAACGGTATCCTGGCTGCCTACGCCAACAAGGGGTCGACGCCGCTCTGGCGTGGAGCGCTCTGGGGCGCGCTCATCGGATTGGGGCTCGGGGTGCTCGCGGGCCTGCCCGGGAACTCGATCCGCCAATCGCTTCTGCCTTCGGCCATCCTCGGGCTCGGTTGCGGGCTCGCATCGGCCAAGGCGAAGCGCTAGCGCACCGCGGGGTCCCGCGGTCCTAGGCTTAGCGAGACGGCGCCGCCGGCTTCCCTTTCGCCGCGGCCGCGGCCTCTTCCCTTCCCACCGCGACCCGCGTGTAGCGGCCCGGATCGAAATACTTCCGCGCGGCTGCCGTCACTTCTTCCGGCGTGACTTTTCGGAGCGCCTCGGGATAGCGGTCGGCGAACTCGTAGCCCAGACCCGCCGTCTCGTAGAAACTGAGCCTGTGGGCCTGGGACGCGTTATCCTGAGCGCCCAGGTAATAACGGGAAAGCAGTAACGCGACCGCGCTCTTGAGCACCGGCTCGGTTACCCCTTCGCGGTTCACACGCGCGATGTCCTCGAGCACCCCCCCTGAAGCCATCGAGAAATTCGCCGGGGTCACTCCCATCTCGTTTTGCGCGGATGCCTGTCCGAATCGATCGGACATGTAAAACCAGGATCGATACGCGACGCCCTTCTCATACACATACTTGAAGAAAAGCTTGTCGCCGATCAGGCCCACGGCGGTCTTGAGCGCTACATAGTCGGGATCGCGCACGGAACACCCCGGCCAGCCGGTGTTGTAGGTAACCTGCTCTTGATCCTTGTCCACGAACACGGACCTGAACTCGGGGGGCGCGTCATCGCGCCGCCCTTCCGTGGCAACGGGGGCTCCCGCCCTGAAGCTCGAAAACGCGCGGCGCGCCGATTCGCGGGCGGTGGTGGCGTCGAAATCTCCCACGATCGCGACCACGAGGTTTTTCCCGGAGAACATCGTCTCGTAAGCCTTACGCACATCGGCAAGCTGAATCTTGGCCAGCGATACCGTGTCGCCATCGAGAGGATGCCGGTACGGTGAATTCTTGAACAATCGATTCCAAAACTGAGTGTTGGTGTAGTCGAAGGGCCGGTCTCCGATGCTCCTCGCGCGCTGCATGAGGTCTTCACGGACCTTGGCCACTTCGCCAGCCGGGAAGGTCGGCCGCGTGACCACGTCACGAAAAACATCCCATGCCTTGGCAAAGTTGCGCGACGGCACCTGCCACGAAACCTCCGCGTAGTCGGGCGCCCCTTCCGACTCGAGCCTCATGCCGAGCGCATCCACCCTCTCGGAGATCTCCCGTGCGCTTAGAGCGCCCGCGCCCCGGCGAAGGAGCATCGCCGTCATGTTCGAGACCCCGGCCAGACCCTCGGGTTCGATCCACTGTCCGCCACGCGCCATGGCCGAAACCGCGACGACGGGTGTCGCGTGGTCCTCCTTGAGAAGAAGCGTCACGCCGTTCAGCAGCACTTCCTTCTGGAGGGCCGCCGTCGGTACCACGGCGGACTGTGTGGGCCATCCTGCGCGCCACGGTGCGAGCATCGCACGCACGTCGCTGTCGGAAGGACCGCTCGCATCCTTCGGACGCACGACCGAATAGGATGCCTGGTCGGCCGCGAAGTATTGCCTCGCGATACGCTGGAGATCCTCGGCCGTCACACTCTGGATGAGCGAAGGCCAAAGCGGCTCGAGCGACACGTCCGACATGAGGGCGTAACGACAGAGGCGCTCCGCCCTGTCGAAGAAGAGCTCCGAATCGAACGCATACTGATTCTGGAGGCTTGATTTCACCCGCTCCAACTCGATCGGAGGCACCACCCGCGTCGCGAGCTGTTTGAGCTCGTCGCGGATGATCGCGAAGACTTTGGACTCGTTCTGGGGGGGGAGCTCGGCCGAGACGCGAAATATCCCCGGATCTTTACGGATCTCGAATTGGGCGTCGACCGAGGTGACAAGGTTCTCCCGCTCCTTGAGCGCCTTGTAGAGGCGCGACGAAGTTCCCTTGCCCAGGAGCGACGCGAGAACGGTGAGCGCCGGCGCGTCGGGATCGGAATAGGAGGGCACACGGAATCCGAGGTAGGTCCAGGTGGTGGGAGTCTTCATGGATTCCACCCCCATGCGGAATTCCGCCTGGGGCTTCTCGGTCAGACCTTGCTCGAAGTCATCCTGCCCGCGCTTATAGCCCGCGAACGCCTTCGCCACCTTGGATCGGACGGCAACGGCGTCGAAATCTCCGACCAGGGCGAGGATCATCTGATTGGGGACGTAACGCTCCGCGTAGAACGTCCGGAAGGTCGCGAGCGAGGCGTGCTCGATGACGTCTTTCAAGCCGATCGTGTCCCGCTTGTAGGGGTGGTCGCGGAACATGAGCCGCTCGATTTGATAGTAGACCTTGTTATCGGGGCGGTCCTGACCCTGATTGTACTCTTCCATCACGACCTGCCGCTCGCGGGCGACCTTGGCCTGCGTCAATCTCAGATTCATCACCGCGTCGACGGTACGGTCGAACGCCTCGTCGAAATTCTCCTTGGGCGCGGTGAATCCATAACAGGTGTAGTCGTTCTCGGTATAACCTCCGCTCTCGTCGCCGATCCGCTGTATTTGCTTCCGGTATTCGAGCTCGCCCTGCTTCAGGGAACCGCCGCGGAAAATGAGATGCTCGTAGTAGTGGCTCAGGCCCGAAAGGGCCGGGGATTCGGTGCGGCTGCCTCCGTTAACAAAGACGCATCCCGCGACCAGCGGCTTCGAGTGATTCTCGACGAGAAGGACCCGGAGCCCGTTCGGGAGCGTCTCGCGGTGGATGATCTCGGATGCGGCTGCGCGCCGCGGAGCGGCCGTTGCCGGCGCCATGGCCAAGCATAGAGCGGCGATGATGACGGAGCGCGTGCGCATGAACCCCCCTCCTGAAAACGACTCGGCCCCGCGGTGCGGGGCCGGTTTCGCGAGACGCCGAGGGTCATCCCCTCGGGTCACGTTCACGTGGTCTTTTGGAGCGCCCCGATGATTTCCTGGACCTCGGGGAATCGGCCTACCGACTTTTTCGAGAAGATGACTTTTCCGTCGGCGGAAACTTCGAAAACACCTCCACCGCCGGCGATCAACTTCGATTCAACGCCCATTTGTTTCTTCAGCTCGGCCGCCAAACTGGTGGCCCTGGGGAGATAGTTTCATTCGGTGCAGTATATGATCTCGATTTTCATGGAGGCCCTCCCTCGTGTCATTCTCCGCCCGGCCCATTCTGCTGTCAAGCCGCCGAAGCCCTCCTCCAGGCGACGACATAGAGCGATCACAATCAGAACGAAATCGGGAACGTTTCGATCGAGGCGAGCCAACGGAAGCGCCAGGGGTCATGATCCGGCTCGGGGCGGCCGACCCAGAGGGGGAACGTGATCCGGAACGGTCCCGCCCCGCAGGAGAGCCCCGCGTCGCCGAGCGGGCGGCCGGTCTCGATCCGCCCCAGATCGCCGAAGACCGACACCGGCACGCCGGCGAGCCCTAAGTCCACGTTCATACCCCATACGCGCTTTCCCAGAGCCGCTCGCCCGCGATAGCCCCTGAGCCCACCTCCCCCGCCGAGGAGGTAGTGTCCGGAGGCGAGCAGCGGGCCGCGGTCGTTCAGGTAGAAACGATCGAGTGAATCGACGCGGCTTCCCTCCCCAGCGTCGAAAAGCAGCTCACGCGGCGGTTGATCGAATGTCGAGCCGGCAAAGAGCCTCCACGAGACATGGGCGTTTCCACGCGGCAGGAGATCGAGCATCTGACGCGCTTCGATCGAAGCGCGCTCGTAGTGAAACTCGGGATCATCGCTCGAGCGAAACGCCGAGGAGCCGCCGCGAAGGTCGAGGCTCACGTGCTCGGCGCGGCGCGGGCCCTGGGTATCCAGGGTGAAACGAGCCTTGGCGTGAAGCCCCCTTCCCGCCGACCAGTAGCGTGGATCTACGGGTATCAAGTCATAGCGATCCCGGTAGTCGAGCGAGACCTGCCAGGCACGAAACGGGTGCCGTCTCGACGAGCCCGTAGCGAGGTTGCCCAGGTGGATTCCGGTGCGAAGGAGGCCCGCGTCGCGCGCCCCGTCGACCTCGACCTGTCCGCGCGCGCCGAGGGCGCCCACGCGCCGCCCGAACCACGCGCTCCACGACAGGTCGCCGTCTCGCGTGCCGGCGACGAGGCCACCGCCGGCGCTCAGGATGCCCTCCGGGAAATCGCTCGAAGGCAGATACCGTCCGGTGGTCCAAACGCCCAGCCGTGCGCCTTCGGCCCTGCCGTGCCAGATCATCGGTCCGTAGAGAAACGTCATCGCCTCCGAGGAGTGGAAGTCGTACAGCGGCTTGAATCGGAGAGGCGGCGCGCCGCTCCGGTTGTCGAGACGGTTCAGCTCGATCAGCTCGTGGTCCGGATCCAGAATCGCGCTCGTGAGGCGGGGCTCACCTCCGAAGATGAGCCTCGTCTTCCGCTCGTGCCCGGATACAATCACCTTCTCGCGCGTCCCATCCGCGAAGCGCACCTCGAGCGGAAACGGCCCGGCCAGCTCTCCATCGCGCCTCACCTTGACCGTCGTGATGTGCTCCTCTTCGGTCGGACCCCTGTGAATCCCGCGCAGGGCGATGGACGCCGTTCCGGTCCCCTCGAGCCAGGGGCGAAACCAGCCCTGGAGATCGCGCCCCGAGACCCGCTCGGCGGCGTTCACGACATCGACGGGACGAGGGTGCCGGAGAAAATTCGTGCGGTAGTACTGGCGGAGGAACGCGCTGAACGTGGAGTCACCAAGGTAGCCGCGAAGCGTATGCAGCATCATCGCGGGCTTCGAGTAGGCGCCGACCGCGTAGCTCGTCCAGCCGTGATACGCATCCGCGGGCGTCGAAATCGGCTGCTCGTCCCGCGCGTAGGCACGGGAGAGGTACCGATTCTCGTCCAGGAAGAAATCCCGGAGCGGGCTCGTCCAGGGGAGGAGCTTTCGCCGCTTGAGGAGCCCGCGCGGGTATTTCCAGTCGCCGTAGCGGTCCTCCATGTACTGCGTGAAACCCTCGTCGAGCCAGGGATGGGCGCGCTCATCGCTCCCCAGCATGCCGTAGAACCAGTTGTGCGCCACCTCGTGCGCGACCGTGGCATCGAGCGACCCGACCCAGCTCGACGGCACGTCCGGCTCGTTCATGATGAGCATCGGGTACTCCATCGCCCCTCCGCCGACGTGGCTTTCGGCGCTCGTGAACGTGGGCCAGACGTATGGACCAACTTCTCGACTCAAGAACGCCATCGCCGAAGCGACGACCGCTTTCTGCTCGCGCCAACGATCCTGGTCCTCACGGAACGCGAGGGCGCGAATCGAGATGCCGTTCCAGATGGTATCGCCGCGAACGTAGTCGGGGGACGCCACCCAGGCGAAATCGTGGACGCGGTCGGCGTGAAACCGGAGGGTCTTGAGCGAGGGAAGAATGCTGTCCTTGGGCGCGCTCGCCTGCGCGAGGGTGCGGAGGGTGTCTACGAGCGTCGTGTCGCGCGACGCAAGGATCAAATGAAGGGGGCCGGGCCTTCCATGTGCGTCCGCCTCCTCGCGCGTATCCTTTTCGGTCTCGACCCACGAATAGCTGTAATGGACGGGCGTCCCGCGTGGCACCCGGAGGGTCGCTCCTTTTGCCCGCTTAACCTCGACCGGCCCGTTCTGCTTGCCTCGGGGCGGCGCGAGATCGGATTCGACCGCGAGCATCGTCCGCGGCCATCGGCCCCGGAGCGAATCGGCCGGGACCGCGCGCAGTCGCACGGTCACGCTATCGCCGGCGGTCTCGCGATCCGCGAGCGGGATCTGATTATCGCCCTCTTCCGTGCTCCTCAACACGCCCGTCGCGCCGACCCAGAATGGGTCCGGAAGGGTGATGGCGACGTCGAAGGTGCCGTAGTCCCCGTAAAACTCAGATAGGTAATGGTAGGGATCCGCGTGCCAGCCAAGATCGTCGTAGACCGCGACCTTGGGATACCACTGCCCCACGGAGTAGGAATCGCCAACGTGGCCGAACCGCGCGAAGGGCTTCGGGACCTGGACCTCGAAGCGGAGCGTGACCGTGACCGAGCCCCGGGGCTTCAAGGGCCGAGGCAGATCCACCCGGGCGACCGTTTCCTCCATCGAGATCGAGGCAGGCACGCCGTCGACCGAGACCGAATCGATCGACATCCAGCCGCGTTGACTCGGGCTCGCGAAGCGGAGCGCGTAGTCCTCGCCCCAGCGCTCCCCCTCACAGCCGAAGATCGTATGCGGACCGCGGAACGCGTTCGGATACGCGTGGAGGTAGATGGAATGAAGGAGCGAATCCGCGCCACTCCGATAGGTGATCGCGGCGCGCCCCGAGAGACGGTGCCGAAGCGGATCGAGGGTGACGTCGATTCGGTACCGGAGGCCCGGAACCGCGGTCGCGCCCGCGCGGGATGGAGCGAGGAGGTCGAGGAAGACCAGAAGCAGAGCCGCCGCGCGGAGGCTCAGACGGTAGCGTCCTCGGTGGCCGCGAAACTCGCTGCCAGTACCCCCTCCCCGAGCAGCGCGTGCGGCGTCGCCGCGGCGACGCGGACCGGAATCAAATCCCCAACGCGCTCCCCTCGGTGCGGGAACACGGTCGTCTTGAAATGCGCGGATTTCCCGAACCACTCCGACGGGTTCCGGCGGGTTGGACCCTCGACGAGCACCTGGGCGATGGATCCGACGTCCGCTCGGTTCTTGAGAAGGGAGGTCCCCTTTTGCTCCTCGATCAGGAGCGTGATGCGCCGCGTCTTCTCCTCCTCGTCCACTGTCTCGGCCCACTCCGCCGAGCGGGCTCCGGGCCGCGGGGAATACTTGAAGACGAAGGCGCTCTCATACCCGATTCGCCGCATTGCCGCTCGCGTCGCCTCGAAGTCCTCCGCGGTTTCCCCCGGAAAGCCCACGATGATGTCGGTCGAGAGCGCGACTCCGGGCACGGCGCGGCGGATCTTCCCAACCAGCGCCGCGTACTCCTCCATCGTGTAGGTGCGGCGCATCCGCTCGAGCACGGAATCGGATCCCGACTGAAGTGGGAGATGCACGTGGGGCGGAACCTTGTCGCAGGCCGCGAGCGCCTCGATCGCGCGGTCGCTCATGTCGGACGGGTGGGGGGACGTGAACCGGATGCGCACGATCCCTTCCACGCGGTTCGCGCGAGCCAGGAGCTCGGCGAAATCGACGTCACCGTCGCGGTAGGCGTTCACGGTCTGCCCCAGGAATACGATTTCCCGGAATCCCTCGGCGGCGGCGTGCTCGACCTGGCGTAACACGTCCCCCACAGGGAGACTCCGCTCGCGGCCGCGCACGTAGGGCACGATGCAGAACGTGCAGAACTTGTCGCAGCCCCGCATGATGCTTACCCACGCCCGCACGCCGTCGGCGCGCGCTGGCACGAGATCGCCATAGGTCTCGACACGGCTCAGCCGGACCGCGAGCGTGGGTTCCTCCCGCGCCTCGTCGATCAGCTCGGGAAGGCGTCGATACCCGTCGGGGCCCACCACCAGATCCAATTGCGGGACTCGCTCGATGAGCTTGGCGCGAAGATGCTGCGCCATGCAGCCGGCCACGCCCAGGACCACTCCCGGGCGGCGGAGCTTGTGGCGGGTCAGCTCCCCCAGGCGTCCGTAGATCCGCTGCTCCGCGTGCTCTCGGATGGCGCATGTATTCACGAGGATCACGTCCGCTTCATCCGGACGTTCCACCCTGGTGTACCCCGCCCGGTCGAGCAAACCCTGCATGAGCTCGGAGTCAGCCACGTTCATCTGGCAGCCGTAGGTCTCGATGTAGAGTCGCCGCTCCATGGGGCGAGAAGTATACGCGACACCAAAGGCTCACCGAGAGGGTCAAGTTCGGCGCCTGGGATGCCGATCGATCGATTG